>JAZOTJ010000095.1:0-7710 GCA_045657585.1 Clostridia bacterium | reverse complement strand
ATGAAGAGAAAGAAAAACGAGCGTAAAAAGAAAGGTCACAGACAACCTTTCACAAAGGTAACAATCGAATCTATCAACGCATAATTTTGCGAAATTTTAACAGAAAGCAGAGGTGTTTTAAATGGCTCATAAAAAAGGTATGGGTAGTACAAAGAACGGTCGTGATTCAGAGTCAAAGAGACTTGGAGTTAAGAGAGCTGACGGACAGGCTGTTTTAGCAGGAAACATTCTTGTTAGACAACGCGGAACAAAAATCCACCCTGGTAACAATGTTGGTATCGGCAGTGACGATACATTGTTTGCTCTTATCGACGGTAAGGTTAAGTTTGAAAGAAAGGGCAGAGATAAGACACAATGCAGTGTTTACTCAGCTTAATTTAAAAAGAACATACAAATAGCAAGGACTGTTGTCCTTGCTATTTTTCTTTATACAAATTTTGCACTTCCTGACATAAGTATAACATTTTCAGCCGAAACACTCAAAAGTCCTCTTTCGACATCAAATGGTTTTTCTGTTCCGTCCTCAAGCTCAATTCGGCAACGACACGGTTTTACCGATGTCACAAAAGGAGTGTGATTTGCCATAACTGCAAGGTCGCCCTCTGCTCCGCGTAAAGATATCTTTACTATATCACCATCATACAAATTGCCATCAGGTGTTGAAATAACAAATTTAAAAGTTTTCATCATACCACCTTTTTCGCCTTTTCAACAGCCTCATCTATAGTTCCGACAAACAAAAATGCTGACTCAGGCAAATCATCGTGTTTGCCCTCAATAATTTCCTTAAATCCTCTGATTGTTTCTGAAAGAGGAACATACACACCCTCAATACCAATGAATTTTTCAGATACATGGAATGGCTGAGATAAAAATCTTTGAATTTTTCTTGCACTTTGAACGAGGAGTTTATCTTCGTCTGAAAGCTCATCCATACCCATAATTGCAATAATATCCATAAGTTCCTGATATCTTTGAAGAATTCTCTGAACCTCACGGGCAACTGTATAATGCTCTTCGCCAAGAATATCGGCTGAGAGAATACGGCTTGTTGACTCAAGCGGGTCAACAGCAGGATAAATACCCTGTGAGGCTATATTTCTTGATAGAACTGTAGTGGCATCAAGATGCGCAAATGTTGTTGCAGGTGCCGGGTCAGTCAGGTCATCCGCAGGAACATATACAGCCTGAATAGATGTAATTGAACCTTTTTTAGTAGATGTAATTCTTTCTTGAAGCATACCCATTTCATTTGCAAGTGTCGGCTGATAGCCAACTGCTGACGGCATTCTTCCCAAAAGTGCTGAAACCTCTGAACCTGCCTGAGTAAATCTGAAGATGTTATCAATGAACAAAAGCACATCCTGTCCTTCTTCTTCACGGAAGTATTCAGCCATTGTCAAGCCCGAAAGACCAACTCTCATTCTTGCACCGGGTGGTTCATTCATTTGTCCATACACCAATGTCGTATTTGAAAGAACTCCCGATTCCATCATTTCGTTATAAAGGTCGTTTCCTTCTCTTGTACGCTCGCCAACACCTGTGAACACAGATAGTCCTCCGTGTTCTTTTGCGATATTGTTGATAAGCTCCATTATAAGAACAGTCTTACCAACACCTGCGCCCCCCAAAAGACCAATTTTTCCGCCTTTTGAGTATGGGCAGATGAGGTCGATGACCTTAATACCTGTTTCAAGAATCTGGGTTGAAGTAGAAAGCTCTGAATATTCAGGGGCAGGACGATGAATGTCCCACTTTTCTACATCTTGGGGAGCTGGTTTATTATCAACAGGGTCGCCAAGAACATTAAAAATTCTTCCGAGAGTTTTTCTGCCGACAGGAACACTTATACCATTACCTGTATCAGTAACAACTGTTCCTCTTGTCAATCCGTCAGTAGATGCCATTGCAATACATCTCACTGTGTTATCTCCGATATGCTGAGAAACCTCTACTGTAAGAGTTCTGTCTCCTATATTCATAGTAAGTGCATTGTAAATGGCAGGCAAATTACCCTCTTCAAAACGAACATCAACAACAGGTCCTACAACCTGTATAACACTACCTTTTGCTAAATCTGACATATTCGTCTCTCCTTACATGCCGCTTCCGGCAACAATTTCTGTAATTTCCTGTGTGATTGCGCCTTGTCTTGCTCTATTGTATTCAAGTTTCAGACTGTCTATCATCTCGCCTGCATTCTTGCCTGCATTGTCCATAGCAAAACGTCTTGCAACCACCTCACAGGTAAAGCTCTCTTTTGCAGCTGCAACAAGCTTTCCTGCAATATATTCTTCTATTACCATTTCCAAAATGGTTTTTTCATCCGGTTCATAAATTATATCAGCTTTTGATTTTTTATCTGACTTTTGAATAGGCAAAATCCACTCTGTTTCAGGGGTTTGTACCATCATAGACACATATTTTGTGTAAACTATTCCAATTTTTTCGTATTTTCCGTCTTTAAAATCTTCGCAAAGTTCTTTTGCAAGAATAACAGCGTCGTTATAGGAAAATGTTTCTGTTTTATTCGGTTCAACACCATACTTTTCACAGGCTCTTTTTCCTATCGGAATAATTTTTGTTGCATTCTGAGATTCTACGGTCTTGAAAATATTGGAATTATATCCACCCGCAAGCCCTCTGTCTCCCGCAATGGCAATAAGGCATATTTTCCCTTTTTCGCCACTTTTCATATATTCGCTGTTCTGGCAGGATTTTGCACAGGCAAGTGATGAAACAGTATTATCCAAAGCCATTTTATAATCTCTGCTTTTATTCATAGCAATTGAAGCACCACGAATTTTTGCAGATGCAACAAGCCCCATCGCCTTTGTGAGATGAAGAGTTGAATCAACACTCTTGATGCGATTTTTCAAGCTTTTAATATCTACGCCCATAAAGTCACCTCTTCATTTCATCAAGAGCTTTTTTCAGGGTATCAATATCCTCATCATCGCAGAAGTTGTTTTCAAATCTTTCTAAAAGATTTGAATAGTCTGCCTCCAGAAGTTCAAAAAGTCTTTCTTCGTAATTGGTTACTTCGTTAACAGGTATATCATTCAAATATCCGTTTATAACTGCATATACAATAGCAACCTGACAGCCAACACGAACAGGTGAGTTTCTTTTTTGTTTTAAGACTTCAACAATTCGCTCGCCAAGTGCAAGACGATTTTTTGTGTCCTCGTCCAAATCACTTCCAAACTGTGAAAAAGCCTGAAGCTCACGATATTGAGCATATAAAAGCTTTAATTCTCCAGCTACCTTTTTCATCGCCTTTAGCTGAGCAGAACCACCAACTCGGCTTACTGAAATACCAGGGTTAATAGCAGGCATAATTCCTGCGTGGAAAAGCTCAGTTTCTAAGAATATCTGACCATCTGTTATTGAGATAACATTTGTCGGAATATATGCTGAAACATCGCCTGCCTGCGTTTCTATGATAGGGAGTGCGGTTATTGAACCGCCACCGTATTCAGGGGCAACACAAGCAGCTCTTTCCAATAATCTTGAATGAAGATAAAAAACATCTCCGGGATATGCTTCTCGTCCGGGTGGACGTCTTATCAACAATGAAAGTGCTCTGTAAGCAATAGCGTGCTTTGATAAATCATCATAAATTATAAGCACATCTTTTCCTTGTTCCATAAAGTATTCTGCCATAGCACAGCCTGAATATGGTGCCACATACTGAAGTGGGGCAGTTTCTGAGGCTGATGCAGATACAATAATTGAGTATTCCATAGCACCTGCTTTGGTAAGCTCATTTGCAAGCTGAACAACTGCAGTGTTTTTCTGTCCTATTGCAACATAGATACAGATTACACCTGTATTTTTCTGATTTATTATTGTATCGATAGCGATTTCTGTTTTACCTGTCTGTCTGTCACCGATAATAAGCTCTCTCTGACCTCTGCCGATAGGGATCATACTGTCTATAGCTTTAATACCTGTCTGCAAAGGAACAGACACGCTTTTTCTTTCGATAATTCCAGGCGCATCGGTTTCGATAGGTCTTATTTCAGTGGTAGAAATCGGACCTTTTCCATCAATAGGATTACCTAATGCATCAACAACTCTGCCTAAAAGTCCGTCTCCGACAGGAACAGATACAACCTTACCGGTACGGCGCACAACAGAACCTTCGTGAATGTTATTTTCGTTGGATAGAAGAGCTACAGAAACGGTTTCACTTTCAAGATTCTGAGCCATACCCATACTTCCGTCTTCAAATTCAAGAAGTTCACTTGCCATACAGGCTCTTAGTCCGTAAACTCTTGCAATTCCGTCACCGACAAGAATAACAGTTCCTGTTTCCTGCATTTCTATCTTTGATTCATAATTTTTAATTTGTTCTTTTATTATCTGACTGATTTCATCAGTTTTTGTACTCATCTGCTTATCACATCCTTTACAGCCCCAAGTTGCTTCTTGAGGCTTGAGTCGATTATTTTTCCGTCTGCTTCTATAATCAGGCCACCTATGATTGACTTATCAACAATATAATCAATCTCCATTGTGTGACCACTTGATTTCTCAAGCTTATTTTTAAGTGCAGTTTTTTCGGTTTCGGTAAGCTCAACGGCGCTTGTAACCTTTGCGTTTGAAATTTTGTCTATTTCATTATACAGCTTGTTGTACTCATCTGCACATTCCAAAAATTCGCCAATGTGTTTTTTTTCACATAAGAGCTTTAAAAATGATAAAATATCTCTTGGAACTGCGTCAGAAAATGCATCTTCAAGTGCATTCAATCTTTCGTCAAGCGGGATTGCAAAAGTTGACAGAAATTCCGTATACACAGGATTTTCAGAAAAAACATCTGACACCAAATCAAGTGCATCTTTATATTCTCCCGTGCATCTTTTTTCGCATGATAGCATAAATAATGCTTTTGCATATTCGTTACTTATTTCACTCATTCTTCATCACCTATTTTCTCAATAAATGAATCGATAAGTTCGCGGTGGTCATCGACATTTATCTCGCGTTCTAAAAGCTTGTTGGCAAGAGCAGTTGAAACTTCGACAATTTCTTTTTTGATACCATCCTCCGCCTTTTTCATCTCAAGCTGTGCCTGAGTTTCTGCCTGACGGATTATGCCATCTGCCTGCTCTTTTGCTTTTGTGACAATTGTTTCACCCTGTCTTTTGGCGCTGTCTTGTGCCTTTTTAATCAATGCTTCGGATTCTTCTTCTACAGTAGAGATTTTTTTATCCCATAAAAGCTTATCCTCTTCTGCCAATCGTTTTGCTTCATCAGCAGCACTGTATCTTTCATCAATCTCATTCTGGCGCTTTGCAAGCATATTATTGACAGGCTTAAACAAGAACTTTTTAAACAGAAGAAAAAGTATCAGCAAATTAAGCAACGAAATCAGTATATTCCACAAATTAACAGAAATAACTTCCAATGATTGCATAATTCTTACCTCTTTGCATTAACCAATTGAGTTAATAAGTATATTTATAAACATATTTGGTGTAACAAACAAAAGCAAAATTGCCACAACAAGAGCATAAAGACCTGTTGTTTCAGCAATCGCACAACCCATAAGCATAGTTGTAGTTACATCACCCTTGCTCTCAGGCTGTCTGCCTATAGCTTCACAAGCCTTTGCCACTGCATTACCTTCACCGATACCGGGGCCGATACCTGCTATCATAGCAAAGCCTGCACCTAATGCACAACATCCCAAAATAATACTGATTGCGATTTCCATAAAAATACCTCCGTTTAGTTTTTTTGTTTAAGAGCTTTTTTCTTTTGTCGCTCTTTGTATAGTTCGAGAGGAAATCCTCCCGAGATATACAGCATAGTCAGCATGGCAAAGATGTATGCCTGCAAACAACCGCTGAATATGTCAAAATAAATTGATAAAATTGCAGGAAGTCCGACCTGCAAGAACGGGAAACTGCCAAAAAATCCGGGCAGTGCTCCGAAAATGATATTTGATAACCCTTGTAAACCTGCTGCAACGAGAACTGATATAACTGAACCTGACAAGACATTGCCATAATGACGAAATGCCATTGATACAGGAGTTGCTATCTCGCTTATTACATTCAAAGGTGCCATTAAAACAGGGTTTGCAAAACTCTTGAAGTATTCAAGAGGACCGCATTTCATCTTATAGTATGTTATAAGGATAAACACGAGAATTGCCCAGCCTGCCACAATATTTATATCTGAGGTAGGGGGAAACAGTCCGAACAATGTTATAAGACTTGAAAATCCCGAAAGCCCGAGTATAGCTGTTATAAACGGAGCAAAGGATTTGAAATAATCACCCATATTGTTTACAACAAGAGAAGTGCTTTTCTCAACTATCAATTCTGCAAAATGATGTCTTTTAAGCCAAACTCCGTTTTTTATTCCATGAGTAAGATAAAGGCACAGAAACAGAGCAGATATTATTACTATAGCTGAATTAATTTGTGACTCTGTAACAGGCAGATTTTGTATCGGCATATGAAGAGTCAGATATATTCTTGCACCCGATATGGTTATTCCCTCTGATATTGGTGTAGTCATAACTTTGAGAGTTATACCAAAACATATCGGAACAATCATCATAACAATATATAAAATGTCAATTATTCTGAATTTTAGCGACTTACGATTCACTTATCTATCACTTCCTTCTCTTCTTTTATAAGTGGACGAAACATAAGAGCAATTCTTGGGAAGAACACAGGAACGATGACCGCTACTGTATTAAAGTAAGGTAATATAACACCAATAGCAACTAATGCAAAGATAAATACATTTCGTATAGCCTGAGATGACCTCATCAGCTTTTTTGCATCAGAAATGTCCATATTAACAGCTTTCTGAACCGTGATTCCCATAAAAAGAAAATTAAGAACTGCTACTGTAAAGGAAATGATATTTCCCAGGAGCACAGTGTAGTCCCATTTTTTCAACAAGACAAAAACTGCCTGCATAAACACACTTAAAATTGCACAAAAATATGCTATATATCGTGTTTCTTTTTTTACTGTAGCATCAACTTTATTCATACAATTTCTCCTTTGGAAACGCGGTTGACAAAATGCATTTTTATATTTCCCAATCATTCAAATTAAATACATATTAAAATATAACTCCATTTTAAAGTATATCACAAGTTAGTTATTATTGCAATAGAAAACTGGTAGAAAACAACAGGTCTACTTGTCTTTTTTCTGACAATGTTGTGCGAATAAAACAAGTTAAATGTGGGATAATACACATATAAATACGGAGGTGTGAATTATGGTTGAAAATGATACAATAGAATTGTTGAGAGAGTGTAATGCAGGGGTTAAAATGGGCATATCATCAATTGATGAAGTGCTTGACTCTGTTGAGGATGAAAAATTTAAAAAGCTGTTAACCGACAGCAAAAAAGAGCACGAAAAGCTTGGTGAAGAAACAAGAACATTGTTGAATGATTATCAGGACAGCGGTAAAAAACCAAATGCAATGGCAAAGGGTATGTCGTGGATGAAAACAAATGTTATGCTTGCGGTTGAGCCGGGAGATGACACTGTTGCAGATTTGATAACAGATGGTTGTAATATGGGAGTTAAATCCTTGCATAAGTATCTTAACAAATATAAGGCTGCAGAAGAAAAAGCAAAGGACATCACAAAAAGACTTATAAATATTGAGGAAAGACTTGCAATAGATATAAGAGTTTATCTATAAAAAAAGAGCTGCAAC
>JAZOTJ010000094.1:0-7187 GCA_045657585.1 Clostridia bacterium | reverse complement strand
AATATTTCATCAATGCTCTCTTCACTAACACCAAGTGACTCTAAAAAATTTCTGTCCATTATCTCACCTCCCGATTAAAAATCAAACACACAAAACATTGTAATGTCTTAGTTTAGAACTTGTGCTGAAATTTTCCTTAATTTCTCTAATTATATGGGCGTCGGGCGTCGGTATCAAAGAAATCTCATAACCCTCACATAGCATATCTCCAATCGAAATGTCTGTTTTTGAGGGAACAAAAATTCTTGCCCTCATCTTATTTTCTTCATCAATAACCGAGCCTCCAATATGAGCGCCCCTCGTTTTTGTTATCAGCACACGGTCAAATAATATTCTTTTATAAGTTCCGTTGGGCATTTTGTGCCAAAGTGTTGCACAGCTGTACTCCATTAATTTCACCTATCCTTTGCTTCGCCTCATTGTTTTCCTCATTCATATACCATTTGCGCATTTCCCAGGGAGCAATAATCCCCTTGTCCAAAAGTATAATTTTTTCAGAAAACTCCTTAGTTCTGTCGCATATAATACTATCGTCGAAATTAAATGAAACATTATATTCTCCCTTTGGAGCAAAATCATAAATATCGGCATAAATATCCAATACCTCAACCAATTCCACTAAAGCACGCTTTAGAGAATTCTGGATATCGCATATGGTCGCATAGCTTCTTTGCTTTGAAGCCTTAATTTCCTCAGCTGTTCTTTCGCTTGTTTGCATATCTGACAATGTTCCGTAAGCAAGCCCGCAATTAAACTCAATACTTCTTAAAATTCTGTCAAGGCCCTGCAAATACTCCGTTTGTCTGATAGTTGGCGACCAATCCTTAAATAAAGTATCATCACCTGTTGACAACATCTTATAAAGCCTTTTGTCAGGAATGTGAGGATTGTTGTCCTCATCCTCGCGAATAGCACATTCGTCAAGATACAATGCTCTTTTTCCGCTTTCAAACTCCCACAAAAGATTTTTATATTGAATATTTGCATCCTTAATAAGATTAACAGCTCTTGAAAAAGCTGAAACACCCAAAGGAGAATTGATATCAACAGTGTTTGAAAGTGGCATCTTGAAATAAACAAATAGCGGTCGTTTAACATTTTCAATGACGCATACAGGCTCTAATTGAGCCCATTTTTCAATTTCTGTCAATAAAATCTTTCGTCCAAGCACATTTTTTAATCTGCTCTTGTATGCAGAATTATTTATAATATACTGCCCATTAATAAGCTTGTGTTCCTCTAATCTGGTATAATAATATCCATCCTTTGTAATGGTTTCAAAGAATATTCCACCACTGATTTCACCATCAGAGCTAAACTCTGTCGGATAAAATGACTCCGCCATGACAACACTTACATAAAGCTCATTTTTATATGGATATGGTTTTAATATAACCCCACCCTGAGCACAGGCATGCTCTACAAAGTCTCTTGCTTTGTCTATTATTCTCTGATATTGCCTGTTCAGATAATCTGCTCTTTTGCTTCCGCTTATTTGTGAGGAAAATTCAACTGTTGTAAGTCTTGCAAGTTCTGAGCAAATGCCGGCTGCAAGATTTAAGCTGTTTTCCCCATCACCATATGATTTGTTCTGATATAGCAAATTCCACTCTGCTATAGCTGTTGACATCTGAGATAATGGCATAATCTCGGACACATAATCTTTTTTCCTGAATACATCAGAAATTCTCTTCAAATGGCACCATTCCTTTCTATCTTTCTTTTCTCATAATAGTCTGACAAAAATATCTCATATCGTCCATGGCGTGGTCATTTTTCTTGATTACTGTATCCTCTAATGCCTCGTTATCCCAACGATATGCACCAAATTCGCGTATGATATCCTTACATGATTGACTGAATTTAAGCCTGTTTTGAGAGAGTAATGTAGAACAAAATCTGATACCATCCAAAACCCTGTTATCTGCCTTTTTAACGATAAATCTTCCGTGACGACGAATAGTTGTTATAAAGCTTGCAGCAGATGGGTCCACAATAACACATCTGATTTTCCTGTTCCCCGCAAGCTTTGAAAGAGCATCATAATATTCCTCATCTGTAAGCTGCCTTAAAGTCTTTTTGCTATCATAGTAATACTCATCAATTCTTGTAGCAATTCCACCACTTTTACACCACAAACCCATAGATGTCGGATTATTTGTGCCATAGTCAATTGAAATATAAAATTCTCCATTCTCATCACAATCTGAAACAATATGCTCATCAGGCGAAAACATTGGATAAACAAGTCCCTCAGCCGCAGCCCATTCTCCAAGAATAAAGCGGTCATAATAGACAGTCCCTGAATATTCCTTTTTTAAGTTCTTAACAAACTCAGGAGAGTTAAACGGGTTATCGTCAATTGTATAATGCTGCAAAAAAATATCTGCATCACTATCCAAAAACTGTTTTAACCAGTGATTTGGAGAATCAGGATTGCAAGTGCCATCAAATAAGGAGTTTGGCTTATCAAGACGGGATTTAAGCATTGAAAAAACTTCTTCATTCCATGTTGTAATCTCATCACCATAGCAATATTCAATTCCTGCTCCCTGAAGCTTTTGCACCTGAGTTATCTTGTCAGCACCAAGAGTATGTACCTTTCGTCCAAACATATTAACTGTATTATCAGATCCAATATTCCCAATTAATTCCTTACCCCAAATATTTCTCATAGGCTCTAGAATATTTCTGTTAAGTGTTCCCCTTGTATTTCCCAAGAGCACGATAAGTCCACTTCCTGTGCAATAAAGAATTCGTTTTGGAATGAGGTAGTAGTCAAGAAATGTTTTTCCACTTCTTGTTGCACCCTGCTTGATATTCCATCGGTGATTTGCCAATCTCCAATATTCAAGCTGTTTTTTACTGAATTTCATTATCTTCTCCTGCTTCCTCCAAGGCTTGTTTTGAAATTTCCTTAGAAATTTTTTCAAGTCTTTCATCAATTGCCTGATTGGTTTCACTTTTTTCCGCCCACTTTTGCGGGCATCTGTGCTCTAACCAGAACTTTAATGCAGCAGTATCAGACGGAATTTCTTTTGTCACAGTAATTGATTCAACTCCTGTACTTTTTTGGGTTTGTTTTGTTTCAACTGAGGTTGAGCCAAGAGCTTTTTTCAACAATGCATCCTCAACTGCATAATCTGTCAATAGCTTTGAAAACTCCAATTCCTTTTCTAATGTTGCATCCTGCTTCATAAGATTATTAATCTTTCTTTTTGAAATACCAAGTTTTTTTACGATTTCCTCATAATCAAGACCATCACGGGCCATATAGCGAATAAGCAAAATAATATTTTCATCTGTTATTGGAATAATAATCACTCCCGTTGTTGCATAATGCTATTCGTATTGTAATTTTTTTGCGTGTGCAAAAATCTAATCGCACCACGCAACTTAGTTTGTAAAAAAATTTGTAAAAATCATGATTTTTCTATATTATACCATAAATATCCAAATTTGTCAATAGCATAGTGCAACTTTTTTTAAATAAAAAAAGCATTATGCAAATAATGCTTCTTTTATCTTATAAAAAATTTAATATTATTAACCTGCGGGCCATCCAAACTGTCTGCCGCCTGTCAAGTGAAAATGCAGATGCATAACCGTTTGTCCCCCATTTACTCCGCAGTTATTAACAACTCTGTATCCGTCCTCGGAAAACCCAAGTTTCTTTGCAATCTGGGGAATTACCTCAAAAATTTTAGCAACATAAATTGAATTATCTTTGTCTAGATTATTTGCTGATTCAATGTGAATTTTCGGCACAATTATGATATGATGAGGAGCCTGCGGCTCAATATCATTAAAAGCATAAACATATTCATCTTCATATACCTTTGTAGACGGAATTTCCCCTTTTATAATTTTACAAAACAAACAATCATTCATTTTTTTCTCTCCTTTAATCATACATTCCGGTTGACAGATATCTCTCACCTGTGTCAGGAAGAATTGCAACAACCATTTTATCTTTATTTTCAGGTCTTTTCAACAGCTTAGCAGCGGCACACACTGCGGCACCTGATGATATTCCAACAAGTATACCCTCGCTTCTTGCAATATCCTTGCCCGCTTTATACGCCTCATCATCTGTGATAGTTATTATCTCATCATAAATATTTGTGTCCAGAACATCGGGCACAAAATTTGCACCAATTCCCTGAATTTTGTGAGGACCAAAAATGCCCTTTGATAAAAGTGGAGAAGACTCAGGCTCAACTGCAACAATTTTTATCTTTGGATTTTTTGATTTCAAATATTTTCCGATACCTGAAATTGTTCCGCCCGTTCCGACACAAGCTACCAACATATCAATTTTTCCATCAGTATCTTCCCATATTTCAGGACCCGTTGTTTTTATATGTGCCTGCGGATTTGCAGAATTTTCAAACTGACTCGGTATAAAGCTGTTTTTAAATTGCTCCGAAAGTTCCTTTGCTCTTTCAACCGCACCACTCATACCTTTTTTCCCGTCAGTAAGAACAATCTCTGCTCCATATGCCTTTAAAAGATTTCTTCTTTCAACACTCATGGTTTCAGGCATTGTCAATATTATTCTATACCCCTTCGATGCACAAATCGAAGCAAGTCCAATCCCCGTATTTCCGCTTGTTGGCTCAATTATAACTGTCTCCTCGTTTATAAGACCTTTCTTTTTAGCATCATCAAGCATCTGGTAAGCGGCTCTGTCCTTTATACTTCCTGCAGGGTTAAAAAACTCAAGCTTTGCTAAAATATTTGATAAAAGCTTTTCATTCTTGCTATAATTAGATAGCTCCATAATCGGAGTTTTCCCAATCAATTCACTGACATTTTTATAAATTTTCATTATATTAGCCTCTGTTTAAAATTTATTTATGATGACACCTGTCGCAGGCTTAGGGAAAATATAAATTGACCTATCGGGCATAACATCACCTGATAGTGCAACTTCTCTGATTTGTTCTGCTTTAACAGGATTCATTATGAAAAGGCAGGAAACCTCTTTGTTGTTAACTGCTAAAGTTCCCTTTGTTGCTCTTTTGGTATATTTTATATATTTGTCATAGTCTTCCTCAGAAATGTTTAGAATATCCTCTAAAATTAGTTTATTAAACACTGTGACATCAAGATTACCATAAGCAGTTGACTTATCAGGCAGAAGTGTTTTCATAATCTTTTTATCATTAAGAGTCAGACGATAAAAATAATTTCCGCCGCAATAGACTCCGAACTTTGTATCCATTCTTGCAGTTGCAATAAGCTTTTTCATAGTATCTGTGATATCATCAAAGGAAGTATCAACAATGATTTTTTCAATCTTAAAATTATCCTGCGCACAGGCAATGAAAAAGTCTTCATTAAATTTTTTCTCATTTGACAACATTCTGTGAACAGGAAGCTGCACCATTCTGTTTCCAAATGCATTTGTGCTCCAGCACATAATGTAATTACAACCCGAATTTTCATTGTAATTCTTATCATTTTCCTTGCAATATTTTTTATATTCCAGAGCTGTTGCATATCTGTTATGACCGTCAGTTATGAACAATGTCTTGTCCTTCATTGCATTTACTATAAAATCTATTGTTTTTGTGTCATTGATTACCCATATTTTATGAGTTGTCATTGCATCAATAACCTTTTCCTCAGTGGTAAATTCCATATCAGGCTCACTGTCGGAGAGATCTGTTATCAATGAAGAAAGTGTTTTTTCAGGGTCAATATACATACAGCTTATCATATCAACATTTGCATCAGTGGCAGATAAAAGATTATATCTGTCGGCAGTTGTTGTGACCGATGGAAGCTCACAAGTCAAGACCTCATTGTCGTGAAGTTCAGACAGCTCTAATAAAGACACAAATCCATGATTTACAAACATCGTATCATTATAATTTACTCTTTGCTCATAAAGATAAATAGCAGGCTTATCATCTTTAATCAGCACATTCTCCTTTATCCACTGATTAAGATAATCTCTTGCCCTTGTGTATACATTATTTTTTTCATTATCTCCGTCAATGCTGGCTCCTTTGGATATTCTTATTATGTTATGCTCATCTGCATTACAATAAAAATCCTGCTCCTCATCTGATATAGTATCATATGGAGGTGCCATAACCGACCCAAGATTTTCAATTTTTTGTGGATTATATCTGTAGCCGCAAAAGGCTTTTATATTTGCCATTATTTCCCCTCCAAATCCTATTATTTTAATATAAATTTTATAACATTAATTAATTATAGTCAAGCAAAATTTTAAAAAATTAAATAAAAACTATTTATTTATCGCATAATAAAAGTTAAGAGAATGCATTTGTGTTCTTAAAAACAAAAACGGAGGGTGAAGAAAGTGAGATATTCTGACTTTGCAAAAGGAATTGCGACAGGAATGCTTGTTGGTGCGGCGGCAACAGTTATTTTTGAGCCAATCAGTGATAAGCAGAAAAATAAAATAAAAAGAAAAACAAAAGGAATTTTCCGAAGTGTCGGAAGCGTCATTGACACTGCTTTTGATATGATGAGATAAAAAATATCGCAGAGCAAACTCTGCGATATTTTTATACATTTAATTTTTTAAAAAACGACATATTTTCATATCTTATTTTGGGCACAGGCTCATTTTTTATAACAAGCTCTGCATTTTTCATAAGATGCTCAAATCTTTGTTGTCCATAACTCTTTATAATCCTGTCTCTCGCAATTCCCATCCTTGACGGACGTTTCAAAGTATTATGCATATCACTGCCTAATAACTGGACATTTCCCATAGAGAATAAATCCGGAATATGCCTTTTTAAAAGCGGAGCTAGAAATGAATCAGCATTTACCTGATAAATCAAATCAAGCGAATAAAAATTATAAAACTCTTTTTTTCTATTTATATATCTTTCAATATGGGCAATTATCGGCCTCATTCCATTTAATGATAACTCATAAAGATAATCAAAGCAATCCTCATTCCATCTTCTGTACGGCATTTCTATCAATATATAATTTGTACCCAGAATACACAGCTTATGCATCTTGCTAAAATCCGAAACACCCTTTGAAATCTGAATCTCAGCACCAAGAATAATGTCAGGAAAATCTCTTTTATCCCTGGCAATTGCGCACATAAGTTCGTTATAGCTTTCTTCTCTTTTTTTCAAAAAAATGTCTATATCCTGTTCATTTGAGATAAAACAATGGGGTGTTGCGAT
>JAZOTJ010000093.1:0-3487 GCA_045657585.1 Clostridia bacterium | reverse complement strand
CTTTAATCCTGCATCATCAAGGTCGATAAACCCGTCAAGAACCTCAACTTCTGTCGGAATTTCATATGGAATATCAAGTGTCTGGAATTTATCTAAAGATGCTAACCTTGATTCAACAGGGTTAATTACATATTTTTGTATCTTCTCAACTTCGTCATCTGAAAGCTTTCCAATAAGCATATATACCTTTGCAGTCTTAACTGTAGGTCTTTCCTGTTTTGACATTATCTGAATACACTGTGCCGCAGAGTCAGCTCTCTGGTCATACTGACCAGGAAGATACTCAACTGCAAAAATTATTGCATCCTCATTCGGCAACTCGTCATATATGATATCTGTCTGTGGCTCGGAGAAGACAGTTTTTTTACTGTTATTAAATATCTCCTCCTCAATGTTTTCCACATCATATCGATTAAAAAGTCTGATTTTTTCTAATGACTTGATACCCAAAAGACTATTTAATTCTTCTTTTAGAGAATTTGCCTCGTGCTCAAGTCCATTTTTTCTTTCAACAAATATTCTGTAAACCATATACTTTTTCCTTTCTCAGCTGTTCTTGATTGCCAATGCTTTTTTTCCGATGTCCTTACGATAGAAAGCATTATCAAAATGTACCTTTTCCACTGCCTTATATGCATCAGAAATTGCTTCCTCAAGAGTGGCAGCTGTTGCAGTAACACCTAAAACTCTTCCTCCGCTTGTTACAACCTTGCCATCCTCAAGCTTTGTGCCCGCGTGGAAAACAACTGCATTGTCAGACAGTTTTCCTTCGGTTATTTCAAAACCTTTGTCATAGCTCTGCGGATAACCCTTTGATGCCATAACAACACAACAAGCAGCTCCGTTTGAAAATTCCACATTAATATCTGACAATCTTTCCTCTTC
The DNA here is from genome assembly GCA_045657585.1 of Clostridia bacterium. GTDB lineage: Bacteria > Bacillota > Clostridia > UBA1381 > UBA1381 > RGIG1988. The sequence continues at coordinate 2,602 of JAZOTJ010000093.1, read as the reverse complement.
AACTGCCATCATAACCTCTAATAAATCGGTCTTCAATAATGGAAGTACAACCTGAGTTTCAGGGTCACCAAATCTGCAGTTATATTCAATTACCTTTGGTCCGTTTGGAGTTATCATTAAGCCGAAGTACAAACAACCTTTAAATGTTCTTCCTTCTTTATTCATTGCATCAATGGTAGGCAGGAAAATCTTTTCCATACATTCCTTTGCTATTTTATCTGTGTAGCAAGGGTTTGGTGCAATTGTTCCCATACCGCCTGTGTTTAGACCCTCGTCATTATCGTGAGCTCTCTTGTGGTCCATTGAAGAAACCATCGGAACAACTGTTTTTCCGTCAGTAAAACACAAAACTGATACTTCAGGGCCTGTTAAAAATTCTTCAACAACTATATTATTTCCGCTCTCTCCAAAGATTTTATCATTCATAATTGAATTGATACCATCTTTTGCAGTTTCAAAGTCAGGACAGATTATAACACCCTTACCAAGTGCCAGACCGTCAGCCTTGATAACTGTCGGATATGTTGTTTTTTCAAGATATTCCAACGCTTTTTCAGCATCCGAAAAAACCTCATAGCCCGCTGTTGGAATATTATATTTTTTCATAAGATTTTTAGAAAAAACTTTACTTCCCTCAATTATAGCAGCCTTCTTGTCAGGGCCGAAGCACTTGACACCGATTTCGTGCAATGCATCAACTGCACCGAGCACCAACGGGTCATCAGGAGCCACTACCGCAAAATCTATATTGTTTTCTTTTGCAAAATTCCCTATAGCATCAATGTCCTTTGCACCGATATCCACACATTCTGCATCAAAGCTGATACCGCCATTACCGGGCAATGCATAGATTTTTTCGACTTTAGGACTTTCTTTTAGTTTTTTGATAATAGCGTGCTCTCTTCCGCCGCCGCCGACTACCATAATATTCATATCGTGAGTTCCTTTCTCTTATTGTATATTAGTGATGGAAAAGTCTCATTCCCGTCATACACATAGCTATATTATACTTATTACAAGCATCAATTACATTATCATCTCTTATTGAACCGCCAGGTTGTGCAATATAGCGAACACCGCTCTTTCTTGCTCTTTCGATGTTGTCACCGAATGGGAAGAACGCATCACTTCCTAAGCAAACTCCGTCGACCTTAGCTAAAAATTCTTTCTTTTCTGCATCAGTTAATCTCTCAGGCTTAACCTTAAAGAAATTCTGCCATACATCATCGCCAATAACATCATCACATTCGTCTGAAATGTAAACATCAATTGTGTTATCTCTGTCAGGTCTTTTTATATCATCTCTAAATGGCAGTGCCAACACCTTTGGATGCTGTCTTAAGTGCCAGATATCTGCTTTGTTACCTGCTAATCTTGTGCAGTGAATTCTTGACTGCTGACCTGCACCAACACCAATAGTTTGTCCGCCAACTGCATAGCAAACTGAATTTGACTGTGTATATTTTAAAGTAATCAATGAAATTATCAAGTCAATTTTAGCTGATTCTGGAATTTCCTTATTGTCAGTCACGATATTTTCCAAAAGCGCCTTATTGATTTCAAATTCGTTTCTTCCCTGTTCAAAAGTGATTCCATAAACCTGTTTTCTTTCAATCGGGTCAGGCTTATAGTTTTCGTCTATCTTAACTATGTTGTAGCCGCCCTTTCTCTTTGTTAAAAGAATCTGGAATGCTTCTTCTGTATATCCGGGAGCAATAACACCGTCTGAAACTTCTCTTGCAATCAATGTTGCAGTTTCCTTGTCACAAACATCTGACAATGCAATCCAGTCACCAAATGATGACATTCTGTCAGCACCTCTTGCTCTTGCATATGCACAAGCTAAAGAAGAAAGCTCCAAATCATCAACAAAATAAATCTTCTTTAAAACATCTGAAAGTTCTAAGCCAACAGCCGCACCTGCAGGACTTACATGCTTAAAAGATGCTGCAGCAGGCAAGCCTGTTGCCTCTTTCAATTCTTTAACCAACTGCCAGCTGTTAAATGCGTCCAAAAAGTTTATAAAACCAGGTTTTCCGTTCAAAACCTCGATTGGCAATTCCTTGCCGTTGTCCATAAAAATCTTAGATGGCTTTTGATTAGGGTTGCAACCATACTTTAATTCTAATTCTTTCATTGGCGTTTCTCCTTATTCGTTTATGTTAATAATCTTTGTCTTTGTTGACTTATCTTTTAAGTTGATATATCTAACAAACAATGAAACCTTATTATCTTTATCAAGGCTTTCCCATAGTTCATTTGTAAATGCCTCAAGGTCATTATTTAATTCAACAGTCTTAGGCTCGCCCTTGAATGTTGGAATTGGGTTTCCGTCAGTTTCGTATGTATGAATAAGATTACCAACACCTTGAGTTGCCTTTTCATATTCATAGAAATTTCTCTGACATGAGCCGTTATTATATTTTAAAATACTCAATTTATAAGAAAAACCGTTTGATAAATCAACCATACCGCTTATTCTTGGTGTAAAGTTAGGTGCATCAGGTTCATATCCTCTTGTTCGCAAACCGTCTGCAAATGTTTTCCCGTCTTTTAAGAAGTCATAGACTGTATCTGTCTGGTCACCATTTGTCACAACTGT
>JAZOTJ010000092.1:0-5221 GCA_045657585.1 Clostridia bacterium | reverse complement strand
AAAGCACCACCGCAAATAAACAAAATATTTGTTGTGTCAATCTGGATAAGCTCCTGATGCGGATGTTTTCTTCCACCCTGCGGAGGAACTGAGGCAATAGTTCCTTCCAACACTTTCAAAAGTGTCTGCTGAACACCTTCACCGCTTACATCTCTTGTTATTGATACATTCTCAGATTTTCTTGCAATCTTGTCTATCTCATCAATATATATAATTCCACGCTCAGCCTCTTCAATGTCATAATCAGCAGCCTGAATAAGCTTTAGCAAAATATTTTCCACATCTTCTCCGACATAGCCCGCCTCTGTCAATGAGGTTGCATCAGCAATAGCAAAAGGAACATTTAATATCCTTGCTAAATTCTGAACTAAAAAAGTTTTTCCTGAGCCTGTCGGGCCAATTAAAAGAATGTTGCTCTTTTGAAGTTCAACATCACTTTCTTCCTGTTCAATTCTCTTATAGTGATTATACACTGCGACTGACAGGATTTTTTTTGCCTCCTCCTGACCGATTACATATTGGTCAAGAACTTCTTTGATTTCCTTAGGCTTTGGTAATTCCATAGCCTCTGTTTCAAATCCTGCATCATTAAAATCATCAGCAAGAATTCCATTACAAAGTTCAATACATTCATTACATATAAAGGTATTGTTTCCTGATATTATTCTTTTGACTTCACTTTCCTTTTTTCCGCAAAAGGAGCAGTAAATCTCGTTGTTTTCTTCTTTTTTTGACATCTTGCGGATATCCTCCCGATATACCAAATTTAAGTACAATCGGGGTACACCAGGTTATAACCTTGTGCACCCCTTTATCACATATTATTTTTTCTTTGATTCGATAACCTGGTCAATCAGGCCGTATGCTTTTGCTTTTTCTGCTGACATAAAATTGTCTCTTTCAGTATCCGCTGCAATAACATCTAAATCCTGACCTGTACGCTCACTCAATATCTCATTCAAATGTTCTTTCATTTTAATAATTCTCTCAGCGTGAATCTGGATATCAGTAGCCTGACCCTGCATTCCTCCCAACGGTTGATGAATCATAATTTCGCTGTTAGGCAAAGCATATCTTTTTCCCTTCTGACCCGCTGCCAACAAGAATGCTCCCATACTTGCAGCCATACCAACGCAAATTGTTGAAACATCGCATCTTATGTACTGCATAGTATCATAGATAGCCATACCTGCTGTAATTGAGCCTCCGGGACTGTTTATATATAACTGAATATCTTTATCAGGGTCTTTTGACTCTAAATAAAGCATCTGTGCAACCACCAAGCTTGCAGTCGCATCGTTAACCTCTTCCCCTAAAAATATAATTCTGTCTTCGAGCAATCTTGAAAAAATGTCATATGACCTTTCTCCTCTGTTTGTCTGCTCTACCACCATTGGTACTAAACTCATCAAAATCAATCCTTTCTTTACTTATGTCAAGGAGTTGAAATTATTTGATTTTAGCCTTGTTAACAAGCATATCAATTGTCTTTGAGTATTTCACTTCTTTAGCAATGTCTTCCTTGTCCTCAGGGCGTAAAACCTCTTTCAATTTTTCAACTTCCATATTATACATCTTGCTCATTTCCAAAATCTTGTCTTCTAACTCTTCGTCTGTGACATCAATGCCTTCTTTTTCCATAATAGCCTCAATCACAAGAGTTACCTTGCACTGCTTTTCGGCCTGTTCCTTGAAGCTTTCTCTCATAGCTTCAATAGTTGAGCCTGTGTATTGAAGATACATTTCAATATTCATTCCCTGATACTGCAATCTCTGAGCAAAATCGCTTATCATTCTGTCGATTGTTGATTCAATCATTGCCTTAGGAATGTCAACTTCACAAGCATCACAAGCAGCATCAATAACTGCATTTTCAGTTTCCTGCTTTGTCTTCTTTTCAGCCTGTTCTTCCAATTTCTTCTTAACGCTTTCCTTATATTCTGCAAATGTTTCAAAATCACTTACTTCTGATGCAAAATCATCATCTAATTCAGGAAGCTCTTTTACTTTGATTTCTTTAACAGTTACTTTGAACAGTGCAGGCTTTCCTTTTAATTCCTCTGCGTGATATTCTTCAGGGAATGTTACATTAACATCAATTTCTTCGCCGATTTTTGCACCTACAATCTGTTCTTCAAAGCCTGGGATAAATGTGTTTGAACCGATTTCAAGGTCATAGTTTTCGCCCTTACCGCCATCAAATGCAACTCCGTCACAGAAACCTTCAAAGTCGATAACTGTAATATCGCCATTTTCAACAGCTCTGTCATCAACACTTATCATTCTTGCATTTCTTGCTCTTGCAGCCTCGATTTCTTTATCAACATCTTCATCAGATACATTATTCTCAATTTTTTCCACTTTTATACCTTTGTAAGTTCCTAAAGTAACTTCAGGCTTTGTTGTAACAAGAGCAGTGAACACGACAGGCTCACCTTTCTTGATTTCTTCAACATCAATTTCAGGCTTAGCAACTACATCAAGACCTGATTCTTTAACTGCCTCATCATAAGCATCTGGCAATACATAGTTAATTGCATCATCATAAAATACTGCTTCAGTATAATACTTTTCGATTATTGCCTTTGTAACCTTACCTTTTCTGAAACCAGGGATACTGAACTTTGACTTATTCTTATTATATGAGTCATTAATACCCTCTTCAAACTTTTCTCTTGAAACTTCAAATGTAAGTTTCACAAGATTTTTTTCTACTTGTTCTGATTTTACAGCCATCTGAAAATCCTCCTAAATATTTAATGTTATTATATAATGGCACAATACTCCACTATCATATCATAGGATATTATACCATAAAAATTTTAAAATTCAATTCTTTTTTGGTAAATTTTTAATTTTCTATGCTAATCGCACAATTTAGTAGGTGTAAAAGAGCGATAATCGCACGAAATAAGCATATATTTAACTCCGTCATACTCTCCTTCGACAATATTCTCCCTTTTTGCATTGTGAAGATGTCCATACAAACAAAGTTCAATCCCATTATCTTTTAGTATTTTGGTAAACCCTGTTTCCTCTAAATCAATATTAATCGGCGGATAGTGAAAAAACACAATGACCTCATCAGGCGAATATTTTTTTGCATCATTTATTGAAAGCTCCAGTCTTCCAAGTTCGCGTTCATAAATTTTTATATCATCATCACTTGCCTGTCCTTTTCCAAGATAGCTCCAGCCTCTTGTTCCGCAGATTGCAATGTTTTTATACATAAAAGCATTATTGTGCATAAACTCAATAGTGTCAAAATTATTTTCAATCAAAAACTTATCAAGCTTTGATTTTGTTGTCCACCAGTAATCGTGATTTCCCTTGGATATTATCTTTTTCCCTGGAAGATTATTGATAAAACTAAAATCAGGAATACTTTCCTCAAGATACATTGCCCATGAAATATCTCCCGGAATTACAACGGTGTCATTATCGGTCACTATACTTTTCCAGTTTTTTTCAAGTTTTCCAACATAATTTTCCCATTTACTTCCGAATATGTCCATAGGCTTGTCAACGCCAATCGGCAAATGCAAATCGGAAATCGCATAAAGTGCCATCACACACCTCCCCAATCCTTAATTATCTCTTTGGCTCTTTTTAAAATGTCCTCATCATAATCAATCCAGTTCATTCTCTCGTCTTTTCTGAACCATGTCATTTGTCTTTTGGCATAATGTCTTGTTCCGATTTTTATGTTATAAATCGCCTCATCAAGTGACACACTGCCTTTTATATATTCGATTATTTCCTTATAACCTATCCCCTGCATAGAAAGCATCGCATTTGCATATCCCTTATCACACAACGCCCCGACTTCCTCCACTAATCCCCCATCAATCATAATGTCAACTCTCTTTTCGATACGCTCATACAGCTTTTGCATATCCCAGCGAATTGCCATCATACAAGGATTATATCTTGAAATTTTCTTTTTTGTTTCTTCCTGATGCGCCGAAATCGGAACACCCGTCATTTTATAAAACTCAATTGCTCTTATTATTCTTCTTTTGTTATTTTTGTGTATTCTGTCTGCTGAAACTTCATCAAATGACCTTAACATATCAACAAGATAATCAATTCCCTTTTCTTTTTCGATTTCCTCAAGCTCTTTTCTTATCGTGACATCCCCATCATCTTCCAAAAAATCGACATCATTTATGAGTGAATTGATATAAAGCCCTGTTCCTCCGACTGCTATCGGAACTTTGCCTTTTTCAAAAATTTCCTCGGTTTTCTTGTGCGCCTCTTTTACAAATTCTGCAACAGAAAAAGGCTCATCAGGCTCAATCACATCAAGCATATGATGAATAATGCCGCAACGCTCTGCCATATCAGGCTTTGCAGTGCCGATATTCATATGTTTATAAATCTGCATACTGTCACAGGAAATTATCTCTGTGTCATAAAGCTTTGCAAGCTCGATTGATAATGCAGTTTTACCCGAGGCGGTCGGACCTCCGATAACAATAATGGGTATTTTTTTCATTTATAAAATCCTCTTGAATTCTTTTTCTATTTCTTTTTTTGACATAGAAATCATAATAGGTCTGCCATGAGGACAGGTATTGATATTCTCAAGTTCCAACACCTTATTGACAAGCTCTTTTTGTTCATTTTCTGAAAGTCTGTGGTTTGCCTTGATTGCAGATTTGCAGGCAATTGTATATAAAAGTCTTTGTCTTTTTTCTGAAATCACTTCTTTTTTATTATCCCCAAGCTGTGAGATTATCTCAACAAACAAATCATTAACATCTTCTGATAATGAGTTAACAGGAACTGCTCTTATGATAACACTGTTATCATCGAACTTTTCTGCCTCAAAACCAAGTGATGCTATAAAATCAGTATTTTCATTAAAAATTGCCATTTCTGTCGCAGTCACATTAACAATTGCAGGAATTGCCATCGGTTGCGAATAGATTTTTGAAATTTCAAGGTCTTTTTTCAATTCCTCGTACTTTAATCTCTCGTGGGCTGCATGCTGGTCAATAATCATCATCCTGTCGTCTTGTTCGATTATGATGTAAGTATCAAAAACTTGTCCCGAAAGTTTAAATTCAATATTTTTTTCTTCCTTTACCAAAGGTTTTTCTTCAATTCTTATAGCTTCTTCAACTACAGGCTTTTCTTCAATTTTTTTAACTTCCTCAACCTTTTTAGCCTCTTCAATTACAGGCTTATAGACCTTTGGTGGTTCTTCTTTCTTTTC
>JAZOTJ010000091.1:0-4380 GCA_045657585.1 Clostridia bacterium | reverse complement strand
TAGGAATAATAACAAGAAGAGATATTATGAAATATCTTTGTGAAAAAAAATAAAAAAACACTTGAAATGTTTGATTATATGTGATATAATACTACTAGATTAATAAAGGTGGCGAAAGAGTGGACGAAAGTCCACTCTTTAATGTTGTTATAAGCTTGGGCTTATGGAAAGGAGTTATAATGGCAAATGCGATAGAGTCAAAAGCTCTTGAGGTGGCAGATGTTGTTGCCGAAAAGCTCGGAATTTTTGTTGTTGACACCGAGTATAAAAAAGAAGGAAATGACAGGTTTTTAAGAATTTATATTGATAAGGAGTCTGGAGTGGGACTCAATGAATGTGAAGAATTTTCGCGTGCATTTGAAAAAGAATTTGATGAAATTGATCCGATTGAAGAGGCGTATATTTTAGAGGTTTCATCACCTGGCGTTGAGAGAAAATTAAAAACCGAGAGAGAATTTTTACATTATATCGGGAAAAAAGTTTCTGTAAAGCTATATAAAGCGATTGATAACAAAAAAGAGTTTGTAGCAATTTTAAAAAACTACAAAGATAAAACAGTAACCGTTTTGGTTGATGATGAGGAATTGGAAATTCCTTTATCTGAAGCAGTTTATATAAAATTATATTTTGAAATGTAAATTTGAAAGGAAGGATTTTAAAAATGGGTGATACTAAATTAAAAAGAAGAGGAAAAAAAGCGGAGGTTAATCAGGCTCAGGAATTGATTTTGGCATTGAATGATTTGTGCGCTGAAAAAAATATTGATGTTGATTTTATTTTAAATGCATTGGAAACTGCAGTTATTACTGCTTATAAAAAGCATTATAACGCTGCTCAGAATGTCAGAGTTAATCTTGACAGAGTGACAGGAGAATTTAAAGTAATTGCACAAAAGGAAGTTATTGAGGAAATGGGAGAAGAAGATCAGAGTCTTTATATTTCCTTAACAGAGGCAAGAAAAATCAATGCAAAATATGAAGTTGGTGATATTGTTGAAATAGAAGTCACACCAAGAGATTTCGGCAGAGTTGAAGCAATGAATGCAAAACAAATCATCACACAAAAAATCAGAGAAGCAGAAAGAGAACAGGTATATGCTAACTCAACAAAGATTTTGAATGATATTGTTGCAGGAAGAATAAGAAGAATTGATGACGAAAACAGAGTTTTCGTTGAAGTTGAAATCAAAAAGGATGAAGGAACAGAAGTTGTTGAAGCGCTTCTTCCTGTTGATGAAATTCCAAAGAGCGAACAACCGCCAAAACAACACTATGCACCAAATATGAGAATAGTATGCTATGTAAGTGAAGTAAGAGGCGGAAATAAAGGAACTCAAGTGGTTGTATCAAGAACACATCCGAACTTAGTGAGAAGATTGTTTATGAGAGAAGTTCCTGAAATTGAAGAAGGACTTGTTGAAATCAAGAGCATTGCAAGAGAAGCAGGCTCAAGAACAAAAATCGCAGTTTATTCAACTGACCCTGATGTAGATGCACAAGGCTCATGTATCGGAAGAAATGGTATGAGAGTAAATCAGATCAGTGATGAATTAAGAGGCGAGAAAATTGATATAGTTAAATGGAGTGAAGACCCTGTTGAGCTTATCACAGCAAGCTTAAGTCCATCAGGAGTCTTATCTGTTGAAATTAATGAACAGGAAAAATCAGCAGTTGTGACAGTGCCTGAACATCAACAATCTCTGGCTATCGGAAGTAAGGGACAAAATGTCAGACTTGCGGCAAAACTAACAGGTTGGAAAATTGATATAAGAAAACCTGATGGTGAGAGCACCGGAGAATAATTTATGGAATCAAAAGAAAAACATATACCTTTTCGTATGTGTGTAGGCTGTCGGAGTATGGTGGAAAAGACAAAGCTTATAAGAATTATTGTAAAGAACGACAATATTCTGATAGATGAAGATAAGAAAGAACAGTGCCGTGGCATGTATTTGTGCAAAAACAAAGAATGTGTTTCTAAGGCACAAAAGAGAAAAGTTTTTTCGAACATATTGAAGAGAAAAGTACCTGATGATTTTTATGAGGAGTTAGATGATAGAATTGGAAAATAAGTTAAAAGGCGTAATAGGGATTGCTAAAAAAGCCGGAAAAATTGTTTCAGGTGCCGAGCAGTGCGAAAAGGAAATAAGATTAAATAAGTCGGAATTGATTATTATAGCAAAAGACATATCCAAAACAGGAGAAAAAGCAATAACAAATATCTGCACTCATTACAAAGTCAGATATATTATGTGTTTAACAAAGGATGAGTTGGGAAGGATTGTCGGAGCTGCAGGTGACAGAACGGTTGTGTCAGTGAATGACAAGGGTCTTACAGATGCTATTTTGAAAAAATATTCCGAATTGCAATAAGGAAGGAAAGGTGAAATGTTATGGCAATGTCAAATGTTAAGGTGCAGGAAATTGCTAAAGATTTAAAATTAACAAGCAAAGAAATTATTACAAAGCTTTCAGAATTTGATATTAATTTAAAATCCGGAGCTTCTTTGCTTGACGAGGCTCATCTTGGACTTATTCTTGATATATACACTCAGGAATACGATATGGGCGATGCAGTTATAGAAAAGCCTGAGGTTAAAAAACCTGAATTTAAGGAAGAGGAAAAGACGGAAGAAGTTAAAAAAGTTCCTGTTAAAAAGACAGAAGAAAAACCTGTGGTTAAAAAGGAAAAAGCAGAATCAAAGAAAACTGAAGAAACCAAAAATGTTGAAAAAGTAAAAAAGGAAAAGCAAAAGCCTAGAAAAAATGATGTAAAAAGACCTGCTCAAGCTAAAGAAAAAGGTGAAAAAATTGAGCTTAAGTTTGAGGCTGATGATAAAGACGTAATTAAAGTTGTTGAGGACCAGAATGTAAGATATGTTGACACAAGAACATCAACTCTTGAAATTGATAAGATTGAGTCAAGAGAACGCCTCGAGAGCATGGTTTCTGATGATATGCATAAAATGCAGGGTGACAGAAACAAGAAAAAGAAAAAAGCAAGAGTTGAAAAGAATGTTGATATGATGGAAAAGGCAAAAAATGAAGAGAAAAAGCCTCAACCACCTGTTAAGAAGGATACAACTCCTAAGCTTGTTGAAATTCCTGAAACAATCACTGTCGGAGAATTTGCGTCAAAAATTGGCAAGCCTGCAGCTGAAATTGTTAAAAAGCTTATGATGCTTGGAGTTATGGCAGCTATAACACAAAGTATTGATTTTGATACTGCTACATTAATTGCAGATGAATATGGAATAGAAGTAAAACAGGAAGTTATAATAACAAAAGAGGATATTCTTTTTGAAGAAGAAGAGGATAAGCCAGAAGACTTAGTACCTCGACCACCTGTAGTAGTTGTTATGGGTCACGTTGACCATGGTAAGACTTCATTACTTGATGCCATCAGAAACACATCTGTAACAGATACAGAAGCAGGCGGTATCACGCAACATATTGGTGCGTACAGCGTAAGACTAAATGACAGAGATATCACATTTTTGGACACTCCTGGTCACGAAGCCTTTACGACTATGAGAGCAAGAGGTGCGCAGGTAACAGATGTTGCTATATTAGTTGTTGCAGCAGATGATGGTATTATGCCTCAGACAATTGAAGCAATAAACCATGCCAAAGCAGCAGGGGTTACAATTGTTGTTGCAATTAATAAGATTGATAAAGAGGGAGCTAATCCTGAGCGAGTTAAGCAGATGCTTGTTGAGCATGAGCTTGTGCCTGAAGACTGGGGCGGTGACACTGTTTGTGTTGAAATTTCTGCAAAACAGCGTATTAATATTGAAAACCTTCTGGAAATGGTACTTCTTATTGCTGATATGAAAGAATTAAAAGCTAACCCTGATAAGGCGGCAAGAGGTACAGTTATTGAATCGAAAATTGATAAGGGCAGAGGTCCTGTTGCAACTGTTCTTGTTCAGGATGGCACATTGAACGTCGGAGATATTGTTATAGCAGGAACAGCAGTAGGTCATGTTCGTGCTATGGTAAATGATAAGGGCAGAAGAATCAAGACTGCAGATCCATCAACTCCTGTTGAAATTTTAGGACTTTCTGAAACACCATCAGGCGGAGATACATTCAGAGTTGTAAAGGATGAAAAACTTGCCCGTGATGTTGCCGAGAGCAGACGACATGATGAAAAGGAAACAAGATTTAATCAAACAGTCAAGGTTTCACTTGATAACTTGTTCTCACAGATTGATGAGGGTAATATGAAGGAGCTTAATGTTATCATAAAAGCCGATGTTCAGGGTTCAGTTGAGGCAGTTAAGCAGTCTTTGGAAAAATTATCAAATAACGAAGTAAGAGTAAGAGCTATCCATGGCGGTGTCGGCGCAGTTAATGAGTCTGATGTTATGCTTGCAAA
>JAZOTJ010000090.1:0-12451 GCA_045657585.1 Clostridia bacterium | reverse complement strand
AAATTTAATTCAAAAATTACACTTATCAGCAAAAAATGGTTGCAAAGTTACTGTATTTATGATATAATCTATTTATTATATTTCAAATTAAGAGGTGTTAGTTATGAAAAAAATTATTTCAATCGCATTGGCTGCACTTATGTGTTTAGGTGTTGCATCTTGTGGAAATCAAGGGACAGATGGAGAAAAAGATTATGTTATCGCAACTGATAAGGGATTTAGTCCTTTTGAATTCCAGGATGCAGATGGTAACATCGTTGGTATTGATATGGATATATTAGCAGCTATTGCTGAAGACCAGAACTTTACATATGACCTTCAATATATTGGTTGGGACGCTGCTATCGCAGCTTGTCAGGCAGGTCAGGCAAACGGTATGATTGCTGGCGCATCAATCACAGACGAAAGAAAAGAATCAGGCTGGATTTTCTCTGATGGATACTATGATGCAACTCAGGGTATGGCAGTCGCAAAAGACTCAACTATTACTAAGTTTGAAGATTTGAATGGTCTTAAGGTTGCAGTTAAAAACGGAACAATGAGTAACCAATATGCAGAAAGCATTAAAGACCAATATGGCTTTGAGGTTGTTACATTCTCAACATCTCCTGATATGTATCAGGCAGTTCTTGGCGGTCAGGTTGCAGCTTGCTTTGATGACACTCCAATCCTTAAGTATAACATCAAAATTGGTGAATTGGATATGAAGTATATTGACGGAACAGAAAATGAACCTGCACAATATGGATTTGCTATATTTGATGCTGCTAATCAAGAGCTTGTTGATAAGTTCAATGCTGGTCTTGAAAATATTAAGGCAAGCGGAAAATACGATGAAATTATTGCTAAGTATTTAGGCTAATCTAAAAATTTAGACTAAGGGCATCGAAACTCGATGCCCTTATTAAAGTAATAGGAGGCTTTGTGCTTTATGAGCCAAATTATAAATGCATACGGTCCTTTGTTGCTCGCAGCAATGGGACAAACACTACTCCTTGCTTTGCTCGGACTTTTTTTTGGGTGTATTCTCGGAATAATTTTCGGTCTGGCAAGTGTGGTTGACAACAAGGTCAGCAGAGCGATTTCGCTTGTATATGTTAATTTAATCAGAGGAGTACCAATGATTGTTTTGGCATTCTTCGTTTTCTACGGTATCCCATACGGATTGAAAATGATTGGTGTGACCACAACATTTACTTCTCTTCAGGCAGGAACAATTTGTCTTGCACTTAATTGCGGTGCATATATGTCAGAAATTATAAGAGCAGGTATTCAATCAATTAACCCTGGACAAATGGAAGCTGCCAGAAGCTTGGGACTTGGTTATTGGAGATCAATGTTTCGAGTAGTTTTGCCACAGGCAATCAAAAATATGATTCCAAGTATCGTTAATCAATTTATTATAACCCTGAAGGACACATCTATCCTTTCAGTTATTGGTTTTCCTGAATTGGTTAACAAAGCTCAAAATGTTATTGCAATTACCTTTAAATCCTTTCAGACATGGGCTGTTGTCGCAGTAATGTACTTGGTTGTTATTTTAGCTCTTCAACAGGTTGCAAATGCATTGGAAAGGAGATTGAAACGTGGTCGCTGATAAGAAGAATGTAAAGATTCATGTGAGTAATCTTGTCAAGAACTTTAATCATGTTGAGGTCTTAAAAGGAATTTCTACTGACATTTATGAGGGAGAGGTTGTTTGTATCATCGGTCCTTCAGGCAGTGGAAAATCAACCTTTTTAAGATGTTTAAACAGACTTGAAACAATTTCCGGTGGTGAGGTTGTTGTTGATGGGTATCACATTGATGATAAAAGGATTAATATAAACAAAGTCAGAGAAAATATAGGTATGGTTTTTCAGCTATTCAATTTGTTTAAAAATATGAATGTTTTGGAAAACATTATGCTTGCTCCTGTTGATGTCAAGAAGATTGACAAGGAAACTGCTAAAAAGCAGGCTATGGACTTATTGGAAAAGGTTGGACTTACTGATAAAGCTCAAAGCTATCCAAGTCAATTATCTAGTGGTCAGAAACAGCGAGTTGCTATTGCAAGAGCTTTGGCTATGAACCCTGACATAATGCTTTTTGATGAACCCACATCTGCACTTGACCCCGACATGGTCGGAGAGGTTTTGCAGGTTATGAAGGAGCTTGCTGCTCAGGGTATGACAATGGTTTGCGTCACTCACGAAATGGGCTTTGCAAGAGAGGTTGCAGACAGAGTAATCTTCATTGATGATGGAGTTATTCTGGAGGAAGGCACACCTGATGAGGTGTTTAATAATCCTAAACATCCACGAACTATTGACTTTTTGAATAAGGTTTTATAAGAGAAATAAGACATCCTTTGAGGATGTCTTTTTTTGACAAAAAAAATAGAACAAGCATAGCTTGTTCTATTTTGGTGGGAGAGGATGGATTCGAACCATCGAAGCGAAGCGCAACAGATTTACAGTCTGCCCCCTTTGGCCACTCGGGAACTCTCCCAAATATTAAGGGTAAGTTTTGCTTACCCTTTTGTTGGAGCTGGTGATGGGACTCGAACCCGCGACCTGCTGATTACAAATCAGCTGCTCTACCAATTGAGCTACACCAGCATATTAAGTTTTAAAAAAATGTGGTGGGAGTTACAGGGCTCGAACCTGTGACATCCTGCTTGTAAGGCAGACGCTCTCCCAGCTGAGCTAAACTCCCATTTAGGTGGTCGGGATGACAGGATTCGAACCTGCGGCCCTCTGGTCCCAAACCAGATGCGCTACCAAACTGCGCTACATCCCGCTATCTTCTGTCTTAACCGACTTGAATATGATACCATATTTTAAATACATAATCAATTATCAAAAAACACTATTATTTAAAAATACATTAAGGTTTCTTTACTTTTCTCTATTTTTCTTTAAATATCTTAGTAAATCATTTTTTTGTATTTCTTGTCAAATAATCCTTTACAATAAACAGAAGAATGAAAATGCTAAGAATTCCAACAAATCTATATAGTATATCCACGGTAAATCCAAACTCAAAACCTGAGAGAAAAAATCCTATTCCCATAACACCATAATGTGCAATTTTTCTATTGATAAAATCTGACAACCTGATAATAAGCGTATACGAATTGGATACTGCAGTTGTCAATATTGAAACAAATAATGTTATTGAATAAAAATACCCAATAAATTCTGATTGTCTTATAGCAATTGTTAAAAGAGGCATTGCTCCTAAATCTATCATTCCATTATATATGCATATTATGTACCACAAAACAATTAAAATAGGAAAAAGAACAACAAATGTAATAACAGATGCCATCAGAGTTGATTTTATGTCTGAATTTTTTGAAAGTATGCACAAGACAGCTATTGCAGTCAAAAGGTTATAGGTTGAATAACTGATTGCAGATGTTGCCCATTCTATACAAGGATTAAAAACACTTATACTCTGCTCCCTGAAGAACAGCATATAAACACCAAATACAAGTATTGTCGCAACAATTATAACCGACATAATAGTCTGAGCAGATAAAAATCTTTTATATCCCTTTGAAACTATAAGATGAGTGGAAAGAAGCATAAACAAAACACCATAAATCCTTCTTGTTCCAAAAAGGGTATGAAAAAGCTCTCCTGAGCCTGAAAGCATAGCAGAAAAAATAATAATCATAAAAAGATATGATATTAATGAGCTTACCAATGCAAGAGGTTTATTCATTATCTTATGATAATATTCATCAATGCTATAGGTTTTTAATGCTCCTGAACGAATTATTACCATATATTCAACAAGTGAAAAAATTAAAACCGAGAGAATAATTCCAAAAAACCCAAATTTTGAATATCTTGAAAAATAAAAAAGAATTTCACTCCCCGATGCAAAGCCTGCACCAATAATCCCCGAAATAAATACACCTATAATAATAAATGCTTTTTTCAAAAAAATCACCCATTGCAATTATATGCAATGGGTTGCAAATTACATTCTTGAAATAGAAAGAATTTTGAATTCAATAACATCATTTGGTGTTGTCACCTTGATAATTTCACCTGCAGTCTTTCCAAGCAATGATTTTCCTACAGGAGACTCAACTGAAATCTTGTCGTTATCAGGGTCAGATTCAACTGTGCTGACAATATTATATTCAAGTTCCTCATCATATTCAACATCTAAAAGAACAACTTTTGAACCAAGGCAAACCACATCAGGAGTTATTTCATCATCTCTTATAACTCTTGAATGCTTTACAATATCATCAAGGACTATTATTCTTTCCTCAACCTCAGCCTGTTCTTTTTTAGCTTCGTCATACTCTGCGTTTTCAGACAAATCTCCGAAGCCTCTTGCAATCTTGATTTTTTCTGATATTTCAGGGCGTCTGACAGTCTTTAAATAATCAAGCTCATCAGTGAGCTTTTTCATTCCCTCATCACACGCCAAAATAATTTCTTTGTTATCAGTCATAAAAAAACATCCCCTTAAAAATAGTACTTTTGCACACTCACGGACGTCAAACATTACTATATTGTAGCATAAATATTGTATTCTGTCAATGTTTTCTTCCGAAATAGTTATAATAATATATGTAAACAATCGTATATATATTATATTTTAAGTGAAAAATATTAATAATTTTTAAAAAAGAAGGTGTTTTAAATAGATATTAAGGATAATTTCTCAAAAGTATATGGTGTTGATACAAATGGAATCAAATATTATAAAACAGGTTGTGATGTTATTTTATATGGTTCAGGGTTTGAAGACAATGACTTTCCTATGGGTGGACTGAGTCTGTCAATAGGCACTCAGATTGCAATAAAAACAAATGACAAAAAAAGCTTTAGCATTGTTTTTTCCGATATGAACACTCAATATGAATGTGACACACAAAAGCTCAGAAATTTTATGGGTGATAAGTTTGTTAAATCTTTGTTTCGCTCCTGTGCTGTGATGAAAGGCGATATCAGCGGAGCTGATATTCTGATTGAATACAATGTTGATGATAAAAGATTTAAAAGACCTATGGCTGCCTTGATATCTGCCCTGGGAATACTAAATAATGGTAAAATTGCAGATATTGAAACTATACGAAGCCTTATTGACACAGATGAAGAAGTATATTCTTTTTTGCCTGTATCCCTGTACGGACGCAAAAATACAATCGTGCACAAGGGTAAAAAGACTGAGTATCTTCCCCTTAATTTGAATGGTTATAAAATTGTTCTCTCACTCATTGATGATAAAGGATTTAATATTAAAAACATACTTTCCAATGCTGATGATTCTCGTGAAAAATATATTCAAAACGAATGCGAAAGAGCAGATAAAATAAAAAATGAGCTGAAAAACAGCGGAACAATCACTCCTGAGATATCCACACAATTAAAAGTTTCGGCACACGAATTGTTTAGCGTCATCGGAAAAAGAGCAGACAGGCTTTTTAAAATGTATCAGATATCTGATAATGCAGGGCTTGCAAGTGCATTAGTTCCTATGTATAGCTATTTTGGCATTTGCGCTTTTGTTGAGGACAAAAATGTTGACAAATATATAGATTTCATTTCAAAAGAATATCAAAAAAAGGTAGGAACAATTCCTACCCTTTGTATCTGTGAAAGCGATGACAGCGGTATTGAAATCAGACATTGAATCTGAACAAAACAATATCTCCGTCCTTCATAACATATTCTTTTCCCTCAGAACGAACAAGCCCTTTTTCCTTTGCAGCAACCATAGAGCCACATTCCATAAGGTCTTTATACGCAACAACCTCTGCTCTGATAAATCCTCTTTCAAAATCCGAATGGATTTTTCCTGCTGCCTGAGGAGCTTTTGTACCCTCTGTGATTGTCCATGCTCTTACCTCAGGCTCCCCTGCTGTAAGATAGCTGATAAGTCCCAACAGCTTATAGCTTGCCTTTATCAATCTGTCAAGTCCTGATTCATTCATTCCAAGCTCTTGTAAGAACATTTCCTTTTCTTCAGCATCAAGCTGTGAAACCTCTTCTTCAATTCGTGCAGATACAGGCATTACTATTGCATTTTCACTCTGTGCAATTTCTTCAACTTTTTTAACATATTGATTGTTTTCGATACCCTTTGAAAAATCATCCTCTGATACATTTGCTGCATATAAAACAGGCTTCATTGATATAAGAGCAATTTCTCTCATAATGAGCTCTTCTTCAGGAGTATAGTCAAGGCTCCTTGCTGGCTTTCCATTTTCTAACGCATCCATAACACGCTCTAAAAGCGCAAGTTCACCTGCCAGACTCTTATCACCTTTCATAAGCTTCTTTGTTCTCTCAATTCTTCTTTCCAATATCTCAACATCAGAAAAAATAAGTTCAAGATTTATTGTTTCAATATCTCTTGCAGGGTCAACTGAGCCATCAACATGAGTTATGTTAGTATCCTCAAAACAACGGACAACATGAACAATTGCATCAACCTCTCTTATATGTGATAAGAACTTGTTTCCAAGTCCCTCTCCCTTTGATGCACCCTTTACAAGTCCTGCAATATCAACGAACTCAATGTATGCTCTTGTGACTTTCTTTGGATTATACATATTTGCCAAAGCATCTATTCTTTCATCAGGGACATCAACAATTCCTACATTCGGCTCAATCGTGCAGAAAGGGTAGTTAGCTGATTCTGCCCCAGCTTGTGTTATTGCATTAAATAAGGTTGACTTTCCTACATTTGGTAATCCTACTATACCTAATTTCATTTGTTTTACATCTCCTTATATTTCAAGGTTTTTCAAAATGGTTGACACCATCTAATTTGGAATTTATTTTTCAAA
This sequence comes from Clostridia bacterium, assembly GCA_045657585.1. GTDB lineage: Bacteria > Bacillota > Clostridia > UBA1381 > UBA1381 > RGIG1988. The sequence goes on along the minus strand of JAZOTJ010000090.1, from coordinate 5,649 downwards.
TTTACATACCAGGATATTATATCATAATATTGAATAATAGTCAATTGTTCTGTACGTTTTTGATTCATTCTTTCTAATATAAATATAAAGGCACATCTCGGTTTTGAGATATGCCCTATTTTTATTATAAATTAACGGAATAATCTTTCTTAAACCCATGCGCACCAAAGATTTGCCATTTGCCGACACCAAGTCTTTGCATAATAGCTTTTCTTTCTTCCAAACAAAGTTTTGGTTCGGTATCAACAGATGTCATCAGTATTGGTGCATACTGATTGTATTCTGCCTGTTCCGCTGTAAGACCATGTGTGTTGATATAAATATCGCCCGTAATTGCAATATGCTTCCCATAATCTATCAGCACAATCTCTCCGGGCAGATGACCACCTTTTCCTTCATACACCTCAAAATACATTTCTCCAAAGTCAAAAAAACCAATCTGTGTAAGCGGTTCTTTTAAATCTTCAACATTATTCCATAATACTGTTATCTTGTCAGGGTCTACAGATTTATATGACGTAAGAATTTTACAAATATTTATATATGGCTTGTGGAGCGGATTTGATTCTCTGTATCCGCCCTTACCTTCAAATTCATTAATTAGACAAATTGCAGTTTTTGTACTTGCAATTACCTTATCGAACATTGGCAGTAATCCACAATGGTCAACATCTGCTTTCTTTAATTGTTCTTCTGTGCCCTCCGCATCAATAAACAAGGTATGTGAATCAACCGCTTTATTTTAACTGACACGGGTAATATTTATTCCAAGAATCGAAAAGCATTTGCTTGCTCTTAAAAACGCTCCGATATGATTGGGCATAGAAGTAACATAAGTTTTTTTCATATAAACCACCTCATTTATATACTTTATACGCTAAAATTCTTTAATACAACAAAAAACTCGTCTCAAAGATATCTTTGAGACGAGTTATAATAACCCGCGGTACCACTCAAATTACGGAATTATAAAATCCCCGTCACTTACCAAGCTCTAACAAGCCCTTTGCCTTTACGCAGCATTACGGAAGGAGTCTACTCACATTTTGCTTTCGGTCCTCCGACTCAGAGGTGATAAGTCATTGGAAAGTCTCGCCATTGCCTCGCACCAACCAGCAACTCTCTTAAGGCTCCACAATCCGACCGTCCTCGTCACAGTCATTTTGTGATATTCAAATTTAGAATGTATTATACTCCTTGAATTTTTATTTGTCAATAGTTTTTTGAATTTTTTCATCAGACAACTTTTTTAACACACCTGTGTCAATCTCTTTATGTACTCTGCCAACTGATGAGCGTTTTACAAGTTGCGCGCTAACCTTGATTTTCTTTATATTTTTTATCTGGTTATTTATTTTATCAAAAAGCTCTTCCACAACAATTTCGCACAAATCCTCCGGAAACGAAGTAATAGTTGTAAGCGGGATATCAAGATAATCACACTCCTTAATATCACCCTTACCTATTATTGATATATCTTCGGGCACTCTCAAACCATGCTCCTTAATTGCTTTTATTGCGCCAATAGCTATATAATCATAAGCTGCAATAATTGCAGTTGGTGGGTCTTTGAGTTTGAGAAGTCTGTCCATCGCCTCATATCCCGCATTTTCAAAACGACTGTCTCTACTCAATATTATATAATCGTCTTTTACAGGAATTTGACACTTGTTCATAGCATTTTTAAACCATTCGAAACTTTTTGTTGTACGCGTTTCTCCTATATAAGCAATTTTTGTGTGTCCGTTCTCTTGTAAATGTTGTATGGCGTCACAAAACGCACCATCATATGACATATCAATTGAATTAAATAAATCTGTTTTTCCTATAGTAATTATAGGGGTATTACAATCAAATTTATCCTCCAATGTCCCATACATAATTATTCCGTCAACTTTAGCACCAAATGCAAAATAAGATAGAATATTCCGTCTTTCTTCGTTATTAAAATTATCTTCTGCTGAAAGAACAAGGGCATTTCTTTTTTTTAATTCTCTTGAAAAACATGAAAGCTCTCTTGTATAATATCCGCTTTGAAATTCATGTAAAATGACAGCTATTTTATACTTGTAATTAAAGCATTTGATATATTTTCCATAGCAGTTATTTTCTTTTGCAATATCAAATATTCTGTTTCGGGTTTCCTCGCTAATTTCTCCACTTCCCGAAAATGCTTTTGAAACAGTTGAAACTGCTACTCCTGCGATTTTTGCAATTTGAGACAATGTCATATAATATTACTGCTCCTCTTTTTTAATAAGATGTTTATTTATGTAGCATACTCCTAAAAGAATTGTAACACAGGATATGAAAGAAAGCAATTGTTGTCCCTGAATATTTATTCCAAAAACCATATTTCCGTTTTGTTGTACAACAGAAAGTATTTTACCTCCCAATAACGATGCACCAAAACTGAACAAACCGCCAATACAGTTTTTTATGGCAATTGCCTGAGTTATATATTTTGTGTCAACATAGCTGTATGTAATGTTATATCCGTTTTGATTTGTGCCTGCCAGAGAGCAGGAGTATAAAATAGTAAATACTATAACAAGATATCGTGTTGCACCAGTTGTAAATATGTTTATGAAAAAAGCAGCTGCGCAAATAAGCATACCGAGCCTTAAACCCAATGTATAGGATTTGTTGTCCGAGTATTTTCCAAACGGTTTTGAAATTAACATCCTTACAATATTTGACACAATATTTATAACCTGAATGGCAAAAGCTGAATACATAAGTTGCTTGGTTTTATAAATTCCCATAAATCCTATTGTAAAATAGACAGCCATTTTATACAACGAGGTACCTATTATAACATGTCTGAACTTTTTGTTGCCCAAAGTATTTTTAATAACCACTCCAAAAGGCTCACTGTCGCCTTGTCGTTCAATGTTTGTTTCCTTTTTCATGAGCCCGATGCTCACAAGGTTTGATACATTAAGAACTGCGATCAAGACAAATATGAACATAAATCCGCCATTTATATTTCCGCCAAATTCAAATTTATCAAATACATAACCCACTATAGCAGTAAAGACCATTCCTGTTACAAGTGAAAACATTTCCTTTGTTGCCGAGAAGCTTGCTCGTTTTGCAGGGTCAACACAGCTGTTTCCAAATTTGAAAATCATTGAAATAATTGTATGCTTGATTAATGTAGCAAGAAGAACAAACACTGCTAATATCGTTGCCTTTTGCGATTGTGGAATTTTTATAAATGGGGTAAGGTACATAAGTGCATATAAGGTAACACTTAAAAAGTCCATGACCATTATTGTATATTTGGTACTGAACTTAAGCCTGACAAGAAAAACAGAAAAAACCTGAAACATAAATACAAGCGCAGTCACAGACGATAATATCCCTACAAGAGAATCACTCATACCTGTTGAAGATAAGAGCTTTGCCAAAAATGCGTCACCAACCAGTAGTGAAATAAAATACTCAAATGTGGACTCAAATATATATGCAATTCTTGAGCGCTTATATTCTTTAGAATCGTAAATGTTCATTTCATCACCCCATTTAAAAGTATAAAAAATTTACATAAAAAAGTCAAATTTATTTTACGAAAAATTTTCGTGTAATATATCCTGCATTGAATTTTCTGATTTATTTTTTTAGTCTTGTATTTGTCTATCTTCAAAAAAACATTGCCTTTGAGCAAGATAGATTTATTCAGAATGATGAAAATCATCCATATAGAAATTCTCTTATGTACTTAAATCGAGATGGCAGTCTTGCAGGTATCTACAACAAAAATTATCTTACTCCCGGCGAATTTGATATTGACATAGCGACAGGCGAAGATGCAAAAATTATTAATATGGATTTTGTAAAAGTTGCAAGTGTTATTTGTTTTGATTTGAATTTTAATGAGCTTATGGAAAAATATATTCCCCAAAAACCTGACCTGATTTGTTTTGCTTCTGCCTAGCACGGAGCAATTAAGCAAGCTGAATGGGCATTTGAATGTAAAGCTCACTTTATATCATCTTGTCAGGAACCACTTGGTTCCGGAATTCTTAACCCCTTCGGAAAATCGATTGCCACAACAACAACTAGTTACAGAACAGCAGTTAAACTATAAATTTTAATTATGTGATTTATCATTTTGATGGAAACATTCAATGGATATTATAACAGAACAAGAAAGCTCAGAGCAGAACAGTTTGAAGCAAGAGGATTTTCCAAATAAAGTTTAGGAATTAAAAAGGACAGTTCATACGAACTGTCCTTTCTATTATATTATCTTATTTAAAGAAGTTATACAAGATTTGTACAAACTCTGCTCTTGAAGCATAATCTTTTGGAGCTAACATAGCGTTTGATCTACCATTGATAATTCCAACTCCAACTACATACTTCATAGCATCCAAAGCATATTCAGAAATCTTATCAGCATCATTAAATGCAGAAAGGTCTGTAGTTTCTACAACTGAGAGGTCATAGTTGTTATACTTAGCATATCTATATATAATAGTAGCTATTTGCTCTCTTGTAATATTCACTTCAGGTGCAAATTCAGTTTCTGATACACCATTTATAATTGTATTCTGGTCTGCCCATACAACTGCATTAGCATAATATTTGTCCATAGCTACGTCTGAATATGGAATGCTCTTGTTTGTTGCAGGCTTGCCTTCTAAACGATATAGTATTTCAACAAGTACTGCTCTTGTAACCTTATCATTTGGTGCAAATTCAGTATCTGATACACCATTTATAAGATTGTTTTCATATGCAAACTTTACAGCCTCAGCAAACCAGTCAGTTTCCTTAACATCTGTAAATACAGCTACTGTTCCTGTTCCTTCTTCTGTCTCTGTTTCTTCACCTTCTTCTACCCATTTTGCATAAAGTGTGAAGTTTTCTGTAACAATTTTATTGAAGTTATATAGCTTTGTCAATCCTGCATCTTCATACCAGCCAGCAAACTTAAAGCCAGTCTTTACAGGATCTTCAGGTCTTTCAAGCTTTTCGCCCTTCTCAACAACAGTTTTGATTATACCAGTTCCTTCATTATTTTCAAATGTTACTGTGAATTTTACCACTGGAGTTTCTACTGAACCATTACCTAGTGAAGTTGCAACATCTCCTTGAGGAATATCTCCTCCCGGAAGAGTTCCTGATGGTAAACTTCCTGATGGCAAGCTACCTGATGGTAAGCTTCCTGATGGAAGGCTGCCTGATGGCAAGCTTCCTGATGGTAGACTTCCTGATGGCAAGCTGCCTGATGGAAGACTACCTGATGGAAGACTACCTGATGGCAAGCTTCCTGATGGAAGATCACCAGGCAAATCGTTACCTGCATCAGCGATAGTTATAGTTCCGTCAACATAGCAAACATCAACACCTGCATCACCATTGTATAATCCTGATCCAGCTTGTTCTACAATTGATATTGTTGTTTCTCCGCTTGGAGCATTTTCTTTTACCTGGAACTTGATGTCAAAAAACCTTCCATTTTCTGTATATGGAAGAGCTTGTGCAGCTGTTACCAATGCTGTTGCTGGATTTGTTGTAAATCCTCCTATTGAAGGTGTATTTTCAAAACCAACCAATTCCAAACATTCACTATCAAAAACTATTTCCCAACCAAAGTCTGTAAATCCAGTGTTGTTTTCAATAGTTACTGCTAATGTT
>JAZOTJ010000089.1:0-2348 GCA_045657585.1 Clostridia bacterium | reverse complement strand
ATAATATTCCTCGGTTACTATTATACCTTCAAACTCGTTTTGTCTTTCCTTTAATTCGGTTATGATATCAAGCTTAACATCCTCTGCAATTTTAAATGGCTGAGAGATTGAATAACCTGCCATACTCATATCATATCTCAGTCCGACAATTTTTCGTTTTTCATCATCGGTATATTTATCGTCAACATAAAACAAATTTTTACAATAATAATCTATTACCTCATCTGCAGTCATATCTGCTTTAATTTTTTTCTTTTTGGAAAACCAAAGTTCTTTTTCGTCATCCGTTTCTCCGTTTCCATTATTATCTGAAAAGGTATATTCAAACGGATAGCAGGATATAGGTAAGCTGTCCTGATATGGATTATTGTATTTACTAAACACCCGGGAAATTTTTAAAAGCTTTTCGTTAAGTTCAGCATTAGTGCATATAACCTTTTGGAGCATAACAGAATAGCCCTCGCGATTTGACACGAGAACTTCTCCGTTTCTATCCATAATTTCTCCTCTTGGTGCTTTTTGAATCATTGTCGCACTGACTCTTTTTTTAGACTGTTCAACATACTCCTCACTGTTTATAACCTGCATATTGAAAAGTCTTGCGAAAATAACAATCAGAATTATAATAAGAAAAAAAACTATCAGTCTTATCCTATACTTATGTTCATTTTTCATCTGTATAGTCCACTCCTTTTTTTAAGAGTTAATCTCAATAGCGGGAGCATAATTGCACTTATAATTGCATTATATATAGCTTCAGGAATAATAACTCTTATTAATGAATACCAATATCCCATATCCTTTAACACTATTATATTTACAACAAAGTACATACTTTTAGCAAGAATTGAAAAAGCAAATATCAATATGACAGCAACAATTGTACTGTTTTTAAAGACTATCTCTCTGATTATCCAAATCAACACCGAGCTTATTAAGAATATCACAAGATAAGTCCCGAAAATTCTTCCGGGCAAACAATCTGCCAATGCACCACAGATTGCTGATACTGCAATTGTACTATTTATTGTGTTTTTATTGACTGCATAAGAAAGCGCAAATACAAAAAGTAAATCGGGCATAATTTCGCCGATTTTTATGTAAGCTCCGAACATTGCTTCAAATAATGTCAAAAGAATAATCCACAAAGAAATCTTAAAAATACGCATGCATATCTCTCCCCTCAGTTTTCAACCTCTCCTCCATTATCTGTTATAGCTTCTGAAGACACAGGATCTTCTGTTTCAATATCAGACTTTGTCATTGTCCAGTCCGTTATAATCAAAGCCTCATACAGCTTATCAAAATTGATAAAGGGCTCAATTATGGCGTAATCGAGTCTGCCCATATTATCCTTACTTATTTCAGAAATTTTACCTACCAACAATCCCGGCGGATATATTCCTCCCAATCCCGATGTTTTTAATATGTCACCTGCAATTATAGATGCATTTGCTGTAAGATAACCAAGCCTGCATTTTTTGCTTTTTGACAATGTGGCGTCTCCCTCAACAATTCCGATTTCTCCATTTCTCGCAATTCTGACACCTGCTGAGCTTTCAGGATTTATAATAGTCGAAACCTTTGCCCAGTTATATCCCACCTGGGTAACCTGTCCCAGAAGACCATCAGCAGTTATGACTGTATCCGAAACCTCAATTCCGTCAGATGCTCCTTTATCAATTGTTACATAGGAAAACCAATTATCAGTTTCATACGCTACAACACTTGCTGCAACAGTTTCATATTCATAATTATCCGTAATTGCCAACAGTTTTCTTAATCGTTCATTTTCTTCCTTATATATGCTTATATCCTTTATCTTGGAACTAAGCTCTATATTTTGTGCTTTTAACCTCTGATTTTCAGCCTCGTATTCACTCATTTTACCAATATAGGAAAAAACATTGGTAACAGGGTTTATTATACCGGAAAGCTTTGACTCAACAGGTGTTAAAACAAAATTGACTGCACTTGAAACAGGATTTTTGCCACCTCTTGAAAAAGAGGCTAAAATAAGTGCTAGAACAACTATTATCAATACAGTTAACCACACTCTTTTTTTAGAAAAAGACATCATAACCCCTCCAGTTTATTTCCGAAACATTGACCTTTTTAAAATTATATCATTTTGTGCTGCCATACCCGTACCGATAGCCACACAATTAAGTGGCTCATCTGATACTCGGACACTTATACCCGTCATTTGATAAATCAGATTGTCAAGATTTCTGATTAACGAGCCACCGCCTGTTATTGTAATTCCATAATTCATTATATCTGATGCCAGCTCAGGCGGAGTCTGCTCCAATGTTTCCTTGATGGTATCTACAATCTGATAAATAGAA
>JAZOTJ010000088.1:0-16459 GCA_045657585.1 Clostridia bacterium | reverse complement strand
GAAAATGGCAGCATCTTATGCAATAGCCGGATTGGTAAGTGATGAGGAATTGAGTTCTTCATACATTCTGCCAAAGGCATTTGATCCAAGAGTCGGAAAGACAGTGGCAAATGCGGTTGCAAAAGCAGCAAGAGATAGTGGCGTTGCAAGACTGTAATTCGTTATAAAATAAACGATAAATTAGTGATTTGCTATTGAAACTTCTGGCAATTTGTGCTATAATATAAACTTAGAATTAATATGTTGAACAAAAGTGATATTATCCACATTTTGGTTGCAGGCATTACCTGAAATTTGTTGTGTTAACATAGATGGAAGAGGAGAGAAAGATCTTTATGAAAAAAGGAATTATATCAAGTATAGTTGCTTCTATATTGCTCATTATATGTATGTTATTATCCACGTCAGTGATGGCGGTAACATTTCCTGATGATTGTTCTGAAATCAAAATAGGAGAAATTAAGTCCCACTATTTATCCATGTGGAGCAGTGATGTGTTTTATAAATTTATTCCTGCGAATACAGGATGTTATAAAATAACGATGAAACAAGGCAATGAAGTTGTCTATGATTCTGAGGGGAAACAGATATCAAGAGCTGTAGATGGTTACTATGAATCATATTATAAGCTTGAAAAAGGGAAAATATATTATATTGAAATGTATTCAAATTCAAGTAGCGGTAAAACTGTTACGATGCAGATAGATTCCGCAGAAATGATACAATTTACTGATAGTGTTGTTACTACTCTTACAATGAAACCATCATCCAAAGGTATATTTGAATTTGCTCCCCAAAAGGATGGACTGTACAGGTTTGACATAACAGTGCCCGACGCAACTTCCGATTCACAGGTTATAATTTATGCGGAAGGAAGCCACCTGACTTATACAAGTGCAAGATATAATACGCATCATTTTGCAAGTTTCTATATTCTTAAAAAGGGTGTAACATATTATGGGGATTTTTCTTGTATAGGAACAAAGGATACCGTTGTTAATATTGTTGCAAAGCCCGAACCTGTTACTAAACTCAGCTTATCCAATAGACATCAGGGAACAATAGCACACGCCGAAGATATTGTGGTGTTGAGCTTCACTCCTTCAGCAGACGGAATATACAGGATTGTCCATTCAGGAAATTTTTCTGCGCGCTTTTATGATTCTGATTTTAAAAACATAAATAGTAATTTTAGCGAAGGATACAACAGCCTTTATGGGTATGAACCACGTTTTATGAAGGCGGGTCAAACTTATCATTATATGTTGAGCTTTTATAGTGCCAATATTGAGAGTTACAACTTTACGGTGGAAAAGGCAACTGCTGAAAATTTGAATTTAACAAGCAGTACTCAAATAAATGTATCTCCTAATGAGGTCAAATTTTATAAATTTGTTCCTACATACGAAGGTATTTATAATTTTACATTAGGCAGTACGGTATGCGATGGTAAAAGTAGCACTTCAACTGTTGTGCTATATGATGAAAACTTTGAAAAAATTATTTCAAGCAAGTCTTATGTTGAAAAAAAGCTTGATCAAGGAAAAACTTATTATTATACCATTCATCCGAATTATTATACCAAAGAAAATGTTATAACATATTCTTTTATGGGCGAACAAATAGTGTCTATATCTGAAAATGCAGATATTAAGGCGGAAATCACAACTGCAGGAAAATTTAAATACTATAAGTTCACACCTTCATATGCAAATGGTGCGATTTATGATGTATCCTTTACAGGAACAAGCACACCAAAAATTGAGGTTTGCAATAAAAATCTTGAACCAAGTGTTTCAAAAACTGAAAGTTTCTCGTTTGAGAAGTCAAGAAAAGAAGATGATTATACTATTTTGAAGGTGGGCTTTTCTGATTCTCAGAAGACTGGTACTGTAAATCTTACTTTAAAGTGTCATGAACTTATTCATCTTGAAAATGGAAAAGAATACACTGCGAATATTACTAAGGCTGGAGACTACAGATATTTCTATTATGATGGTTATGACGATAATGACGAAATTGTTGTGTTTGATGCTTACGGAGATTTTACATCTTCAATTACAATGATGTATTCGCCAAATAGTCAGATGTATGGAAACTCAGAGTCTCGGATGATTTCGGAGGTGCAAATGAAGTATTTTATGGTTAAACCTGTTTCTGAAGCATCAACAGGTGAATTGAAAGTAAAAGTTTCATCTTGCCCATTTCAAACTGTAAATGAAACATTTTCTCCGATAACGATAGAAATAAAAAATCCGGGTGATTGTGTCTGGATAAAACCTGATATTTATTTTTCGTATCCCGATGAGAAATTCAGTATTATTTCAGAAGGTAAATGTGACACTTATATTGATGCGTATAAATATGGTGTATCAGGACTGCTATATGCAGGAAATGATGATAACAGCGGAGAGGAAAACAATTTCTTTTTCGATATGAACGATTTTGCTTTTTGTTGTGTGAAATTAAAGGATGGTGCAACAGGAACATTTACTGTAAGGTTAAGGGCGACATCTGATAAGAAAATCACACTTGGCGGTAAAAATACAGTGTCATGTGTGGCTCATGGGGATGATGCGAGTTACAGCAGTTTCGTTTACACACCAACACAAACAGGATTATATAGATTAAATATGTCAGACACTCCTGAAAATATGATTTCGACTACATGTGAAATATATGATTATAATGGCAAATTAATGACCTGGGGTGGATGGGAAAATATTATATATCTGCAGGCAAATAAGGAATATCTTTTCAGAAGCTATGCTTATAGTGAAAGTGGCAACAAAAATTCATATTTTATATTGAATAAGGTATCTGACGGTAATTTGGGTGAATTACCATTGAATAAAAAGAATGATTTGAATTTGCCGAATGGTGCAGTGGGTTATTATACCTATAAGGCAGAAACTGATGAAACCTTGTATTTAATATCAGAAGGAACTGCTGATTGTGTGGGATATATGGATCTGTTTAATATAAGTTCGGATTATATCAATTCACAAATTCATAAGAATTTCAAACTCAGAGCCGGGGAAGAATACATTATTTATTTCGATAAGGATATATATGCAAAAATCTTAAAAACTGCCGATAACACAACAATTACCACATCGGATGCAGATGATTTAAAGTCAGGGTATTACGAAAATGATATGGATAAATCCTGGATATATAATGCACCTGAGGGAACATTATATAATGAAATAACCTTTGATTCTGAAACTTTACTTGGTGATGATGATACTATATTTGACAATGATGATTTTTTGTATGTATACAATGGTGACGGAGATGAGGTTGGAAAATATACAGGCAAAAGTTTGCAGGGAAAAACTCTCATAGTTAAAGGTGAAAGCTTTAAATTAAGGCTTGTGACTAATAGAAACTGGATTAATTACGGGTTTAAAGTGTCAGATGTAAAAAATGTTGATGTTGTTCCGGCCCCTGCTGCAAGTATTTCAAGTGGAGTTATTAAGCCAAGCACCGTTTCACTTACAGGAATCAGTATAGCCGATATCTATTATAAGATAGATACAGAATCTGCTGATGGTGAATATATAAAATACACAGAACCATTTGAAATTATTGATGATTGTGAATTGACTGTTTATGCAGAAATAAATGGGGTTAAGAGTGAAAATATAAGTTATAAGTACACAATTGATACCACACCTATTGCGGAACCTGTTATTACTTCAAACAAACTGAATTCAGGAAGTGTTTCTATAACTGCAAGCGCTGCAGAGGGTAAGATATACTACAGATATATAGGCAGATCAAGTATTTATGAATATAAAAAATCGATTACTCTTTCATCTTCTGATGTTATCGAATTTTATGCACAGCTGGGTAATGTAAAAAGTAATTCTGTAATATACAAATGTGAAGTAAAACCAACTAATGAAACCTATGTTATTAAGAAGCCAAACATAGAGGCAAAACCGATTTTGGGAGGGTTTGAGGTTTCAGTGACCTTGCCGGCTGGGGTTACATTGTGTAATAAGGAAAATATTGTAAATTATGCAGACGATCATCCTCAGGAACTATGCGGTGATAATGATAACGGGTTTATACATAGTCAGGGAATATGGAAATACAGTTTTGATAATACAGCACTTTCACTTATAGTTAGAAAAATAAGCGGAATCAGTGAAGGAGATACTTATAATGATTCTTCAGAATTTCCGAAAAAATATACAATTACTGAAACAGCGGCAATTTATGCACAGATAAATCGTAATTATGAGAATTCTTCGGGAACTTGGAGTACATATACAGAATCAGATGGTTTTAATATGCATACTACAGGAAGAACTTATGCAGAAGTCTACGAAAGTAGCGAAGAAAGCTTTGTATTCCTGGAAATACCTAAAGCAATTAAACCGTTTATAACAACTGCATCAGATAAATTGTATGTGTATTCACAAGATAATGCGAAAGTGTATTATAGCATTAATAATAGCGATCCGACTGAATATACCGGACCTGTTTCAATAAATAGCGGTGATGATTTAAAGGTTTATGCAATTGATTATGGTGTTGCCAAAAGTGATGTTGCAGAGCATACATATACCGGTGATGCTTACACAAGCTCAACTTTGAAATATGAGATATTAGATAACACCGGAGCTTTTAGGTTGTCAGAAGATGGTGTGTTGAGCGGAAGTGTTGATATATTATGTATTGAAGACACAACCACAAGAGCTATGCTTTTGTTGGTTGCATACGATAAGGATACAGACCAATTTATTACAATGTCAGAAACACCTGTTGAATTTACATCAGATATAACAAAGTTTGATGATATACAATTGCCTGGTCTTAAAGGCAAGGAGGTTTATGTAAAAGCATTTTTGTGGGATGGGTATGGCAATATGAAACCGCTTTCTATGGCGAAAATGGTTTATATAACACCTGAAGCGATGGTCAGTGTGTATGGGGATATAACAGTTGTGACAGTTTCTTCGCCAAAAGAAATAAGCGGGGAAATAATTGTAGCTCTTTATGACACTGATGATAAACTTCAGGAGGTTGATATTCAGCCTGCAAGTCCTGTTGTATATCCTGAGATAACAAAAACCCAAAATGTAGATTATGCTAAAATAATGTGGTGGGATTTAGAAAGTATGGAGCCTGAGTGCATGCCTGAAATAATAAATTTAAGTAAGTAAAAATAAGGAGAGTTTTTATGAATAACTTTACTATATCAGGATTTTCTGATGAGATTGACAGTAATGTTCTTGTTCAATTTAAGGAAATAACAAGACTTGGAATAAATTATTATGAGCCAAGATTTATAAATGACAAAAATATTGCTGACCTGAATGTTGATGAAACAAATGAACTTTTGAAAAATATGGAGGAATTTGGGGTTAAGGCTTCATCAATCGGCTCTCCTGTCGGTAAGATTTCAATAACTGATGATTTTGAACCTCACTTTGAGTTATTTAAAAATGTTGTGAGAATAGCAAAAACTCTTGGAACAAAATATATCAGAATGTTCAGCTTTTTCATTATGGATGGAGAGTATGACAAACACAGACCGGAAGTTTTAAGAAGATTGTCAATTCTGATTGATTATGCTAAAAAAGAGGACGTTATTCTGCTTCATGAAAATGAAAAAGATATTTATGGAGATACAATTGAACGTTGTCTTGATTTGATGAATGAGCTGTATTGCGATAATTTCAAAGCGATTTTTGACCCTGCTAATTTTGTTCAGTGTAAACAGGATACAAAGCTTGCATATGAAAAGCTTTCAGATTACATAGAGTATATGCATATAAAGGACTCAAAAGAGGATGGAACAATTGTCCCTGCAGGAGTAGGAAATGGAAATGTTGAGTTTATCTTAAAAAGTTTAAAGGAAAAAGGTTATAATGGCTTTGTCAGCCTTGAACCTCATCTGGGAACTTTTGCGGGTCTAGAAAATCTTGAAACAGGCGATGAAATGCTAAAACTTGAAAAGAGCAGTGTGGAGAAATATGAGTTGGCATATGATGCACTTAAGAAAATAATAGATAGGCTGTAATGTAAAAAAATTATCGAAGCATTTTAAATGAAAACTTTTGTGGGGGGTTGATGACATGAAAAAAGTATGTATTGTAGGATATGGTGAAATAGGCCCAATTCATGCTATGTCAGTATCAAAAACTAAAAATGCCCGGATTTATGCTATATGTGACAACAATCCTCAAAGATGCGCCAAGGGTGCAGAAGAATATGACGCATTGGAATATCTCGATTTTGACGAGATGTTAAAAGACGGAAATATTGACAGTGTTCATATTTGCACACCGCATTATCTTCATTTTGATATGATTAAAAAGTCGCTTTCTGCGGGTAAAAAGGTTGTATGTGAAAAGCCTGTTACTATGACAAGGAAAGAGTTTGAGGAACTTTTAAAATTAGAAAATCTGGAGAATCTTTGTATTGTCTTTCAAAACAGACTTAATCCGACCATTGTTAAAATGAAAGAGATTTACGATAGCAAAAAATTAGGAAACCTTATATCTGCCAAGGGGATATTAACCTGGTGCAGAACAAAGGAGTATTATGCGCAAGATGAGTGGCGTGGTAAATATGCCACAGAGGGTGGAGGTGTACTCATAAATCAAGCAGTACACACTCTTGACTATTTTGGATATATAATCGGAAAGGCAATTAATGTCAAGGCTATGTCAGCTAATTTTTCTCATAGTGAGATTGAAGTTGAGGATACTATTTCAGCGTATATGGAGTTTGAGGGTGGAGCAAAAGGAATGTTTTTTGCAACAAACTCTTATGGATATAATTCTTTTCCTGAGTTTGAGCTTTTCTTTGAAAAAGGAAAACTCAGATACGAAAATGGTGTCCTTAAACTCAATGATGAAATAATTGAAAGTGATGTCAAAATGGATGGCAGAAAGAGTTATTGGGGAAACGGACATGCTGAACTGATAGGAAGATTTTATGATGAGAATATGTATTTCTCATTGAGTACTGCAATCAATACAATGAATTTAATGTTTGACATCTATGATAGTGCAAACAATCAATAAAAAGGAGGAATATTATGAAAATAACATTCAGATGGTACGGGGAAAATGACCCTGTTACCTTGGCAAAAATCAGACAGATACCATGCGTGAGTGATATCACAACAGCTGTTTACAAGCCTGTTGGTGAGGTTTGGTCAACGGATGAGATTAACGCTCTTAGGGACAAGTGTAATTCAAATGCACTTAGTATGGAGGTTATCGAAAGCATACCTGTTCATGAGGACATTAAGTTAGGTCGCGGAAAATGCGATGAATACATAGAAGTATTCAAAGAAAATATAAGACAGGTTGCAAAATGTGGTGTAAAATGTGTTTGCTACAACTTTATGCCTGTGTTTGACTGGACTCGTTCAAATCTTGAGTGGGAAAATGCTGATGGCTCAACTTCATTGGTGTATCATACAAGTGATGTTGACAGTATGGACCCTACAAAGCTTACACTTCCTGGCTGGGACTCTTCATATTCACCGGAAGAGGTTGCAGAGCTGATTGCTGAGTATAAAAAAATTGGTGTTGAAGGACTTTGGAAAAATCTTGAACATTTTATAAAGGAAATTATGCCTGTTGCAGTAGAGTGTGATGTCAATATGGCTATACATCCTGATGATCCGCCATGGGATATTTTCGGAATTCCAAGAATTATCACTAATGAAGAAAATATAGACAGATTCTTAAGCCTTTATGATGACACACATCACGGATTGACTCTTTGCAGTGGTTCTTTAGGATGTACTAAAGCCAATGACTATACTGCAATGGTTAAGAAGTATTGCAAAATGGGAAGAATTCATTTTGCACACATCAGAAATATTAAAATTCTTGATGATGGTTCTTTTGAAGAAAGCGGACATTATTCGCCTTGCGGAAGTCTTGATGTTGCCGAAATTTTAAGAGCGTATTATGAGAATGGATTTAAAGGCTACATCAGACCTGACCACGGAAGAATGATCTGGGGAGAAACAGGAAAGCCGGGATATGGCTTGTATGACAGAGCTTTGGGCGCTATGTATATTGCAGGAATCTGGGAAGCGTTGGAGAAAGAAGGAAAATAATATGAAATTACCATTTGAGATTGATTTAAAAAATAAGGTCTGTGTCGTAACAGGTGGTGGCGGAGTTTTGTGTGCAGGCTTTTCAAAAGTTCTTGCGCAGTGCGGTGCTAAGGTTGCAATACTTGACTTAAATGAGGAAAGTGCACAAAAGGTTGCTGATGAAATTAATGCTGCCGGTGGAAAGGCTATTGCAATTGGTGCAAATGTTTTGCAAAAGGATAGTCTTGAGGCTGCAAAGAAAATCGTAAATGAAAAGCTTGGAATTGTTAACATTTTGTTAAATGGTGCAGGCGGAAACAATCCAAAGGGAACAACTTCAAAGGATTATTATGAGCTTGGCGATGAAAACAGGGAAGATGTTAAATCATTCTTTGATTTAGATCAGTCAGGAATTGAATTTGTGTTTAATCTTAACTTTATAGGAACATTGCTTCCAACTCAGGTTTTTGTTCCAGACCTTATTAAATCAGGAGAAGGAAATATTATAAATATTTCATCAATGAATGCATTTTGTCCGCTGACAAGAATTCCTGCTTACAGTGGTGCAAAAGCAGCTATTTCAAACTTTACTCAGTGGCTTGCAGTACATTTTGCAAAGGTTGGTATCAGAGTAAATGCAATTGCTCCGGGATTCTTTGTGTCAGAACAAAACAGAGCGTTATTGTTTGATGAACAAGGTAATTACACAGAACGTTCAAAGAAAATCATAGGCAGCACACCTATGGGAAGATTCGGAAACACTGAAGAACTTTCAGGTGCATTGTTGTGGTTGTTATCAGAGGGTGCAACATTCGTAGATGGTATAGTTGTTCCTGTTGATGGCGGATTTTCTGCATACAGCGGAGTATAATAAAATTAAAAATCACCCCGATGGGGTGATTTTTTTATGTCTTTTTAAATAGTAATACTCCTGCAACCATAAGTGCGATACCTGCATATTTTGCCCATCCAAATGCAATTTTTTCACTTCCCATAATTCCGAAAGCGTCAATTATAGCGGCGACTAAAAGCTGTGATATCAGAATTGTTGAAATTGCAACGGTCGGACCGAGTTTTCCTACACCGAGCATAACTGTTATAGTGATTACCAAACCAATTAATCCGCCTAAAAGGTAGAACTTATTTACCTGTGTTATGTCTTTGAAATTTCCCTTTCCCAAGAAATATAGTGCTATTAAGGAAAACAGAAAAGCTGTTCCCTGAACGAATGCATTTGATTCATAAAGCCCTATTTTGTCGCTTAATCTGGTATTCATAACGCCCTGTATGCTCATTGCGGCACCTGCAATTATACTGAATATAAAACCCATAAAAACACTCCTTTTAAAAGGTAGTATTTCCAAAAATATTCAGATTATAAAAAAATCATCGGAATAAATCCGATGATTTTTAAATTATTTATTGTTCTTTTCAGCTTCTCTTTTTTCTAACAGGCTTTCAATTCTTGTTACAGGAATCAACAACTGGCTCAATGTGTCATCGTGGTTAAGTGTATTTATAAGGATTGAAATGTACTTTGACATATCAACATTATAATACCATTCGCGCTCTTCTAGTTCAGGAGTACGATAGATTAAGTTTGTTGTGAATACTTTTGTAATTTCTCCGTTTTTGTATGCTTCGTCAAACTTTTCAAGTCCGTTACAGAAAAGACCGAAAGCTGTGAAAATAAATATTCTCTTTGCACCTTGTGCTTTTAATTTCTTTGCGATATCTAAAACAGATTCTCCGCTTGAAATCATATCATCTACAATCATAACATCCTTGCCTGAGACATCTCTTCCAAGATATTCGTGAGCCTCAATAGGATTTTTGCCATCAACGATTACAGAGTAGTTTCTTCTTTTATAGAACATACCGAGGTCAATTTTCAACACTGATGAATAGTACATACATCTTGACATTCCGCCTTCATCAGGGGAGATAACGATGGTATCATCTTTATCGAAGGAGATGTCTGGAACAGCTCTTGTTAATGCTTTAATCATCTGATATGTAGTCTGAACATCATCAAAACCATTCAGAGGGATAGCATTCTGAACTCTTGCATCGTGTGCATCAAATGTAAGAATGTTTGATACTCCCATATGGATTAATTCCTGCAAAGCCAAAGCACAGTCAAGAGACTCTCTTGATGTTCTTCTGTGTTGTCTGCCTTCGTATAACATTGGCATAATTACTGTAATTCTTCTGGCTTTACCACTTGCGGCAGAAATAATTCTCTTCAAATCCTGATAATGATCATCAGGGCTCATATGATTTGTCTGACCGTACATTTTGTATGTAACACCGTGATTGAACATATCGCATATGATGAAAACATCATGACCTCTGACAGTTTCACTTATTACACACTTTGCCTCGCCTGTTCCGAAACGTGGGCAATTGATATGAGCTATGTATGTTTCAGAATCATCATAATCTGCTCTGAATTTTTTCAGATAATAATCAATCTTATTGGTTATTTCTTCACAGCCCTTCATACCGATAATTGTTAATTTTCCAAAAGTAGAGTTGCTTTCCATTTAATTTCTCCTCCGTGACATATTTCTTCACTTATATTTATATCATAAATTACGATTTTTTTCAATACTATTGACTGATTTTTTTTATTTTTGTCATAAGTGCGACAATGAAAACGTTTTGTGTCAGATACAAATAATCAAATTCACAAATTGTTCATAAAAAATATTATATTTTTTCATTGACAAATAAATAAAAAGTGTTATAATAGAATTACAAAGGTCAAAGAAAGTCAAAGACAAAAACGAGGTGATTGAAAATGGGAATGAGTGACAGGATAGAAAGTTTTATATTAGAGCTTTTAAAAGAGGATGATGACTGGCTTGAAATAGGTAGAAACGAATTGGCATCTGTTTTTAATTGTGTTCCCTCACAAATCAACTATGTGATTGCAACAAGATTTAATCAGGACAGGGGATATATTGTTGAATCAAGAAGAGGCGGTGGCGGATATCTTCGAATAAAGAGAATACCGACTGAGGAAAACCCGATTTATTCTGCGGTTATGAGAGTCGGAAAAACTATTGATTTTGATACTGCAAAGGCTATTGTTTCTTATTTTTGTTCTATGGACTTAATAAGTGAGAGAGAAGGCGTGCTTATAATATCAGCAGTATCGGATAATGCAATGTCAGCGGTTGAAAAAAATAAAGATGTGGTAAGAGTGTCAGTATTTAAAAATATGTTATTATCATTAATATGAGAAAGGAATGATTTATTATGTATGATATTTTTTCAGAATTTGCAGATTTTTTTGACAGTTTTGATGTTTTCCCTACTTACAGAGAGGTTAAAAGCTGTCCTGAGTGTGGACACACATATCAGAGTTTTCAGAAAACAGGAAAGTTTGGATGTGCTAAATGTTATGAAACATTCAGAGAACCTGTCCGATTAACTCTCAGACAGATACATCAGAATTCCAAGCACACAGGAAAAATTCCATCAGGCAGTGCACAGGAATTAAAACTTAAAAGGAAATATGAGGAATTGAAAGCAGCTCTATCTGAGGCAGTTAAGGCAGAGGACTATGAAAAGGCTGCAAAGCTTCATAAGGAATTGAAAGCATTAGGTAATATTGAATAGGAGGGGATAATATGATTTGGTATGAGCAAAATGACAATGATATAATAATAAGTACAAGAGTGCGACTGGCAAGAAACCTTTCCAAATATCCGTTTCCTGATGCAATGGATAAAGATACAAAGGAAAAGGCAATAGGAGAACTTGAAGATTGTATAATCAATTCAAACTCGACTCTTTCAAAGGAATTTGAGGTTTATCATATGAAAGAGCTGGATTCTGTCAAAAAGCAGATGCTTGCTGAAAAGCATCTTATAAGTCTTGACCTTATGGATAAGAATGATGCGAGTGTTCTTATAAATAAGGATGAAAATATGAGTGTTATGCTGATGGAAGAGGACCACTTGAGATTACAGGTTATAATGAGTGGATTTAAGCTTGATGAGGCATATGAAACTGCCTCAAAGGTTGACGATGTTATAGATGAAAATGTGCAATATGCTTTTGATGCAGATTTCGGATATCTGACAAGCTGTCCTACAAACACGGGTACAGGTTTGAGAGCATCTGTTATGATGCATCTTCCAGCTCTTACTATGACAAACAGTATTCAAAGAATTGCATCATCAGCAGGTGGTCTTGGAATTGCAGTAAGAGGAATGTATGGAGAAGGTTCAAAAGCCTCAGGTTCATTGTATCAGATTTCAAATCAGGTAACCTTGGGACTTACTGAAAATGAGATAATTGAAAAGGTTAAGAATATTGTAAACCAGATTGCAGAACACGAAAAGCAGGCAAGAAAAAAGCTTCTGGAAAATAATAAAGATTATATAGAAGATAAGCTATACAGGTCTTATGGTATTTTGAAATACGCAAGGTCAATATCATCCCAGGAGGCAAAAACACTTATTTCTGATGTTTTAATGGGAAAAAATATGGGAATAATTGAAAATATTAATAACAGTTTAATTGAACTTATGATAAAATCGGAGCCTGCATATATTGAGCATATGGCAAAAAAGAGATTGACGCCCGAGGAAAGAGACAGGCAGAGAGCAGAGCTGATAAGAGAAAAGATTTGAGAATTAAGGAGAGTGAATGTAATGATGTTTTCTAATTTTACAGAAAAAGCAAGAGGTGCTATTTCAAAAGCGCATGACGCTGCTTGCGAGTTGGGACATTATTATGTGGGTAGTGAACATCTTTTGCTGGGATTGATTAAGGAGGGCA
Organism: Clostridia bacterium; assembly: GCA_045657585.1. Taxonomy (GTDB): domain Bacteria; phylum Bacillota; class Clostridia; order UBA1381; family UBA1381; genus RGIG1988. The sequence continues at coordinate 3,588 of JAZOTJ010000088.1, read as the reverse complement.
CAGGAGTTGCATCAAAAGCACTTACAGATGCAGGTATAACTGAAGATATTGTTATTGAAAAAATAAAGTCAATGATTGGCACAAATGAGCCGATAAATAAAAATGTTGAGCTATCATTGACGCCAAGAGGAAAAAGAATATTAGAATACAGTGCTATGGAGGCACAAAGACTTGGTCACACATATATCGGAACAGAGCATATATTAATGGCGATAATCCGTGATGGAGACGGAGTTGCGGCTCAGATTATAGGAAACAACGGAGTTAATCTTGGAGAATTTTACTCAAACACTGTAAACTCTGTTGATAATGAAGCGTTTTCCAAAACTCAGCCAAACACTAACAAATCGGCAAAAACTCCGACTCTGGATAAATTCGGAAGAGATTTGACTGCGATGGCGAGTGAAAATAAGTTTGACCCAGTTATAGGAAGAGACAAAGAGATTGAAAGGGTAATTCAGATTTTGTCAAGAAGAACAAAGAACAATCCTTGTCTTATCGGAGAGCCTGGTGTTGGTAAAACAGCGGTTGTAGAGGGACTGGCACAAAAAATCGCTGAAGGTGATGTACCTGAGTCACTTAAAAATAAAAGACTTGTAACAGTTGATTTGTCTTCGATGGTTGCAGGTGCAAAGTACAGAGGAGAATTTGAAGAGAGACTGAAAAAAGCAGTTGAGGAAGTGACAGCAGCTAAGGATGTTATACTATTCATTGACGAAATTCATACAATAGTCGGAGCGGGTTCTGCTGAGGGTGCTATAGATGCATCTAATATCTTAAAGCCATCATTGGCAAGAGGAGAGTTGCAGTTAATTGGAGCAACAACCCTTAATGAATACAGAAAGTATATTGAAAAGGATGCTGCGCTGGAGCGAAGATTTCAACCTGTTACTGTCGGAGAGCCTGATGTGGATGAAACAATACAAATCCTAAAAGGAATCAGGGACAGATATGAAGCACATCACGGAGTTAAAATAACTGATGAGGCGATAGACGCTGCGGCAAAACTTTCACAAAGATACATTACAGACAGATTTTTGCCTGATAAGGCTATAGATTTAATCGATGAAGCAGCGTCAAAGAAGAAACTTTCGACCCTCACAGCTCCACCTGTATTAAAAGAACTTGAACAGGAACTGGAAAAGCTGACTTGTGAAAAACAGGAGGCAATTACCGCACAGGATTTTGAAAAGGCGGCAGAGTTAAGAGACAAGGAAACAAGTGTAAAGGAAGATATTAAAAAGGTTAAGGGAGAATGGAAAGAGGGAACAAAGACCTCGCATAACCTGTCAGTGGTTGAAGAGGATATTGCCAATATTATTTCTGACTGGACAAATATACCCGTAAATAAGATTGCACAAGAAGAAAGTAAAAAATTAAAAAATCTTGAGGGTATTCTTCATAACAGAGTAATAGGCCAGGATGAGGCAGTATGTGCGGTTGCAAAAGCAATAAGGCGTGGCAGAGCAGGACTTAAAAATCCGAAACGACCAACAGGCTCATTCCTGTTCTTAGGACCGACAGGTGTAGGTAAAACAGAGCTTTCAAAAGCATTGGCAGAGGCTATCTTTGGTTCGGAAGATGCAATTATAAGAGTTGATATGTCCGAATATATGGAAAAACATTCAGTTTCAAAATTTATCGGCTCACCTCCCGGATATGTCGGCTTTGAAGAGGGTGGACAGTTAACGGAAAAGATAAGAAGGAATCCTTATTCAGTAATTCTTTTTGATGAGGTTGAAAAAGCTCATCCTGATGTATTTAACATTATGCTTCAGATTTTGGAGGATGGTGTTCTGACTGATGCGCAAGGGAAGAGAGTTGATTTTAGAAACACTGTTATCATAATGACATCAAATCTTGGGGCAAAGAATATTTTAAATACTACATCAAAGCTTGGATTTGCACAAACAGATGACACGAAAAATGATGACGAATCAATAAAAGATAAGGTTATGTCTGAGGTTAAAAACGCATTTAAGCCTGAGTTTTTGAACAGAATTGATGATATTATAGTGTTTAAGAGATTGTCACAGGAAGACATCAATAAAATAGCAAAACTGATGCTTTTGGAATTATCAGGAAGATTAAAGGAAAATGAAATTACTGCTGAATTTTCAGATGATGCAGTTTCATTGATAGCCAAAGAAGGGTTTGATGCGGTATATGGTGCAAGACCTTTGAGAAGAGCTATTCAGAATAAGATTGAGGATATGCTGGCGGAAGAAATAATAGACGGAAAAATCAAAAACGGAGATAAAATATTGGTTGATGTCAGCGACGATAAGTTTATAGCAGTTAAAAATTAGACAAAATCACAGCACAAGGTTGTGCTGTGGTTTTTTTTGTGTAAAATTTCTATAAATGGGCTATAATGTAGAAAAATGTTGATTAAATTATTAAAAATATAGATAATGTTAAATAAAAAACGAAAAACATATAGACTTTTTAAAAAAATATGGTATAATAGTAAGAGTATGGGTGTAAAATCACTCAAGATAAAATTATACAGGAGGAAATATAATGAGTAAGAAGTATGTTTATTTATTCTCAGAGGGCGATGCTTCAATGAGAGAACTACTTGGTGGTAAAGGTGCTAACCTTGCTGAAATGACAAAGCTTGGCTTGCCTGTTCCACAGGGATTCACAATTTCAACAGAGGCTTGTACACAATACTATGATGACGGCAAGAAGATTAATGATTCAATTCAGGCTGAAATCATGGAAAATATTGTTAAGATGGAAGAAATCACAGGTAAAAAATTCGGTGATAAGGTAAATCCTTTGTTGGTATCTGTTCGTTCAGGTGCAAGAGCATCAATGCCTGGTATGATGGACACTATCCTAAACCTTGGTCTTAATGAAGATGTTGTTAATACAATTGCTGAAAAGTCAGGAAATGCTCGTTGGGCATGGGACTGCTACAGAAGATTTATTCAGATGTATTCAGACGTTGTTATGGAAGTTGGTAAGAAGTATTTTGAACAGCTTATCGATGAAATGAAAGAAAAGAAGGGTGTTACTCAGGACGTTGATTTGACTGCTGATGATTTGAAGGAATTGGCTGCTCAATTCAAAGCTGAATATAAAGCTAAAATCGGTGAAGATTTCCCAACTGATCCAAAAGAACAGTTGATGGGTGCTGTTAAGGCAGTTTTCCGTTCATGGGATAACCCAAGAGCTAACGTATACAGAAGAGATAACGATATCCCTTATTCATGGGGTACAGCTGTTAATGTACAGATGATGGCATTCGGTAACATGGGTGAAACATCAGGTACAGGTGTTGCATTTACTCGTGACCCTGCAACTGGTGAAAAGCACTTGATGGGTGAGTTCTTGATGAATGCACAAGGTGAAGACGTTGTTGCAGGTGTAAGAACACCTCAGAAGATTGACCAATTAAAAGAGGTTATGCCTGAAGTTTACGAACAGTTTATCGGTATTTGCAATAAGCTTGAAAATCACTACAGAGATATGCAGGATATGGAGTTCACTATTGAAGACAAGAAGCTTTATATGCTTCAGACAAGAAATGGTAAGAGAACAGCTCAGGCTGCTTTGAAGATTGCTTGTGATTTGGTTGAC
>JAZOTJ010000087.1:0-15604 GCA_045657585.1 Clostridia bacterium | reverse complement strand
GGCTCTCCGCAGCCAAATCCAACAACATCCTCTCCGTTTGCTTTCATTTCCTTGAACTTTGCATCTATTGCAAGTGTAGGTGATGGGCTGATGCCCTTTGCCTTTATTGATAACATAATTAAACCTCCATAATTTTGAAAGAAAAATAATTTCAAGTTGCATTATAAATAAATAATACTATAATATAATACACTATTTTACCAAAAAATGCAAGAACTTTGTTGTAATTATTCAAAAATTCAAAATTATAAACAAATACTGATAACTCTGTATATATTTTTATATGCAATTTTTTTAATTATTTCATCGGATATGCCTTTTGATGAGAGAATATTAAAAATTTTGTCAATGTCTCTGACGGAGCTTATACCGTCTGCCAATGTATCAGTACCATCAAAATCAGAACCGATGCTGATATTATTTTCTCCGCCCAATGAGAGAAAATACTCTATGTGAGAAACTATGTCATAAATATCGGCTTTTTTTGTTTCGTTTAGAAAATCAGGATAAAAATTAATACCGATACAACCGTTGTTTTTTATTAATTCCATAAATTGTGTATCGGTTACATTTCTTGAGTGCGGACAAAGCGTATATGAATTTGAATGGCTTAATACTATTGGCTTAGTCGTGATTTTCAAGGTATCAAAAAAGGTATTCTCACTTGCATGAGAAAGGTCGATAATCATTCCGAGTTCATTCATTTCTGTGACCAACATCCTGCCAAACTCACTTAAGCCCTTTTCGCTGCCATTTGCACCTGCAATATGATTGTCAAAATTCCAGGTAAGAGTCAACATTCTCACACCCATATCATAAAAAACTTTCAAATCATCAATGGTCTGTATTGCCTCACCACCTTCGATTGACAAAAAAGCAGATATTTTATTTATATCATTTATGCTTTTGCAGAGGTTTATTTCATTCGAGTATTTTAAAAACTGGTTATACATATAGTTTATGACCTCAAAGCATCTTTTTTGCGGAGAAGAATAATATTTCGGAGAGATGAAAACCGCAAAAAACTGAGTGTATGATTTATATTTTTTTAACCTTTTTATGTCTACATTGAGGTTGTTTAGAAATATTGATTTATTCAAGTCATATGCAGTTGTTAATGTGTCGCAGTGCATATCGCATATTGTCAAATTTTTCATATAACCACTCCCTTTTTATTCATTATATGAGCGTGTTTATTCATAAATTTGTAATCATCTTAAAAATGCCGGAATTATTTAAGAAATATGCTTAAAAAGTGAAAGAAAGACTTGCTTTTTGGGAAAAAATAGTGTATAATATAAACATAGGTAAAATCAATGATTGCAGGGACTTTTACGGAACAAAATGCCTGTTCGGGAGGAAAAACAGTGTTTTTGCATATTGGAAATGATGTCGTTGTCAGAAAGGACGATATAGTTGCGGTTTTTGATATGGATAATACCACAATATCAGGACAAAGCCGCGATTTTCTGACAAATGCGCAAAAAAACAATGAGGTAATTGATATATGTGATGATCTGCCTAAATCATATATTGTGGTTAATTGTGACGGAAAGAATAAAGTCTTTATATCCTCTGTATCATCACAGACAATTTATAAACGATCAGATATGGAAAAAATTATTTTTTAGTATTAGGAGAAATAATATGGTTGAGAAAAATGAAGTAAAATATGACGAAAATCAAATACAAGTTCTGGAAGGACTTGATGCGGTAAGAAAACGCCCGGGTATGTATATCGGTTCAACATCTTCGCCTGGATTACATCATTTGGTTTATGAAATTGTGGATAATTCAATAGATGAGGCACTTGCAGGATATTGTGACAAGATTATAGTTGAGATTAATCCTGATAATTCTGTCACTGTAACAGATAATGGTCGCGGTATTCCTGTCGGAATTCATCCGCAGCAGGGAATTCCTACTGTCGAGGTTGTTTTAACAATCCTGCATGCGGGCGGAAAATTCGGAGGTGGCGGATATAAGGTTTCAGGCGGTTTGCATGGCGTTGGTTCATCGGTTGTTAATGCACTTTCTCAAAAACTTGAGGTAGAGGTATCAGACGGTAAGCATGTTCATTATCAGAGCTATGAGCGCGGAAAGCCTACCTGTCAGTTGAAAATTATTGGCGACACAGAAAAAACAGGTACTAAAATCACATTCCTGCCTGACCCTGAAATATTTGAAGTCTTGGAATTTGACTATGATATTTTGCTGAACAGATTAAGAGAACAGTCATTTTTGAATAAGGGCGTAAGAATTATATTCATTGATAAGAGAGTGGATCCTGTAAGTGAGATTGAGCTTTACGCTGAGGGCGGAATCAAGGAATTTGTTTCATACAGAAACAGAAATAAAGACCCACTGCACGATGATGTTATCTATATTGAAAGTGTTAAAGATGATATGACTCTTGAGTTGGCTATGCAATACACCGACTCATATAGCGAGGTCATCATGAGTTTTGCAAATGATATCCACACAATTGACGGAGGAACTCATGAAACAGGTTTTAAGTCGGGCTTGACAAGAGTTATTAACGACTATGCAAGAAAGAATAATCTTTTAAAGGAAAAAGACCAGAATTTGTCAGGCGAGGATACAAGAGAGGGACTGACTGCAATTATAAGCGTCAAGCTTACCGAGGCTCAGTTTGAAGGACAGACAAAAACAAAGCTCGGAAATTCAGAGGCAAGAACTCTTGTTGAAAATGCAATAAATGATAAATTTGCAGCATTTTTAGAGGAAAATCCAAGAATAGCAAAAACTATAATTGAAAAGACTTTGACAGCGTCACGTGCAAGAGAGGCTGCAAGAAAGGCAAGAGAAGCAACAAGAAAGAATTCAAATGTTTCTACCTCAGCGCTTTTAGGAAAGCTTGCAAAGTGTACTGATGAGGGCGAAGATTATGCAGAATTGTATATTGTCGAGGGAGATTCTGCGGGAGGCTCTGCAAAGCAGGGAAGAAACAGGCGTTTTCAGGCAATTCTTCCTCTTTGGGGAAAGATGCTTAACGTTGAGAAGTCAAGAATAGATAAGGTATATTCCAATGAAAAACTATTGCCTGTCATTCACGCTTTGGGAGCAGGAATTGGTGATGATATTGACCTTGAAAAGCTAAAATATGGTAAAGTAATAATTATGGCGGATGCCGATGTCGATGGTGCACATATAAGAACGCTTTTATTGACATTTTTCTTCCGCTATATGCGACCGTTAATAGACAATGGAAATATTTATATAGCTCAACCGCCTTTATACAAAGTATTCAAGGGTAAAAATGCAAATCTTGTTGAGAAGTTTGCCTTCTCGGATGAGGAAAGAGATGTATTGCTTGAGGAAATGGGACAGGGTGCTAAAGTTCAGAGATATAAGGGTCTTGGTGAGATGGATGCATCAGAGCTTTGGGAAACAACAATGAATCCTGAAACAAGAACAATGTTAAAGGTTGAACTCGAAGATGCAATTATGGCTGATGAAACCTTTACAATCCTTATGGGAGATAAGGTTGAGCCAAGACGAGAATTTATAGAAAAACACGCTAAATATGTTTCAAATCTTGACATATAAACAGATAAAACGCTGTGTAAACAGCGTTTTATCTGTGTAATGAAGGGAATTATTATGAAATTTACATATAAACACACTCGATATGCCTGCTATATGGCATACATAACAGGAGCGATAATTAATAATATTGCGCCGCTTTTATTTGTTATGTTCCAGAATGATTACAATGTCAGCCTTAGTCAGTTGTCATATGTAATTGGTTCAAATTTTGCGATACAGCTTGTTGTAGATTTTATGAGTTCTAAATATGTTGACAAAATTGGTTACAGACAGACTTTGGTTATAGCTTTGTTTATGTCATTTTTAGGTCTTGTATCCCTGGCAACACTTCCCGAGCTGATGTATCCGTTTGCAGGAATTATGATTTCGGTTGTATTCTATGCGATAGGAAGCGGTTTGCTGGAGGTTATGATAAGTCCGACCATTGAGGCTTTGCCAAGTGACAAAAAGACATCTGATATGAGTATTCTTCATTCATTTTATTGTTGGGGTTGTATGATAGTTATAATTGTATCAACCGTATTTTTTAATATAGCAGGGGTTAACAACTGGAGATATTTGTGCTATTTATGGGCATTAGTCCCGTTATTTAACTTGCTGATTTTCTTAAAAATCCCGATTATTCCGTTTGGGGTGGGGCATGACAAAACATCATTTAAAGAAATTTTTTCAAACAGATTGTTCATACTCTTCATTATTGTGATGATGTGTTCAGGGGCATCAGAGGTTGCGATTGCACAGTGGACCTCGTGGTTTGCGGAAACCGGTCTTGGTGTTTCAAAGACGGTAGGAGATTTGTTGGGACCTTGCAGTTTCGCGTTTGCCATGGGAATTGGAAGAATTTTACTGGGAAAATGCTCGCAAAGATATAATACATTTAACATTTTGTCAGTTGCGGGCGTAATTTGTGTTGTCGGATATCTTATTACTGTGTTTTCGGACAATGCATTTATGTCTCTTTTCGGATGCACAATAGTGGGCTTTAGTTCTGCTGTTATGTGGCCTGCTACATTGAGTATTGCAGCAAGGCACTGTTCAAATTTAGGTGTTGCCTTGTTCGGATTGTTGGCTATGGGCGGAGATTTGGGTTGTTGCATAGGACCTACATTAGTTGGGCAGATATCGTCTGAAATAAGTATCTTTGATTCCGAGCTAAAAGCAGGTATTTTGGCGGCGATTGTCTTCCCGATAGTATTAATGATATGTGTAAATGTACTGAAGATGAAGATAGAGAGGAAAGAATAAAGGATATTAAAAATCAACACTTGTCAAGTGAGATAAAGTGTGTTATAATAGGCTTGATTGTTTTTGGGAAAATAGAGGTGAGAAACTGATGAAGTTAAGAAGATGTCCTGTTTGCAAGGTAAAGGTACCTGAAAAAACAGAAAAATGTCCTGTGTGCGAAACTGAATATACTAAATTTCAGTATTTTTTGATGAATAATCTTTCAAAATATATATCTTTAATTTTAGCAGTTTTAATTGTATACAATGGTATAGTTATAATTGCATTTAACAGAAAAATAAGAAGCTATGTTGAAGAACCTCCTGAAGATATTAAGGTGGTTGAAATGATTAGAAGACGTTATGAAAGAATGAATTTTATTCAAAAACATTTCGTTCATTCTTCAGAGATAGAAATGATTGAACATGATTTTATAGACGAGAGAAAGCTCGAAAATGTAGAAGGGCATTATTGTAATGTTCAATTTGATAAGGGAAGTATAGTCGGAGAATATACAGGGGAAATCTATGAAGGAGTTCCATATGGTAATGGATGTTTTTCGTATTATGACGATGGTATTTATGTAATCTATGATGGAGAATTTGAGGACGGAGAGATTACAGGCAAGGGTTCAATGCTTTTTGAAGACGGAACAAAATATGAAGGAGAATTTGAATCAGGAATCCTTGATGGATATGGTGTGATTTATAATCCTGCCGGATATACAACAAAAGCAGGTAATTTCGTTGCAGGAAAGTTGAATGGTGAAGGCACTATATATGATGAGCTTGGTGTTGAAATATATTCGGGACGATTTGCCTCAGATATTCCGATTGAGGGAGATTATAAACGTTCTTGCAAAGAGACAACTTTTGCAGAACTTGAAGCAAATACGGATTTGTTTGTAAATAAAAACTTAAGAATAAGCGGAGTTATAACGGATATTGCAATACAGGATGATATGACAGTTTACTATATTATAAGCATTGCAGGAAGCAATCATAAAAACATATGTATTGAATATATCGGTGCTAAAGGAACCAATATCAGACAAGGAGATAATAGTACATTCTATGGCTACTGCAGCGGATACAGACAATATATGGGAAATACAGGCGTAAAAAATGGCGGAATGATTATAAAGACATATTTTGTTGAGTAATAAATAAACAGACAGAATTTTTAATTTCTGTCTGTTTTTGCAAATTATATATCGGAGGGGTAAAATGAAGAAAAGATTAGTTAATGTCGGCGGAGTTTTGATTGGTGGCGATGCAGGAGTTTCTATTCAGTCAATGACCAATACTGACACAAGAGATGTAATAAAAACAGTTGAACAAATAAGACGACTTGAGGAAGCAGGCTGTGAAATAATCAGGTGTGCAGTGCCTGATGAGGAAGCGGCAGATGCTATTGGGAAAATTAAAAAACAGATAAAAATACCATTGGTTGCAGATATTCATTTTGATTATAAATTAGCGTTAAAATGTATGGAAAATGGTGTTGATAAAATCAGAATTAACCCCGGAAATATCGGCAGTGAAGAAAGAGTCAGGGCAGTTGTAGACATGGCAAAGGATAAGGGAGTGCCAATCAGAATTGGAGTCAATGGTGGCTCATTGGAAAAGGATTTATTAGAAAAGTATTCTCATCCGACAGCTGATGCGCTGATAGAAAGTGCTATGCGTCATGTTGAGATATTGGACAGACTCAATTTTAAAGATGTTATATTATCTATTAAGACATCTGATGTGACAAGAACAATTGAGGTATATGAAAAGCTTTACAAAATGTGTGATATTCCGCTTCATGTCGGAGTGACAGAGTCTGGAACAATGCGTGGAGGAATAATCAAATCATCTATCGGTATCGGTTCGCTTTTAGCAAAGGGAATAGGAAATACTATTCGCGTTTCTCTGACTGCTGACCCTGTTGAAGAAGTGTATGCAGCAAAGGATATATTAAAGGTCCTGGGACAAAGAAAAGGTGGAGCAAAGCTTGTGTCCTGCCCAACTTGTGGAAGAACAAGAATTAACCTGATTGAAATTGCGAATGAAGTTGAGAAACGAATTGCAAATATTGATAAAGATATCACTGTTGCAGTTATGGGCTGTGCAGTAAATGGACCTGGAGAGGCAAGAGAGGCTGATATCGGTATAGCAGGTGGAAATGGCGAAGGACTTATTTTCAAACACGGCGAGATAATCAGAAAGGTCAGTGAAGACAAGATTATTGACGAATTGATGAAGGAAATTGAACTGTTATAAGAATTAGTCAGAGGAGATTTTAAAAATGAGAAGTGATAAGCTCAGGGAGATTATCAGTGAGGATGAGGCAGTTTTCGTTGGCTCGTATCCCAATATTTTTTATTACAGCGGCTTTGAATCAGAGGATGCATTCTTAATAATCACAAAGACATCACAGCTGCTCTTTACCGATTCAAGATATACTATACAGGCAAAACTTCAATCGCCCTCGTTTGAAGTCTGTGATATTTCAAAAATTAAAGAGGTTATAAAATCCATAAGTGAAAAAACCTTGTGTATTGAAGAGGATTTTATTACTGTTTCATTGTTTTCAAAGCTTCAGGAATGTGGAAAAAAGCTAAAACCTTTTTCAAAGGAAATTAAAAAAATAAGAAAGATTAAGGATAGCGAAGAAATTAAAAAAATTGCTATGGCTGAGGAATTGGGAGACAAAGCTTTCTCATACATACTTGATTTTATCAAGGTCGGAAGAACTGAAAAGGAAGTGGCAGTAGAGCTTGAATTCTTTATGCGAAGAAACGGAGCGCAAAAGACATCGTTTGATACCATTTGTGCATCAGGTGTGCGCTCAAGTATGCCTCATGGAGTGGCATCTGACAAAGTGATTGAAAAGGGAGATTTTTTAACGCTTGATTTTGGATGCGTTTTAGACGGATATTGCTCAGATATGACAAGAACAGTTGCAGTGGGAGAAGCATCGCAAAGGCAAAAGGAAATATATGATATTGTTTTTAATGCTCAGAAAGCCTGTCTTGATATGTTAAAAGCGGGTGTAAGCGGTTATGATGCAGACAAAGCGGCAAGAGATGTTATTGTAAATTCTGGCTATGGTAAATGCTTCGGACACGGAACAGGTCACGGTGTCGGAGTCGAAATTCATGAAGCACCTAATTTATCGCCCAAAAGTGAGGATATATTAGAGGTCGGGAATGTTGTTTCGGTTGAACCTGGTATATACATAGAGGATTTTGGCGGGGTTAGGATAGAAGATTTAGTGCAAATTTGTGAACATAATGCACAAAATCTTACAAAATCCAAAAAAGATTTATTAATTATTTAAAAAAGACTTGTATTTTTCAAAAAAATATATTACAATATATGGGAAATAACTTTTAATAAGAGAAGCTGTTTTGAATTTTAATAATCTGAATAATATCAGATAATTGAAATAAACTAAAATGTATGGAGGAAAATTTTTATGATTACAGCAAGTGATTTTAGAAATGGAGTTACTTTTGAATTTGAAGGTAATGTATTTCAGGTAGTTGAGTTTTTGCATGTTAAGCCGGGAAAGGGAGCAGCGTTTGTAAGAACAAAGCTTAAAAATGTTATGACAGGCGGTGTGGTTGAAAAGACCTTCAGACCTACTGAAAAGGTTGAGCCTGCAAGAATTGAAAAGAAGAATATGGAATATTCTTACAATGACGGTGACCTTTATTACTTTATGGACCCTGAAACATTTGATATGGTTCCTATCGGTAAGGATCAGGTTGGCGATTCATTGAAGTTTGTAAAAGAAAATATGGTATGTATGATTTTGTCATACAAGGGAAATGTATTTGGTATTGAACCTCCAACATTTGTTGAGTTGGCTATTTCTGAAACAGAGCCTGGGTTTGCGGGAAACACTGCAACAGGTGCAACAAAGCCGGCAACACTTGAAACAGGTGCAGTTATCCAGGTTCCGCTATTTGTTGACGGAAGCGATATCATCCGTGTTGACACAAGAACAGGGGAATATATGGAAAGAGTATAATTCTTTCAGGGAGGATTTATTATGGAAACTCTATCAAGCAAAATTGCTTATATTAAAGGATTGGCAGAAGGTTTAAATATTTCAGATGAAACTGCTGAGGGAAAGGTTTTGTTAAAGCTTATTGAGGCAATTGATGATATTGCCCAAGCAGTTGATGATGTTCTGGACGCTCACGATGAGCTTGAAGAAAAAGTTGATGAAATTGATGAAGACCTTGCAGATCTTGAGGAACTAGTCTATGAAGACTATGAGTATGATGAAGATGAAGACGATGATGAATATGATGATTTCTTTGAGGATGATGACGAATTTTTCGAAGTAGAATGTCCAAGCTGTGGCGAAGATGTTTTGATTGACTTTGATATACTTGATGATGAAAAAGGAATCATTTGTCCAAACTGTCACGAAGAAATTGCACTTGAATTTGATACTGAAGAAGACAATGATTAAGTCTTGAAAATCCACTCTTTATGAGTGGATTTTTTTGTTATAGTCTTTATATAAGAATAGTATAAAAAATCGTAGATTTAAGCATTGACATATGGTAATTATTTATGATACTATACAAAAAAACAGATATTTTCACATATGAAAGGAAGTGTTTATTATGAGTAAAGAAATTATGGTTGAAGGCTTGTTTCCTGCTGAAATTGAAAAAACAGATATAGGCTATGATGCAAGGGTATGGAACAGAACATACAAAATGGGAAATAGCCCTCTTTTTGATTCTATAATATCCGGGGGAGAGGAATTGCTTGCCGGACCAATAAGAGTAGTGGGTCTGGACGGAGAAAGACCTCTTGTATGGAATTTCAGGGATGAAACTGTCGATATGGGAGACACAACAATAAGGAAAATGGTTGATGATGACGAAAGCACAGAAAAAAGATTTATCCGTGCCACACAGAGTGAAAGATTTGTTTTAAATACTCAATATAGCGTTGATTATGATGGTTGTGCTAAATGTATGCTATCTGTTATGCCAAGAGGAAGAAGTGTTGCACAGGGATTTGGACTTGGTGCAAAGGTGGACAACTCTCCAAGAACGCTTGACAGATTCTGGTTAGAAGTTCCGCTTAAGAAAAGTGTAGCAAAATTTTATCAGTATTTACCAACATTTCACCCTGAATATCATCATGTTGACCCGATTGAAAACGAGAATATTTCACTTGGATTTGTGTCAAATATATTTGTTGGTAATGAAGATGTCGGGCTTTCTCTTTTCTTTGACAGTGATAAAAACTGGCAGGTTGAGGATAAGGATAAGTATGTAGAAATTATTGTAAACGAAGATGATGTTGTTTTGAGATTTCATCTTATTGACAGAGATCCTGATTGCTGGCTTAATAAGGGTGGAAACGGCATGGGTCTTCTACCAATTGTTTTTGAATTTGGTGTTCAGGCAACACCTGTCAAGCCGTTTCCTAAAAATCCATTTAAAGAGCATAACCTGCATATTGACTGCTATAAGAAAGTATTTATAGATTATGAGAGCTTCTTGTTTGAAAAGAAATCTGAAGATGGCGAAATAATGATAGACAGAATTGCACGCCTTGGTGTTGATACCTTATATCTTCACGAAAAGTGGAACGATTTGCAACACAGCGTTGACTTGACTGAAGAGACAGCAAACCGTCTTGTGCATATTATTGATGAAGCTCATAAACGCGGAATAAAGGTTATTCCATATTTTGGATATGAACTTTCATCTTTATCACCAATGTATCATCCGGATTATGCAAAATACAGAAAAATAAGAAATGAAAGATGTATGAACCAGGAGGATTCTTGGTATCGTTATCCATGGCAGCGTGCAACATATGTCTGCAATTCAAGTGAATATGGTGAGTATTTCTTAAATGGGATAGATAAGCTTATGACAAAGTATGGATTTGACGGAATATATCTTGATGGCACACTTCTTTCTCCACCGTGCATTAATGAGGCACATGGTTGCGGATACAGAGACAGAGAAGGAAACTTGAGACCTACATACAATGTGTGGAAGATTCGTGATTTTTCAGAGAAATTGTATGAGATAGTGCACAGACACGGAGGAATTATAAACTTCCACGCAAGTGAGTGTATGCAGACATACAATATGGCATTTGTTGACAGTATCTGGGATGGAGAGGTTATTCAGGGACCATTACTTCACGGAAAGGTTGATGAAGTTCCTGAAGTATTGTTCCGTTGTGCATATACAGGCAGAAATATCGGTGTGCCTGTACAAATGTTATGCTATTCCAATCCTCCGCAATGGACATTCCATCAGGCAACTGCAAATGTTTTGCCATTCGGAATACTTCCAAAGCCTGTTGATGTTGGGGAACCGTTGGAGGAAATGGACAGAATTCATAAGATATACGATGCCTTTCCTATTGAAAAAGCAGAATGGATGCCATTTTATAAAAACAGTGTCGAATGTGAAAAGGACATTATAAGAACAAGTTATTTTGAGTGTGGAAATAAGGTTCTTGCAATTATTGCCAATATGAAGAATGTTCCGTCTGGTGATGTGAGGATTAAATTTCCATTTGTAATTAAATCAATTGTGAATGCAATGACAGGGGAAAGCATTGAAATGCAGGATAGCACCATCATCGTTTCTTTTGAAAAGTTTGATTATTTGCTGTTAAACATTGAAAAATAAATTAGGGGGTTATATAATATGAATGAATTTATGATTGGAGTAAATTATTGGGATTCAAAATCAGGTACAGATATGTGGCGTAATTTTGATGAGGATGTAATTGAAAAGGATTTAAAAGCTTTGTCGCAAATTGGTGTAAAGCATTTGAGAGTGTTTCCTAACTGGCGTGATTTTCAGCCTATAAAAATGCTTTATGGTCATCAGGGAGTTGACTGTGAGTATGCATTCTGTGATACTGATATGCCAATTGGGGAAAATATTAATGGTATTGATTACACAATGATTGACCATTTCAGAGTTTTTGCAGGTATTGCCCAAAAATATGATATGAAGCTTACTGTCGGGGTTGTAACAGGCTGGATGAGCGGAAGAATGTTCTGCCCACCTGCACTGGATGGAAAAAATCTGATTTCTGACCCTGAAGCTCTAATGCTTACAGCAAGATACATCAAAGGACTTGTCAGTGCTATTTGTGATATAGACAATATCATAATGTGGGATTTGGGTAATGAATGTAATAACCTGGGAAAGACAGCGAACAGATATCAGGCATATACCTGGTCAGTTTTGGTTGCAAATACAATCAGAAGTGTTGATCACAAAAGACCGATTGCATCAGGTATGCACGGACTTGGAATTGGAGAACAGGCTACATGGTCATTGAATTTCCAGGGCGAAATTTGCGACTATATGACAACTCATCCGTATCCATCACCATCAATTGCAGCGGATTTAGAACCATATAATGGTATGAGAACGACAATTTTCCCTACAGCGCAAAGTCTTTTATACAGTTATATCGGCAAAAGACCTTGTATCATCCAGGAACAGGGTGTATTCTCAGAAATGATTGGAAACAAGGAAATGGCGGCACAGTATGTTCGTGTCAATATGTTCTCCGCATGGGCTAATAGTCTTGCAGGATACTTCTATTGGTGTGGAACAGAGCATACAAACCTCGATAGTGCACCATACAGATGGATTACAATGGAAAGACAGCTTGGAATTCTTGACATTAATAATGAACCTAAGCCTCAGGGACTTGCAATGAAGCATGTTCAAAGTGTTGTTTCTAAGCTTTCAAAGCCTGTTAAAAAACAAACAGATGCAATATGTATTGTAACAAATGAAACAAAAAAGCAGTATCTTGCGATGAGTTCTTATGTTCTTGGTGCACAGGCAGGATTCCAGATAGAGATACAGGATTGCGACAGTGAGATAAAAGAGGCAGATGTATATATAATGCCATCAATTCTGGGATGGAGACTTGTTCCGAAGAAAACTCTTGATTTTGTACTTGACAGAGTAAGAAATCATGGAGCAAAGCTTATGGTTACATTTGATAATGGTAGCTTTATCAGTATGGAAGAAACCTTCGGATTAAGAAGCTATGGAGTACACAGGTCAAGATGCAGACATACAGCTCATATGAAATCAGGAGATATCAACTATTATTCAGATACAGAACTATATGTTAAATCTGTTGGTGCGGAAGTTCTTGCTGAAAACGAAGAAGGAAATGTTGTATTCTCAAGAAATAAATATGGAAAAGGATATGTGTATTTCCTTGGCTTCCCTGTTGAGCTTAATGCTATAAACACAACAGATGGATACAAGCATGAAGTGACACAACCATTCAGTAATGTATACAGAGAATTTGCAGAAGAGCTGACACAGAGATATGTTCTGAAGACAGATAATCCAAATGTCAGCGTTGTTCAGAGCTTTGATGAAGATGACAATATGTATGTCAGCGCAATTAACTATTCTGATAAGGCTGTAAAACCTGAATTTATAGTTTCTGATGACTATGATATAAGCGTATGTTATGGAAATATTGATGAGATTGATGCATGTGATGCATTGATTGTAAAAGCTGTTAAGAAATAAGAAAAAGTCCACTTAGGTGGACTTTTTTTACCATATAAAATTTGATTTTATAGCTTCACCATTATCTATTAAAATGTCCTGGGCAGTCATCGACTTGTTTATAACGGTAACAAAGTATGCCCATTTTGCAATTTCTTTTGCTTCAGCCCATTTTGGAAGCAATGTTTCTTTCATAACCTGTTCCCACAAATCAGGAGAGTTTATGATGTGAGAATTAAGGTCGGTTAAAACTCCGCCGGGAGAAAGAGAATTAGCAGTCGCACCAAATTCGGCAACTCTCAGCGCTGTGTTTTTCATATAGGCAACCATTCCACCCTTACTTGCTGCATATTCAGGAAATTCAGCACCTGTTTGTGCACTTGCTGATGCAATGAACAATACGCTTTTTATGTTCTTCTGTATAGCGTATTTTTCGGTAACACGGATAGTACCTTTTAAGTTTATATCAATATCCATACCCGAATTCTGAACGCCTGCATTGTTAATTAATATATTAATATCAGCTATATCAGGCAGCTCATCGGAAAAAATATCTGCTACATAATGAGTATAGTTAACATCTGTTATTGTACCTTTGCACTTGTCTATTCCGATTACTGTATGGTTTAATTCTAAAAATTCACTGGCAATTTCTCTTCCTATTCCGTATGATGTGCCTGTAATTAGTATTTTCATATCTATTTGCCCCTTTCAACATGATTTATATAATCGTATCCGATTTTATCGTTTTTCCATTTTAGGCATACTTTATAGCCTAATGCTGAGAACAGGAATTCGCATATAACTTCAACAAGCATACCTGTTATGGCACAGGTTATACATTGCAGAAGAGTCCACCCAAAAAAGATGTGGCTTACGAAAAGAGCAAAGGTGAGATTATCTATAAATTGAGCGACTGCTGTTGAAATATGAGTGCTTGCAAAATATGCAAAATAGGAGTCGGAATTTTTTTTGAAAGCTTTTCCAATTGAAAAGTTTAAAAAGTTATTCACTGTTGCAGACAATAAAAAAGCAAGGGAGCTTCCCAGAATTACATACCATGTTCCTCTAAAGGTCAGGTCAAGAGCCTTGTTAATTAATTCGGGGGAGGGTTCTGCTGCACTCCACATCCCTTGAATGCTTCCTGTAATGAAAAATAAAATGCAGAAAAACAGATTTATAATAATTGCAAATACAGACAATCCGGTAGCAGCTTTCGGACCAAAATGCCTTGTTGTAATGTCGAGTATCAAAAATACAAGCCACGAAAAAATAATACCACAATCAAGTGCAAGCCAGTCAAAAGGCAAGGTAATGCTTTTGTTTGCCATTAAATTCATCGAAAAGACCGACAGAACAAATAAAATAACTGTTATAGTCGGTACAGATTTTAAAAAGATTAAAAATTCAAAATATTCTTTCTTTATTTTAGTAATCATTTTAGCAAAAAGGACACGAAAGTGCCCAAATCCTTTCCAGTAGTTTTGTTTATAGACAGGATGGTTTCGAACTGTCTTTTAAGAGTATATCACAGATGAAAAGAAAATACAAGTATGTTTTTAATAAAAAAACAGAGAGGCGTTCAGCCTCTCCGTCTTAATTTTTAATTATCTTTTGTTAATAAGTCCGATTTCATCTAAATCAATATCAGCAAATTCAGGAATTTGTGTTCTGATATAGTTTAAATCGCTGCTCGTAAGATCAAATTTACCGTTTGCACCTTTTAAGAAATCTAAAGGAACTCCTGAGTCAGTAGTTTTTACAACAGGATTGTTTGCTTTGTAATTGTTAAGTGTTGGATCAGCCCACTTATTCTCAATATATGGACCTGCTCCATAGAAGAAGTTATTCTGCATTGTGTTATTAGCAGGAGAAGCAATATAGTCATCATCAAGATAAAATTCACTCATTGTATGAGGGAAGGCGAGTCTGTATGCAGGAAGCTGTCTTAATTTTGCAACAAGCTCATCTCTTCGTGTCGGCGCAGCAGCTTGATTTTCCCATTCCAATCCTCTCTGGTCAGCAACCAAAGCATATTCACTTACATAGGTCAAATTATTCTCAACGATAATATTTTTTCCTCCACCTAACAACATTCCTCTTGAAATGTTTGCCATAATGTTGTTCTTGACTTCGTATCCGCAACATAAGTCATCCAGATAAATTCCGCAATGAATTCCGACATTATTAAAAGGCGTCATATCATGAATATAGTTGTTGTTTATTTCATTTCCCTGTGACATAAATGTCTGACCAAAATATATT
>JAZOTJ010000086.1:0-32957 GCA_045657585.1 Clostridia bacterium | reverse complement strand
GGTGTTCGTACTCCTATGCCTATCGCTGAGATGGCAGAGAAGTTCCCCGCAGCTTTCGCTGAGTTCCAGAAGGTTTGCGCTATCCTTGAGGATCACTACAGAGACATGCAGGATATGGAGTTCACAGTAGAAGACGGAAAGCTTTACATGCTCCAGACAAGAAACGGTAAGAGAACAGCTAAGGCTGCTCTTAAGATTGCTTGTGACCTTGTTGACGAGGGTATGATCGATAAGAAGCAGGCTGTTGCTATGATCGATCCAAGAAACCTTGATACACTACTTCACCCACAATTCGATGCTAAGGCTCTTAAGGCTGCAACTCCTGCAGGTAGAGGTCTTGGTGCATCTCCTGGTGCTGCTTGCGGTAAGATTGTATTTACTGCTGACGATGCTAAGGAATGGAATGAAAGAGGCGAAAAGGTTGTATTGGTAAGACTTGAGACTTCACCTGAAGATATCGAAGGTATGAAGGCTGCTCAGGGTATCCTTACAGTTCGTGGTGGTATGACATCTCACGCAGCGGTTGTTGCTCGTGGTATGGGTACATGTTGTGTATCAGGATGTTCTGAAATCGCTATGGACGAAGAAAACAAGAAGTTCACACTTGCTGGTAAGACATATGTTGAAGGAGATTACATCTCACTTGATGGTTCAACAGGTAACATCTATGACGGCGTTATCCCAACAGTTGATGCATCAATCGGTGGTGACTTCGGCAGAATTATGGCTTGGGCTGACAAGTATAAGGTATTGAAAGTTAGAACAAACGCTGATACTCCTGCTGATGCTAAGAAGGCAAGAGAATTGGGCGCTGAAGGTATCGGTCTTTGCAGAACAGAGCATATGTTCTTCGAAGGAAACAGAATTGATGCATTCAGAGAAATGATTTGTTCAGATACAGTTGAAGAAAGAGAAGCTGCTTTGGAAAAGATTCTTCCAATGCAACAAGGCGACTTTGAAGCTCTTTATGAAGCTTTGGAAGGTCACCCTGTAACAATCAGATTCTTGGATCCTCCTCTACACGAGTTCGTTCCAACAACTGAAGAAGATATTGCAGCACTTGCTAAGACTCAAGGTAAGACTGTTGAACAGATTAAGGCTATTATCGATTCACTTCATGAATTCAACCCAATGATGGGTCACAGAGGTTGTCGTTTGGCTGTAACATACCCTGAAATTGCAAAGATGCAGACAAAGGCTGTTATCAGAGCTGCTATCAATGTTAAGAAAGCTCACGCTGATTGGAACATCGTTCCTGAAATCATGATCCCATTGGTTGGCGAAATCAAGGAATTGAAGTATGTTAAGGCTATGGTTGTTGAAACTGCTGATGCTGAAATCGCTGCTGCTGGCGCTGATTTGAAGTACGAAGTTGGTACAATGATCGAAATTCCTCGTGCTGCTTTGACAGCTGACGAAATCGCAAAAGAAGCTGACTTCTTCTGCTTCGGTACAAACGATTTGACACAAATGACATACGGTTTCTCAAGAGACGATGCTGGTAAGTTCTTGGATGCTTACTATGATGCAAAAATCTTTGAAAATGACCCATTTGCTAAACTTGACCAGACTGGTGTTGGTAAGTTGATGGAAATGTCAATCAAGCTTGGTAAGCCTGCAAACGATAAGTTGCACTTCGGTATCTGTGGAGAACACGGTGGCGATCCTACATCTGTAGAATTCTGTCACAAGTTGGGCTTGAACTATGTATCTTGCTCACCATTCAGAGTTCCGATTGCAAGATTGGCTGCTGCACAAGCTGCTATCAAAGAAAGAAAATAATTCTTTATAAATGAAAAATACAGAGCGAATTTCGCTCTGTATTTTTTATTCGTTATAAAAATCAGGAATAAAGCTTTCTCCGACCGAGTCTCCGTCTTGTATATATGCATTTTTAATTCCGATATCCGCTGCATAATTAACTAATGTATTGTAGTATTTTTTTGAAACAGTTTTATTTATTTCAGGATAATTTATTACATTTGGCATTGGTGTATATTGGCTCATAATGCTTATATAAATATCATCACCAAATCTTGAATAAAGATAATCTAAAATCTTTTTAGAGTCAAACAAAAGTCCGGGGAGCATCATATGCCTGATTAATAAACCCTTTTTCATCAATCCATTATTGTCAAATTCGTTTTTGCCGACCTGTTGGAACATTTCATCAATTGCTTTTTTAGCATATTCAAAATAGTGCGGTGCATTGGAATATTTTGTAGCATATTTATCATCAAAATATTTCATATCAGGCATATAAATATCAATTAGTCCGTCTAACATTTTTAATACTTCAACGCTTTCGTATCCGCCACAGTTATAAACTACAGGAATTTTTAGTCCATTCTTTTTTGCTATAATCAGGGCATCTTTAATCTGCGGTATGTAGTGAGTAGGGGATACGAGATTTATGTTGTGTGCTTTTTGATTTTGCAAATCAAGAAAAATGCTTGATAGTTCTTTGGTTGTCACATATTTTCCGTGATGCAGTGAGCTTATTTCATAATTCTGACAAAAAACACATCCCATATTACAATGTGAAAAAAACACAGTTCCCGAGCCGTTTGTCCCCGAAATCGGAGGCTCTTCCCATTGGTGAAGATAGGCTTTAGCTATTTTAATTTTGTCCGAAGATTTGCAAAAACCAAGCTTATTATCTGTTCTGTCAACCTTGCATTCTCTTGGGCAAAGTGTGCAGGACTCCAATACGTTTTTATCCAAGTAAAATCCCCCTTTCTTTTGTTAGTATATCACAAAATTTTTAGCTTTTCAAGGTGGTGTTTCTCTTGACAAAAAGACTGATAAATGGTATATTTATTATGGTATATTATACAAAACTACGAATGAAAGGCTAATGATATATGTGGCTTGCAGATAAATGGGAAGATTATAGACTCGTTGATACATCAAGCGGGGAAAAACTTGAATATTGGGGTGACTATTTACTAAGACGACCTGAACCTCAGGCAATTTGGGAAGAGAAGAATTGCGAAGAACTGTGGGAGAATGCATATGCACACTATCACAGAAGTGCATCAGGCGGAGGACATTGGGAATACAAGAAAAAGAGCCTGCCTGAGAGATGGACTGTTAATTACAGAGATTTGACCTTTAACATAAAGCCTATGGGATTTAAGCATACAGGACTTTTTCCTGAACAGGCAGTAAACTGGGACTGGTTTTCAGAATTGATAAAAAATGCAAAAAGACCGATTAAGGTGCTTAATCTGTTTGCATATACAGGCGGTGCAACTGTTGCGGCATTGGCAGCAGGTGCTGAAGTTTGCCATGTTGATGCATCGAAGGGAATGGTCAGCTGGGCAAAGGAAAATGTCATTTCATCAGGATTGGCAGACAAGCCTGTTCGATATATTGTTGACGATGTCAAGAAGTTTGTTGCAAGAGAAAAAAGAAGAGGAAAGCAGTATGATGCTATAATTATGGACCCTCCGTCATATGGCAGAGGCCCATCGGGAGAGCTTTGGAAAATTGAGGACGAGCTCTATCCGCTTATTTGCGAATGCATAGATATACTATCTGATAATCCTTTGTTTTTCCTTGTAAATTCATACACGACAGGTCTTTGTGCAACAGTTATATCAAATACCTTGAAATTAACCTTGCAGAAAAAATACGGCGGAAAAATAAGTGCTGATGAAATAGGTATTCCGATGGAGAAAAAGGATATTTCGTTGCCTTGTGGATTATCTGTTCGCTGGGAGAAGGAATAATTAATGATAAAAACAAAAAATCTCACATATTCTTATTCTTCAATGGAGGATAAGAATATAACTAATGTGTTTGAAAATCTTAATATAGAAATTAATAAGGGTAGCTTTACTGCAATTTTAGGTCATAACGGATGCGGAAAATCAACTCTGGCAAAGCATTTTAATGCTATTTTGCTACCATCAGGTGGCAAGGTATATGTCAGCGGAATGGACACTCAGGACGAGGAGTTGGTCTTTGAAATAAGAAAGGATGCAGGAATGGTTTTCCAAAATCCTGATAATCAGATTGTTGCAGCAATTGTTGAGGACGAGGTTGCATTTGCACCTGAAAACTTAGGTGTTCCGTCAGAGGAAATAAGAAAAAGAGTTGACGAGTGTTTAAGGACTGTCGGAATGAGTGAGTACTCAGAGGCTTCAGCTGCAGGTCTCTCAGGCGGACAGAAACAAAGAATTGCAATTGCATCAATTCTTGCGATGGAGCCTGAGTGCATTATTTTGGATGAACCGACTGCAATGCTTGACCCAAGAGGCAGAAAAGAAGTTATTTCAACTATAAGAAATCTTAATAAAAATAAGAATATGACCGTTATTCTAATAACTCATTATATGGATGAGGCAGTTTGTGCTGACAGAGTTATTGTTATGAACAAGGGTGAAATTATGATGGACGGAAATCCGAAAGAGGTGTTTTCTCACGCTGAGGAATTAAAGGGCTTTGGGCTTGATGTTCCTCAGGTAACAGAGCTTACCCATAATCTTATTGAACTCGGATACGATATTCCGTCTGATATAATAAGCATAGACGAATGTGCTGAAGCGCTTATTAAATATCTTAAAAAAGAGGGCAAGATAGATGATTAAAATAGAGCATCTGAATTATGTATATCAACAGGGTATGCCATATGAAATGCAGGCTCTGAAGGATATAAATATTGAAATTCCTGATGGAGATTTCACTGCAATAATCGGGCATACAGGTTCGGGAAAATCAACTCTTATTCAGCATCTTAACGGACTCATAAAGCCGACAAGCGGAAAAATATTTGTGAATGGAGTCGATATAACAGATTCAAAAACAAGTATGAAGGATATAAGACAAAAGGTTGGTCTTGTTTTTCAGTATCCTGAAAATCAGCTTTTTGAGGAAACCGTATATAAAGACATTGCTTTTGGACCTAAAAATATGGGACTTTCGGATACTGAAATTGATGAGAGAGTAAAGGAAGCAATCAGTGCAGTAAATCTTAGTGAGGACATTTTGGAAAAATCTCCGTTTGAGCTTTCAGGCGGACAAAAGAGAAGAGTTGCAATTGCAGGAGTTATTTCAATGCATCCTGAAATTTTAATTCTCGATGAGCCGACTGCAGGCCTTGATCCCAAAGGAAGGGACAGACTATTGGACCTTTTAACAAATCTTCACGAAAATACCAATATGACAGTAATATTGGTTTCGCATAGTATGGAGGATGTTGCAAGAGTAGCTAAAAACATTATAGTTATGAACAATGGCTCAGTTTATATGCATGCACCTGTTGCGAAAGTTTTTGAAAAGGGTGCAGAGCTTGAGGAAATCGGATTGTCAGTTCCGCAGATTACCAAGCTTATAAATCGTTTGATAAAAATGGGAGCAGAGCTTCCAAAGGATATATACACTGTTAAATATGCCACCGGTATTTTGTCGGAGGCAATGAAGGGAAATATTGATGTTTAAGGATATAACAATAGGGCAGTACATTGCCGGAAAATCAGTTGTGCACAGATTGGATGCAAGACTAAAGCTGATTTTAACATTTTTATTTATTATCATTTTATTTGTTATCACAAAACCAAGCTCCTATTTTTTCATAACCTTGGCAACTATTTTAGTGATATTAATGACAAAAATTCCTTTAGGCTATTTCTTGAAGGGATTAAAACCAATGCTTTTTATTATAATGTTCACTGTTATAATAAATCTTTTCCTGACACCGGGAGAAATTTTGTGGCAATGGGGAATTTTTGGCTGGACAATGAAAATTACATATGAGGGAGTGAAAATGGCGTTAACGATATTGTTGAGGCTGACTCTTTTAGTGTGCGGAACATCACTTTTGACGCTTACAACATCACCGATTATGCTAACTGATGCAATTGAATCGGTATTATCGCCCCTTAAGGTTATAAAAGTTCCGTCACACGAAATTGCTATGATGATGTCAATTGCAATAAGATTTATTCCGACCATAGCGGAAGAAGCAGATAAGATTATAAAAGCACAAAAGGCAAGAGGCGCTGATTTTGAAAGCGGAAATATCATAATGCGTGCTAAAGCTATGATTCCTTTGTTAGTCCCTCTTTTTGTAAGTGCTTTCAGACGCGCAGACGAGCTTGCAACTGCCATGGATGCAAGATGCTATCACGGCGGAGCAAACAGGACAAGAATGAAACAGATGAAACTGTGCAAGATAGATTATATGGCAATTGTATATTGCGGATTGTTTGTGTTGCTACTGGGATTGATTGGATACTTGTTATAGAATTATTTGGATGAGAACATTTTTTGTCCATGGCTTGACAAAATCATAAAAGATATTTTTGGAAAAGAGGAGGGATTAATGGGGGGAAATATATTTTGTGTTATTATTCTTGCAGTGCTGGTTTTTACACTTAGTGGTATTTTATATTACAAAATATTTATGCCGAATGATGAAACTGATATGGAGCATAGTGAATCTGTGCCAAATCAAGATATTGCAGTCAATGAAACAAAATCTAGCAGGGATATTATCGAAATATCAGTTGATAGTGTTAAGGGTATAACAGAGCAAGAAGCAGAAAAGTTATGCCATTCTGTTTTTTGGTGAGAAAGACGAAGAAACCGTATTTATATTTTCCTTCGGCACTTCGGGAGCTGTTGAAACAGAGGGAAAGCAATACTATGTAATAAGAGCCTCTTGGTTGGTGAATAACAGACACTTGTCATACATTGGAGATTTTTTGCCTCGGCAGATGGCAAAGAGATTTATAGCGGAACGACATTGCCAGGTGAATACATAATGGAAAATGTAATATGGAAAGAATAATTTGGCTAATCGTTGGCTGAAATTATAAAGACTACGGGAATACATTCCTGATGAACAAAACGAGAAATATAATGATTATAGAGGTGTTTAAATAAATAAAGAAAAATTGATAGTAATATCACTTGATGCATTAGTGTATGAGGATTTGGACTATTTAAAGAAAAAGCCGACTTTTCGTATGCTTATTGAAAATGGTGCAATGGTACAGAGAATGCATAGCATATATCCGTCTCTTACATACCCTTGTCATATAACTATGTCAACAGGTTGCTATCCTGATAAACATGGTATAGTTAATAATACGGCTGTTGAGTTTGTGGATAATCCGCCTTGGATTTTTGAACATAAAAATGTTAGATGCGAAGATATTTTAGATAGTTGCAAAAAAGCAGGTCTGAAAACTGCGTCAGTTGGCTGGCCCATTTCCGGCAACCATAAAAGTGTGGATTATCTTTTAAACGAATGTTGGCCTAAGGCAGGTGCTCCGATTGAAGAATACAGAGAAGCTTACATAAAAAACGGAACGCCCGAATGGTTGTTTGATGAAGTGGTAGCTCCTGTTCTGTGGATGCGTGTTGGACGCAAACAACCTGACAGCAGCTATTTTCTCACAAGAATAAGTGCTGAAATTATTCGCAGATATCAGCCTGATATTCTTTTGCTTCACCAGGGAAATATTGACAGTTACAGGCATAAGACGGGAGTTTTTTCTGATTTGGTAAAAACGGCTTTGGATGAATGTGAAAGCATGGTTTATACACTTATAGAGGCTACAAAGGATGCAGGTGTATTCGAAGAAACAAATTTTGTTATAACTGCAGACCATGGGCATTTAAATTCTGTTAGAACTGTAAATATTAATAGTCTTTTTGCTTCACTGGGATTAATAGATGTTGATGATAACGGTAAAGTAACAGGCTATAGGGCATGGTGCAAAGAGTCGGGAATGAGCGGACAGATTTATTTAAGTAATCCTAATGATGAAAAATTAAAAGAAGAGGTTTATAATCTTCTGAAAGAAAAACGAGGCGAAGGCTTATGGGGAATTTCGGAGGTTTACACAAAAGAGGAGTTTAAAAAAATGCACCTTGACGGAGAATTTAGCTTTGTGATTGAGACAGACGGCTTTACTTCTTTTGGGGAAGATTGGAAAGGGCCTTATGCTGTGCCATTTTCCTATGCAGAAAAGGGCTGTTTTGGCGGAAACCATGGTTTTCATCCCGACAAAGGTCCAAGACCACCGTTTATAGGATATGGCCCTCGATTTTTGCCGGGTACCGTTTTGTCCGGTGCAGAGCTTGTTGACGGAGCGGTGACTTATGCAAAAATTATGGGGGTTGAGCTCCCAAATGCAGACGGCAAAGTGTTAGAAAAATTATTAAGAAAAGAGTGAAAATATGAAACGTTCAATAGATAAATTAGATGCATTTCAAAAGGCGATTGCAAAGGCTCACCTTGCTTCTGCTGGGATAAGTATTGATTCGCTTGACAGCAAACCGTTAATTGCTATCGCTAACAGTTGGAATGAAATATGTCCCGGACATGAGCCGCTCAGAAAACTTGCGGAAGAAGTGAAAAAAGGTATTATCGAAGCTGGCGGAGAGCCGATAGAATTCAACACAATTGCAATGTGCGATGGTATTGCTCAGGGACATTCAGGGATGAGATATTGCCTGCCACACAGAGAAATTATATGTGATTCAATAGAGGCAATGGTTTTGGGAGAAGGAATTTTTGACGGGGTTGTCTTTATGGGCTCTTGTGATAAAATTATTCCTGCAATGCTCAATGCAGCGGCAAGAATAAATCTTCCTTCAATTGTAGTTACAGCAGGTCCTTGCTATGCTGAAATTAAGCCTGATGAATCCAAGAAAGCACGTGCACGCTTTCTTGCAGGAGAAATAACAGAGAGGGAGTTGATAGAAGAGACATTAAGATATTATACAGGTCCTGGTATTTGTCCGTTTTTAGGAACGGCGAACACCATGGGTTGTTTAAGCGAAGCACTTGGAATGATGTTGCCACACGGAAGCCTTTTGCCTTCGAGTACAAGTATGAGAAGATTCAGTGCAAGAGAATCGGGCAGGGCAGTGATGCATTTGGTTGAAAATGATATCAAACCTCGTGATATTATGACACGTGAAACGCTTTTAAATGCAGTTACTGTTCTGAGTGCTATCGGAGGTTCATTAAATGCACTTCTCCATTTGCCTGCACTTGCATCAGAATTGAATTTGGATTTAACTTGGGATGATATAGCAGGGATCACCTCTAAAACTCCTGTAATCACAGATATTGTTCCAAATGGCAATAAAACGGTTATTGAACTTTATAAAGCAGGTGGCATTCCTGCTTTAATGAAAGAGCTTGAATCGCTTCTTAACACAGCAGAAATGACAGTTACAGGAAATAGTGTTGGAGATAATTTGAAAGTAGCACAAAATAAAGATGTACAAACCATACGAACTCTTGAAAATCCTCTGAAAGAGGCAGACGGAATACAGGTTCTGTATGGAAATCTTGCACCTGGTGGCGCATTGGTTAAAACATCTGCTGTCCCTGAAAATCTGAAAAAATTCACCGGAAAAGCTAAAGTTTTTAATAACGAGGACGAATGTTACGAAGCATATCATAAGAATGAACTTAAAGAAGGTGATGCAATCGTCATCCGTTATGAAGGACCAAAAGGTGGTCCCGGTATGAAAGAAATGCATCGTGTAACAGAAATTGTAAAGGCAATTCCAAACACAGCTGTAATTACAGATGGCAGATTTTCAGGTGCAAGTGGTGGATTGAGTGTTGGTTATTTATGTCCGGAAGCTAAGGATGGCGGAACTATTTGTTTGGTTGAAACGGGCGATACCATTTCGGTAGACCTATATAGTGGGTCTATTGTACTTGATGTTTCCGATAAAGAATTAGATACAAGAAGAAAAACATGGGTTGCACATGAACAGGAAAATGTACGTGGTTACCTGTCGCGCTATTCTAAAAGTGTAAGTGCCTCCAACAGTGGCGCGGTAGTAAAATAGAGTTAAGGTATTATTTAAAATTGTACATTTTTTGCACAAACACAATTGGACACGATTCCATTACGTTTTAATTTGTGTCAAGTCTCAAAATTCAATAAATTAGTTTGCCGATTTTTGATATTTACATATACTATCGGGAGCGAGAAAATCCAGTAAAAAGAGGTTATACATATGGATAACAAAATACAAATATTTGAAGATAAAAGAATAAGAACTGCATGGAATGAGGAAACAGAAGAATGGTATTTTTCTGTAGTTGATGTTGTGTCTGTTCTTGCTGATAGTGTGGATGGCAGAAAATATTGGAACAAGTTAAAACAAAGATTAAAAGAAGAAGGAAATGAAACGGTGACAAATTGTCACCAGTTGAAAATGAAAGCTGCTGATGGTAAAATGCGCTTAACCGATGTAGCTGACACTGAACAACTTTTACGAATTATTCAATCTATTCCATCGCCAAAAGCAGAGCCATTTAAGTTATGGTTGGCACAAGTTGGCAGAGAAAGAATTGAAGAAACCATTGACCCCGAATTTGCAATTGACAGAGCATTTGAAACCTATTTGAAAAAAGGTTATACTCGTGAGTGGATATATCAAAGACTGCTTTCCGTTAAAGTCAGAAATGAATTGACAGGAGAGTGGGACGCTCATGGGGTACAAAAAGGTGTCGAGTATGCTATTCTCACAGATGAAATTACAAAGGCTTGGTCGGGAATGACTACACGACAATATAAAAATCTCAAGGGATTAAAAAAAGAAAATCTAAGAGACAATATGAGCACAACAGAAATTGTATTGAATATGTTGGCAGAAGTCAGTGCAACAGAAATTTCAAAGACAGATAATCCGACTACATTTGAGCAAAATAAAAATGTTGCTAAAAAGGGCGGAGAGATTGCCGGACAAGCTCGTGAAAATATAGAAAAGAGAACAGGGAAATCAGTTATAACATCAAAAAATGCAACAGAGTTAAATCAGGTTGTGGTTGATTTGATTGAAAATATATCAAAAGAGGATAAAGAATAGGGCAGGTTTTGTATATTGAAATAAGACAGGTGGCTGTATAGAAGATATATTTTTTATTCCCGTCCTGTCAAAATCAATAGAGGTAAAAATGAGAAATTTAAAGTTAATTATACAATATGACGGTACGAATTATCACGGTTGGCAGATTCAGGAGAATGCTGTGACAATTCAAAGTGTGTTAGAAAATGCTATAAAAAAATTAACAGGTACTCGACCTAAACTCTCAGGCTGCGGAAGAACTGACACAGGTGTGCACGCCATGAATTATGTTTGCAGTTTTAAAACGGAGTCTAAGATTGAGTGTGAAAAATTTTGCTATGCACTAAACAGATTTCTGCCCGATGACATAATCTGTATTGGTGCAGAGGATATGGATGATGATTTTGATGCACATAAGAGTGCTGTCGGAAAAACTTATGTGTATAAAATTTTAAATTCCAAATATCCCGATGCATTTTTAAATAATCGGGCATGGCATTACAGATATGATATTGATATAGAAAAAATGAGAAATGCTGCAAAAGCATTTTTGGGAACTCACGATTTTATCGGCTTTGCCGCTGCTGGGTTTACAGTTAAAACAACTGTAAGAACTATTCACAGTCTTGAGGTTGAAAAGGAAAATGACCTGATAACTGTTAAGGTTACAGGCGATGGATTTTTATACAATATGGTCAGAATCATTGTCGGAACACTTGTGTTTGCGGGAAATGAAAAAATAAACTGGGAAGAAATGAAAGACATAATTGATTCTTGTGACCGAAAAAGAGCAGGGATAACAGCTCCTGCTTGTGGACTTTACTTATCGGAGGTGTATTACGATTGAAGAAGATATTGATTGCATTGTCAGTTGTTTTGGCAATTGGAGGAGTTGTTGCAGGTCTTTATATAAAATCGGATTATAGCTTTTCGTTTATAGAAACATATAAGAAGAACTTTTCGGATAATATTTTAAATTTAAAGATTAAATATGAAATGAGAAAGGCCGAAAAGGAAGAACAAAAAAAGCAGGAAGAACTGATAGCCGAAGCTATTCCCGAAGAAGAAATAACGAAGGAACCTCCAAAGGAAGAAGTCGTATTTGAAGATGTGACTAAGAGCGAGCCCGAGGTCGAGGCTGTCAAGATAAACTATACTGATTTGACAAAGAAGTTTGTCCCTACGGGAGAGCCGATTGCGTTGGATACTGCAGCATCTGCCCGATTTGAAAACTATATGGACGGAATGCTTTGTGTTGTAGAGAATTCAATTGTTATGTATCACAAGAACGGAAAAGTCTTGTGGAGTGTTCCTATTCAGATTTCCAATCCTATTTTAAGGGTTCGTGGAGAATATATTCTTTTATTGGAGCAAAATGGGAAAAAGATTGCTCTTTATAATGGGAAAAAACAACAGTTTATGACAGAAACTAAGGAAAATATTTTAACAGGAAATCTGTCTTCCAATGGTGATTGTGCAATTATTACCGAAAAAACCTATTATAAGGGTGCAGTCGAGGTTTATAACAAATCAGGTCTTGAGATATATTCAAGAAGCTTTGGTAAAGATAGTGCACTTTCAGTTGCAATTTCTGATGCAAGAAGATTGTGTGTGTCATTGTTGTCAATGGAAAAGGGTGTTTCTTCAAAAATAGTTTTTCTGGACCTTAACAAAACAAAGGAAGATGTAGTTGTAAACTATGAGGATTGCATAATTTTTGATTTGGATTTTGTCGGAACAAATCTGCACGCATTTGCTGACAATCAGCTTTTGGGACTTAACAATAATGGAAGACAGTTATGGAGAAGGGATTTTTCTTCTAAAACATTGAATGGTTATTGTGAAGATGATAGCGGTACGAGATTGATGCTTTTTGACACAAATAACTCTGCTGAAATTTCAATAATCTCTGCATCGGGAAGGGAAAAACAAAAAATAACAGAGGATATAGTTCCTGATTTTTGTGATATTGCAGATAATTATGTTTTGTATAATGGCGGAAGAAGTTTATATCTCACAAAATCCAACGGAACACCGCTTGCTAAATATGTTGCGACAAGAGATATGAAAAAGGCATATTTTATTGATTCGGATAATATTTTGGTTGTATATAATCAGAGTATTGAGTTTTTGAAGATAAAAGAGGGAGAGTGAGTTTATGTCTCTTTGGTTAATATTTGATCTGGTAATAATTTTAATATTTGCAATCTGTATCATTCATTCAATGAGACAGGGGTTTGTGAAAGCTTCTTCGGCTATTCTATCAATTATTTTAACCATTGTTATGATGTTTGCATTTCAGGATAGTATAAATGAGTATTTAAAAAATTCTCAATTTGGAAAGACAGTAAATGAAAAGATAACCGAAGCACTGACAAAGCAAAATACAGAGGAACCAAAAGAGGAAGAAGTAAAAGAAAATAATTTTGGACTGCCTTTGTTTTTTAGCTCTATTGCAAAAGATACAGAGGAAAAAATTGAGAGTGTTAAGAATGATTTGATTAAAGAGGCAGCAGAAAGAACAACTGCATCTGTTATAAATATTTTATCGATTGTTATTCTATATATCGCTATCAGAATTTTGTTGTTCTTTGGCTTAAAGATTATTAATATGATTTTCAAACTTCCGCTTTTAAAATCGGTTAATAAACTGGCAGGAGCAGCTATAGGATTTGTAAATGCTCTTTTTATAGTGTATATACTGTGTGCGGGGTTGATATGGTTTGTCCCGAATAATAATTCGGAGATTATTAAAGATACTATAGAAGATACATACATAACAAAGTATTTTTATAACAATAATATGCTATTGGAGCTGTTTATGTAGAATATAAAGGAGAATTTATCTATGCAGGATGGAGTAGCATTAGAGAGAAAAACAAGAGAAGAGTTAAAGCAGATTGCCCTGGGGCTGGAAATACCGAAGGTGTCATCGTTAAAAAAAGATGAAATAATAGCTCTTATAAGAAAACACAGGGAAGAAAACAAACAAAAGGAAACAGAGAAAAAAGAAAAAACAAAAAGGGAAAGACCATCAGATGTTATGGAAGTGTGTGGCGTTTTGGATGTCATGAGTGATGGTTTTGGATTTTTGAGGTTTGATAATTATCAGCCGAGTGAAGACGATGTTTATGTGTCTCCCACTCAAATCAGACGCTTTAACTTAAAAACAGGCGATGAGATTGTTGGCGATTGCAGACCTTCACAGGACGAAGACAAATATTCGCCACTGTTGTTTGTAAAAAAAATAAATCAGGACCCTATTGAAGTGGCTTTGAAAAGAAAAAGCTTTGAAAAATTAACTCCCATATATCCGACAGAAAAAATTACTCTTGACACAGGCGATAAAACAAAGTATGCATCAAGAATTGTGGATATTATTGCACCTATCGGAAAAGGTCAGAGGGGAATGATTGTTGCGCCGCCTAAAGCAGGAAAAACAACGCTTATAAAACAGATTGCGCAATCAATAACAAAAAACAATCCTGATATCAAGCTTATAGTTTTGTTGATTGATGAAAGACCTGAGGAAGTCACGGATATAAAACGCTCAATTGATGGAGATGTTATCTCTTCAACATTTGACCAGACACCTGAAAATCA
Organism: Clostridia bacterium; assembly: GCA_045657585.1. Classification (GTDB taxonomy): domain Bacteria; phylum Bacillota; class Clostridia; order UBA1381; family UBA1381; genus RGIG1988. Next base: position 18,521 of record JAZOTJ010000086.1, on the reverse strand, counting down.
CACAAAGGTTGCTGAAATGGTTTTGGAAAGAGCACAAAGACTGGTTGAACAGAAAAAAGACGTTGTGATTTTATTAGACTCCATCACAAGGCTTGCAAGAGCATATAATCTGACAGTAACTCCGACTGGCAGAACTCTCTCAGGCGGATTGGACCCTGATGCATTGTTAAAGCCAAAGAAGTTCTTTGGTTCAGCAAGGAAATTTGAAGAGGGCGGAAGTCTTACAATATTAGCAACTGCACTTGTTGAAACAGGCAGCAGAATGGATGAGGTTATCTTTGAAGAGTTCAAGGGTACAGGTAATATGGAATTAAAGCTTGACAGAACATTGCAGGAGAGAAGGATTTTCCCTGCTATTGATATTATGAAATCCGGCACAAGAAAAGAGGAAGCTATTTTAACTGAGGATGAAATGGAAGCTTCATGGATTTTAAGACGACAATTTGATAAGCTCACTGCAACAGAGGCAATGCAGGGAGTCTTAAATCTTATGAAAAACAGTAATGACAACAAAGAGTTTGTAAATATAGTGTTAAAGAATTATTCTAAAAAATGAATTAATAATTAACAATATGTAAATAATCGGATTTTTTGTTGAATTATAGCTTGGTTGATAATATAATCAGAATAAAGCAGAATGGAGAAACTATGATTTATAATAATATTTTAGAGGCTATGGGGCACACTCCTGTAATCAGATTAAATAATATGGTTGACGAGGACAGTGCAGATATTTTAGTCAAATTTGAAGGAATGAATATAGGTGGTTCAATAAAGACAAGAACTGCTTATAATATGATAAACGATGCAATTAAAGCAGGAAAAATAACAAAGGATACTGTCATTGTTGAGCCGACAAGCGGAAACCAGGGCATAGGCCTTGCGCTTTGCGGAGCAGTTATGGGAATTAAGGTTGTTATTATTATGCCCGATTCTGTAAGTGAGGAAAGAAGAAAGCTTGTCCGTCATTATGGTGCAGAGGTTATATTGGTGCATGATGCGGGAAATATCGGCGATTGCATAAATGAGTGTTTGAAAACTGCTATAAGGATGGCGGAAGAGGATAAGAATGTGTTTGTTCCTCAGCAATTTGAAAATCCTTCAAATCCACTTGTACATAAGCATCATACAGGCGTTGAAATATTGGAGCAGGTTGCAGGACCGATTCACGGTTTTTGCTCGGGAATTGGAACAGGCGGAACAATCAGCGGAATCGGGGAAGTGTTAAGAGCACAAAATCCTGATATTGAAATCTGGGCAGTTGAGCCTGAAAATGCGGCAATTCTTGCAGGCGGTTCAATCGGAACTCATATACAGATGGGGATTGGGGATGGACTTATTCCAAAGGTCCTGAATCAGGATATATATAACGACATATGCATTATCAGTGATGAAGAAGCTTTAAAAACATCCCGTGAGCTTTCCAAAAAAGAGGGAATAATGTGCGGCATATCAAGCGGAACTAATGTTGCTGCCGCTAAAAAGCTTGCAAGAAAGTTAGGTAAAGGAAAAACAGTTGTAACTGTTCTTCCCGATACAGCGGAAAGATATTTTTCAACTCCGTTGTTTGAAAATGAATAAGATAAAAGAGGAGAAATAAAATGGCTGAAAAATATGGAGAGATACCAAAGAGATTTACAAAAAAATGGTGGGAGTATTTCTGGGATTATTATAAAATACATACTATTGTTTCTGCACTTGTTATAATGGTTGCGGGTTCCACTGTTTACAATATAATAACAGCTCCCAGATATGACTTTAACGTTGTATATTCAGGAAAGGCGAATATGCCAAAAGAACAGGTAGAGAAGCTGAGGGAAAAGCTTTCCGTGTTTGTTACCGATTCTGATGGAGATGGCAAGGACGGAGTTGATATTCGTCAGAATACCTTTATTGAAGGATTGGGCGATGTATCTGTTGCGCAGACAATGATTATGAGAATGCAATTAGAGGCTACCGATAAAGACTCTATCATTTATATCATTGATAAGTCTAATCTTCGTTATATGGTTGATGACCCATCAATGGAGGGAATGTTCAAAACTGTAGATAAATGGACAGAAAATGAGGTTGAAGAGGATAAGCTGTATAGATTTAATGGACAGGCTTACGCTGTTAATTTAAAAGACAGTAAAATCCTTAGAGAATGCGAAATATTGTCTGATGACTTATATGTGGCAGTGAGGGATTATCGTGTTGAGCAAGACGACGAGATGAAAGAAAAAATCGCAGATGCAATAAATATTGCAAATGCGATTGCTAAATGATTAATTATCCTGTTCATTGGGGATATAGCCAGATATTTTTTCGATAGTTCTTATTGGTGCATCAATGGCAGTACCCCATTCCATATCTTTGTTTCTGTAATCAAATTTTAAGGTGAATTTATGTATATCTTCGTTGATACGCTTAAGTTCATCTTTTTCTTTTTGATATATAATTTTTAGAAATTCCTTGGTATCATTTTTGCCAAGATATCTCGGTGCATTTTTAAAAAGCTTATTAAAATGATAAAGGCAAAAGCCTTTTGAGGAAATGACTTTGTTTTTAAAATCATTATCGTGTGACCACATATAAAAGAATACTTCTATATATCTTTCCATAGTGCTGTTTACTCTATCACAAATCACACAGGACGAATTATTTTTGTCAAACCATTTATTGATTTTCTCACTGTTATCGGAAGACTTTTTAAAGAGTCCGTCTTTTGAGAAATTTTCAAATTCATCAGAAAGTGAGTCAAGACTTTTTGATAATTCCATAAGATGGGTTTCCAATACCAAAGCAAGGCTCAACTTGTTTGGTCTGGAAAAAAGCATGGAATAGTGCTTGTTACAAAAACCTTTTTCGTTTGATTCAATCCGAAAATCAGGCTCCATCATTGCAGCACCGAGCGTATATTCAATCGCATCAGATTCAAGCTTCTTCTCCAATTGGCACAGCGGACATTCGCAATCAGTCTCATATGCTTCATTTAGTGGTATAGTATATATTTTCTCTTTCACAAAAACCAAGTCCTTTCATAAATAGTATAACAAAAAAATTTAAAATAGTCAATTTAAAATATTTGATAAAAGCTGTTGAAAAATGTCGTGAAATGGTGTATAATAAAATAGATAGTTTATAACCTGTCGAAAGGAATGAAATTTAATTGGAAAATACATATATATTGCCGATGATTGCATTGAGGGGGCTTGTTGTTTTCCCGGGAAGTACGGTCAGTTTTGACGTTATAAGAAAAGCTTCAAAAAATGCAGTTGACAAGGCTATGGAAAGTGATAAAAAAATATTTTTGTCAGCACAGATGGATGTTTTAAAGGAAAATCCGTCATTTCTTGATATATATAAAGTCGGATGTGTTGCAAGTGTCAGACAGATATTTAAAAATGGCGACACTATGAGAGTTATGGTTGAGGTTAAGGAAAGAGCCAGACTTTCGGAGTTAGTTAGTGAAAAGCCTTATCTTAGTGCACAGGTTGATATAATATCTGAAGGTGATGAGGTGGAAAATGAGGTAGTTAATCAGGCATTTATACGCTCACTTCAGGATTTGTTTGAGGAATATATCAATGTGTCAAAGAAAATGAGCCCTGATAAGCTTGCAATGATTGTGCCATCAAATAAACTTTCAAGATTTGCTGACGGGATAGCCGCAAACATTAATTGTGACTATGAAGTTAAACAGGAAATTTTAGAAACTCTTGATATATATGCAAGAATGGAACAATTGATGCTTGTTCTGAAGAATGAAATACAGATTTCAAAGGAACAAATGAGAATTGACCAGGAAGTCAGAAAGAAAATTGACGAAAATCAACGGGAATATTATCTTCGTGAGGAAATGAAGGTAATCGAAAAAGAGCTTGGAGATAAAGAGGGGTATGCAGAGGAAATTGCAAAATACCGTGAAAAGATTATAAGCTTAGGTTTTTCAAAAGCTGATGAGGAAAAACTGTTAAAAGAAACTGACAGACTATCTAAAATGATGTCAGCATCTCCTGATGGTGCGGTTATAAGGAATTATCTTGATACAGTTTTAGAGTTGCCTTGGAGTGAATTATCAGAGGAAAACCTTGATATTAAGAATGCGGCTGAAGTCTTGGATAATGACCATTACGGTTTGACAGATGTTAAAGACAGAGTGCTTGAGCATCTGGCGGTGCATACATTGACAGGAGGACAAAACGGAACTGTTTTGTGTCTTGTCGGACCTCCCGGAACAGGAAAGACATCTGTTGCAGCTTCAATCGCAAGAGCGTTAGGAAGAGAATTTGTAAGAATTTCATTGGGCGGAGTTCATGACGAGGCAGAAATAAGAGGTCACAGAAGAACATATATCGGTTCAATGCCCGGAAGAATTATCAGCGCAATAAAGCAAGCAGGAACAAGAAATCCTGTTGTGCTTTTAGATGAAATTGATAAGATGGGTATGGATTATAAAGGAGACCCGTCATCTGCTCTTTTAGAGGTGCTTGATTTTGAGCAAAACTCTACATTCAGAGATAATTATCTGGAAATTCCGTTTGATTTGTCAAAAGTCATGTTTATTGCAACTGCAAATAACATAAATAATATTCCTGCACCGTTGCTTGACAGAATTGAAACGATTGAAATTTCGGGATATACCAATATTGAAAAATTTGAAATTGCAAAGAGATATCTTATTCCAAAGCAGATTGCAAAAAATGGATTAAAAGGAAAAAGAGTAACAGTAGCAGACGATGCAATTGAAGAAATAATTTTATATTACACAAGAGAATCAGGAGTAAGAGGTCTTGAGAGAACAATTGGAAAGCTATTGAGAAAAGTAGCAAAGACAATGCTTTATTCCCAGAAGAAAAGTACAAGGATTACCAAAAAAAATCTATCGGAGTATCTTGGCAAACACAAATATTCTTTTGATAAGAAAAATGAGCAGGACGAGGTTGGAACTGTAAGAGGTCTTGCATGGACAAGTGTTGGTGGAGATACATTATCTGTTGAGGTTAATGTTATGTCAGGGACAGGGAAAGTTGAACTTACAGGAAATCTTGGAGATGTTATGAAAGAGTCTTGTATGACAGCAGTGAGTTTTGTACGCTCCAAATCAAAAGAGCTTATGATAAAGGATGATTTTTATAAAACAAAGGATATACATATCCATGTTCCCGAGGGTGCAGTGCCAAAAGATGGTCCGTCAGCGGGTATAACAATTGCAACTGCGGTTGCATCGGCTCTTACCAATACACCTGTAAAAGCAGATGTGGCTATGACGGGGGAAATTACCTTAAGAGGAAATGTGTTGGCAATCGGTGGACTAAAAGAAAAGTCGCTTGCTGCATACAGAGCAGGAATTAAAACAATAATAATTCCAAAGGAAAACTGTAAAGATATTGATGAAATTCCGGAAGAGGTAAAAAGCAAGATAAACTTTGTTCCTGCGATTGATATGGATACTGTACTAAATACCGCATTTTTGCGAGAATAAAATTAAGAAAGGAATAATTTTATGAATATACACAATGTAAATCTGACTGTATCAGCAGTCAGGCCAAATCAATATCCTAAAATGGGTTTGCCTGAAATTGCTTTTGCAGGTCGTTCAAATGTGGGAAAATCATCTTTGATTAATAAACTTTTAAACAGAAAGCAGTTGGCAAGAGTTTCAGGAACGCCAGGAAAAACCGTGACAATTAATTTTTATAATATTGATGATACAGTGCATCTTGTTGATTTGCCCGGATATGGTTATGCGCAACGTTCAAAGGAAGAAATCCAGAAGTGGGGAAATATGATGGAGGATTATCTTCGTGACAGAGAGGAACTTATAAAAACAGTTCTTTTGGTGGATAGCCGACACGCCCCGACAAAAGACGATATAATGATGCTTGAATGGTTAAGAGCATATGATGACAGCGGAGTTATAGTTGTTGCAACGAAGGTTGATAAATTGAAAAAGAGTGCAATTGAGGATAATCTTAATATGATTTGGGATAAACTTGAATTGTGTGAGGAGGATATACTTGTTCCTTTCTCAACTAAAGATGATGAGGGTAAATTCACACTCTGGGATATTATAAACTTACTTTTGGCACCGGATGAAGAAGAGACATAATAGTTTTTCATAAATTATCAAGAGGGGTTTTGAGGATGAAAAGAAAGGGCGTAACAATAATATTATCAATAGTTCTGTTCGCAGTTATCTTTTATGGGTACAGGTATTTAAAAATACCTGTTGAGACACAGACCGCTACCTTAACAAGATTAGAGGATTCTGTCAAAACGAAAGCGTATGTTATAAGAACAGAGGCTGTTTTTGATGCCCGGATTTCAGGGACAATGTATAATTACGCTGAAGAAGGCGACAGAGTTTCAAAAAATATGACCATTTCAACAATATACAGAGGAAATGTTGATGCTGACTTAATTCAGGATTTGAATAATGTTAACACAAGAATAGAAAAACTTGAGGCTGCAAAAGCCAAAAGTGAAAGATTTACTACCGATTCAGGTTCTTCTGAGAGTACTGTTGAAAATGTAAAGACCAATATAATTAATGCAGTGTTAAATAATAAAATACGTGAGATTGAGGATTATAAGAACACATTAAAAGCATTGAATAATGAACAATCACAGGAATTTGAAAAAAATCTTAAAGAATTGATTGTGAAAAGACGAGGTATAGAGGCACAATTGAGTAGCGAAAAATCTGATATCAACACAACTATTTCCGGAGTATTTTCGCTGAATGTTGACGGATATGAAGAGATATTAACACCTGAGACAATAAAAGAATTTAAAGTGGCTGATTTTTCACAGTTAACTGATGTCGAAGTGCCTCAAAGGACATCTAATCTTGTTGCAACAGGGGAAAAGATATGTAAGGTTGTTGATAACCATACGTGGTATGCAATGGCTGTTGTTTCAAAAGATGTAGCTGAGCAGATAAAAAGCAAAAGAGAAGTTATAATAAGATTTGACGGACTCCCCGGAGCAGAGGTGAGTGCAACTGTAGATATTATATCAAGCGAAGAAGAAACAAGTGAAAATGTTTTGATAGTCTTGAAAAGTGACAGATATCTTGAGGGTGTTTACGGCATGCGCTCGGGGGATATGGAAATTGTTATAAACAGATATGTAGGTTATGAGGTTCCTGTTCACACAATAAGAGTTGTTAATGATAAGACAGGTGTTATGATAGCAGGCGGAAGCTCTGAGATATTCTGCGAATGTGATATAGTATATACTGATGCAAATTCACAAAAGACAATAGTTTATCCGAAAGCTGATGCAAAAAGAAAACTTGCAGTTGGAGATAAGATTGTTCTTGGTGAAAAGAAAGAGGAATAAAAGAAAAGAGGATTTGAATGTCAGCTATTAGTGATAATTTGGATAAAATCAGACTTTTAATAAAAGAAGCGGCAGAAAAAAGCGGAAGAACATCAGATGATGTGACATTGATTGCAGTAACAAAAACATATTCGCCTGATGCAATTAATGAGGCGATTGATTGCGGCGTGACAGATATAGGAGAAAACAAGGTACAGGAAATTGTTGATAAATATGACAGTGTTAAACCTGTAAGATGGCATCTTATAGGACATCTTCAGACAAACAAAGTGAAGTATATCATTGACAAGGTACATATGATACACTCGGTTGATTCAATCCGTCTTATGGACGAGATTGAAAGACAGTGCCAAAAACATAATGTTACAATGAATATTCTTATTCAGATAAACATATCAGGGGAAGAAAGCAAATTTGGCATAAAGCCTGAGGAACTGGAAGATATGATTATTCATGCAGGGACATTAAAAAATGTCAAAGTTTGCGGTTTGATGACAATTTTGCCGAAAGTTGACACTGAGATTTCTCTTAGATTACATTTTGTTAACATAAAACGCATTTTCCTTGACATATCAAAGAAAAAATATGATAATGTTGATATGCAATATATGTCTATGGGTATGAGCGGAGACTATGAAATAGCCATAGAAGAAGGCTCAAATATGGTTCGTATAGGAAGGGCTATATTCGGGGAGAGAAACTATAATATGTAGGAGGAGAATGTTAATGGGTGCTACAGCTTTGGTAGATAAGTTAAAGAATTTTATGGGCTTTGGCGATGAACTTGATGAATATGAGGATGATTTTGAAGAGGTAGAATTTGATGAGGTTGAGGAAAAGCAAGCCTCAAAACCTATTTTTGCAAAGAAGCAAAAGGTAGTTCCAATGCACTCTTCAGGTACTCAGACAAAAATTGTTGTAGTAAAACCAAGATGTTATAACAATTCAACTCAGGTTGCAGACGAATTAAAGCAAAGACGCCCTGTTATAGTTAATGTTGGTTCACTTGATACTGACGAAGCAAGAAGAGTTATTGACTTTATTGCAGGAACAGTTTATGGATTAAATGGTAATATGCAAAAGGTTGCAGGCGGAATTTTCCTTGCAACACCATCTCAGGTTGATATTCTTGGCGAGGTTTTAACTGATAAAGACGCAGGATATGAATGGAGTATGTTTTAATAGAAATCTCCGTTTTGAATGATGATTAAAAGACGGAGTATAACTCCGTCTTTTGTATTTATTTATGAGGTGAGATTTTGACTTTTGAGGAAAAACTATTAATAGCAAAGACCAATGATTTATATAAATTGTGCCAGAAATATCAGACCCCTCAGTTTTCGACTTTCTTAAATGAGGCACAGATTGCTCTGGTAAAGGAAAATGCGGGCGCAATGCCTGGATTTGAGTGTAAATTTTTTGGAGGATATGAGAATGCTATGAGAACTGTTTTCGGTGTATTTCCCGAATGGCAGGGTGTAGAAACTGAAAGTTTTCCGATAAAAGCAATCAAAATAACAAAGAAATATAAAAAAGAGTTATCGCACCGTGATTATCTCGGAACGGTGCTTTCAAAAGGAATAAACAGAGAACAGGTGGGAGATATTTTAGTCAATGGGGATGCGTGTTACATATTCATTCTGGCTGATATAGCAGAATATATTGCATCAGGCATTGACAAAATAGCAAATGTTGGTGTGAAGGCGGCAGTATGTGAGATTTCAGATATTGAGATTCCGGAGCCGAAATTTCAGATTATTAATACAGTTGCGGCATCCTTAAGACTTGATGCGGTTGTAGCAGCAATGCTAAATGTTTCAAGAAAGGAAGCCTCCTCCTTAGTTTTGGGTGAGAAAGTCAGTATAAATCATATTCCCTGCAATAATACAAGTCATATTTTAAAGGAAAATGACATAATATCTGTTCGCGGAAGCGGAAGATATATTTTTTGCGGGACAGGCGGGATGACAAGAAGTGACAGACGTCATATTATAATCAAGAAATTTATTTAAGGAGGAAATATATATGTTAACACCACTTGATATTCAAAAGCAGGAATTCGGAGTAAAAATGAGAGGCTATAATGCTGATGAGGTTGATGATTTTTTGGACCTTGTCGGAGCTGATTATGAAAAGCTTTACAGAGAAAATAAAGAAATGAAGGATAAGATGATTGTCCTGAATAAATCTATTGAAGAATACAAAAATATAGAAACATCATTGAGAAATGCTTTGTTATATGCGCAGAATACAGCAGAGGATATGAAGAAGAGTGCAACTGAAAAAGCACAGAATATTCTTCAGGAGGCAGAGAACAAGGCACGAGATAAATCGCAAGAATTCACACATTTGCAAACAGAAATTGATGCATATAAAACAAAAATGAAAAGTTTTTGCAATGTAATACTTGAAATGTTGGAAAAAATAGAGTAAAATAATAGGAGTGTTGGAATTATATTCTGACATTCCTGAATTTGTTTATAGAAAGGAAAATAAAAATGGCAGAGAATCAAGATTATACAAAATCTGTTAATCTTCCTCAAACGGATTTTCCTATGCGAGGAAACTTACCGCAAAGAGAGCCTGAAACTCTTGAGTATTGGGAAAGTATAGATTTATATAACAGATTAAAGAAAAAGAATACAGGAAAGAAATCATTTGTTCTGCACGATGGACCACCATATGCAAATGGCGATATCCATATGGGACATGCGCTCAATAAGATTTTAAAAGATATTATTGTCAGATATAAAAATCTTCAGGGCTTTTATTCTCCGTTTGTACCTGGTTGGGATACACACGGATTGCCTATTGAACAACAGGCAATAAAAAGACTTGGTATCAACAGACATGAAGCAGGAGCAGAGAAATTCTGTAAAGCTTGTGAGGAATTTGCACTCACTCAGGTTGAAAATCAAAAGACTCAATTCAAACGTCTTGGCGTTTTAGGTGACTGGGAAAATCCTTATCTTACACTAACAGACGATTTTGTTGCAAAGCAGATTGAGATTTTTGGACAAATGGCTGAGAATGGATTGATATATAAGGGATTAAAGCCTGTATATTGGTGCCCAAGCTGTGAAACTGCATTGGCAGAGGCAGAAATTGAATATGCAGAAGATAAATCAAATTCAATCTATGTTAAATTTGCAGTAAAAGATGACAAAGGTCTTTTTGAAGGACTGTCAAATGTGTATTTTGTTATCTGGACAACAACAACTTGGACATTGCCTGGTAATGTAGCTATATCTTTAAATCCAACTTTTGAGTATTCATTAGTTAAGTTTAATAACGATGAGATATATGTTTTGGCAACAGACCTGATTGAAAGCGTTGTAAAAGCTGCAAATCTTGACAGCGATTATGAAATTGTAAAGAAATTTACAGGTGCAGAGCTTGAATATATCAAGTGTGCGCATCCGTTTATTGACAGAGAATCATTGGTTATTGTCGGTGACCATGTAACATTGGATGCAGGTACAGGTTGTGTTCATACAGCTCCGGGATTTGGTGCAGACGACTATATTGTCTGCAAAAAGTATCCTGAAATTGAAATTATTGTTCCTGTTGATGAAAAGGGATATCAGAATGAATTAGCAGGCGAATTTGCAGGAATGTTCTACGAAAAGTCAAATGCTGCAATTTTGGAAAGACTCCAAAAAGACGGAAGTCTTTTGGCGATGGAGGCTATTGTCCATCAATATCCGCACTGCTGGAGATGTGATAATCCTATTATTTTCCGTGCAGCTGACCAGTGGTTTGCATCAGTTGATGCACTAAAGGAAAAAGCTGTTGAGGAGATAAAAAAGGTAAAATGGGTTCCGCAGTGGGGCGAAGACAGAATTACAAGCATGGTTGTTGACAGAAGCGACTGGTGTATTTCAAGACAGAGAACCTGGGGTGTTCCTATTCCGATGTTCTACTGTGCAGATTGCGGAAAAGAGCTTATCAATAAAGATACAATCAAGGCTGTTGCCGATATGTTCAGAAAACAGGGTGTCGGCAAATGGTGGGATACAGATGCATCAGAAATTTTGCCTGCAGGAACCAAGTGCGAATGTGGATGCACAAAGTTTACTAAAGAAAAAGATATTATGGATGTCTGGTTTGACTCAGGTTCTTCTCATGCAGCAGTATGTGAGGAAAGAGAAGATATGACATATCCACCTGATATGTATCTTGAGGGTAATGACCAATACAGAGGCTGGTTCCAGTCGTCACTTTTAACAAGTGTTGCAACCACGGGAAAAGCACCTTATAACACTGTTATTACTCATGGTATGATACAGGACGGCGAAGGCAAGAAAATGTCAAAATCAAAGGGCAATTCTATTGCTCCGCAGGAAATTGTTGATCAGTTTGGTGCAGATGTTCTTCGTTTGTGGGTAATCTCTGCTGACTACAGAACAGATATGAGAATGTCACAGGATGCATTGAAGCAATTATCAGAGGGGTACAGAAAAGTCAGAAATACTGCAAGATATATTTTGAGCAACATTAATGATTTTGAGCCAAGCAAGGATATGGTAAGCTATGAAGAAATGACAGAGCTTGACAAGTGGGCATTAATGAAGTTAAATCAGCTTGTTGAAAAGACAATTGCTGCTTATGAAAACTTTGAATTCCATACAATCTATGGTGTAATGCTTAACTTCTGTATCGTTGATATGAGTAACTTCTATCTTGATGTTTTAAAATCAAGACTATATACAGAAAAGCCAACTGCAAAGGTCAGAAGAAGTGCACAATCTGCAATGTTTATCATTCTTGATGCAATGGTTAAGTTATTAGCTCCTGTTTTAGCATTTACCTGTGAGGAAATATGGAAGTATATGCCGCATCTTGAAAGTGATGACAAAGTCAGCGTTATGCTTAATGATATGCCAAAGGTTACAGATGCATGGAATAATGCAGAGCTTGAGGACAAGTGGAACAAGTTAATTGATGTGAGAAACGATGTTAATAAAGCATTGGAGCCTGCAAGAAATGAAAAATTAATCGGAAAATCACTTGATGCAGATGTTACTATCTATGCTAAGGGTGAAATTCTTGATTTGTTAAAATCTGTAGGTGAAAAAGATTTGGCAGAGTTGTTCATCACATCAAAGGCAACAATTAAAGAAGAAGATGCTCCAGAGACTGCAGTTTCGGGAGATGTCTGCAAGGTATTTGTTGAAGCTGATAAGAATGAAAAATGCGGAAGATGTTGGATTCATTCAGAAACAGTTGGAATAATTGAGGGATTTGACGGAATTTGTGCCGATTGTGTAAAGAAATTAACAGATTAATTAGAAATTGAGGTAAGGAATAATGAATGTTTTAGCAATAGGATGTCACCCTGACGATATTGAGATAAATTGTGCAGGAACATTGGCAAAATGTGTTAAAAGAGGTGACAAGGTTACTGTATGTCATGTTTGCAATGGTAACCTTGGCCATGTGATTATAGAGCCAGACGAACTAAGAAAAATCAGAATTGGCGAAGCAAAGAAAGCAGGCAAATTGGCAGGAATAGAGGTTGTTACCTGTGATATCGGTGATGTTATGGTAAACGCTGCAAAAAAAGAGCATCGTGATAAGGTTGTTGATTTGATAAGAAAGGTAAATCCTGATTTCATAATCACTCACGCACCTAACGATTATATGCCTGACCATGTGGAAGTAAGTAAGCTGGTATTTGATGCAAGCTTTGCTGCAAGTGTTCCGCATTATGCTACAGAGCAAGGCGGTGCAACAGAGGTTGTTCCGATTTACTATATGGATAACCTTGCAGGTGTCGGAACAATACCGACAGAATATGTTGATGTTTCAGAAGAAATTGATTTAAAGCTTGAAATGCTTGAATGTCATGAGAGTCAGTTAAAGTGGATGAGAGACCATGATAACATAGATTTTGCAGATTTCGTAAAGACTTGTGCAAAATACAGAGGCTTGCAATGTGGAGTTGCTTATGCAGAAGCATTTACGCAATGTCTTGCATGGCCGAAGATTGTAACAAAAAGATTATTACCATAAATAATATTAAGGAGGAAGTAAAAGATGGATTTTAACAGTACAGTAAAAGGCTCATTGTTGGAGGGATTTTACCCTGCAGGATGGGATATGGAAAAAATTGATAAGTGTTGCGACCCAAGCAACAAGGTAGAGGACAGACAATCTTTCTGGAACAAAGATTTCCAACCAATAAGATGTGAAAACATCTATGAATTCGATACATATATGGGACATGAGATTGCATTGCAAATCAAAGAGGCAAAGGACAGAGGTGAAAAGCTTGCTATGATTCTTCCTGTAGGACCTATGGGAATGTATAAGTGGGCAGTTTATTTCTTGAAAGAATGGAATGTTAAGTGTGACCATGTTTACACATTCAATATGGACGAATGGTCAGATGCAGACGGAAACACTCTTGCAGCTGATGACCCTGCAGCATTCCAGAATGCAATGAAGCAGGCATTATTCAATCCTTTGGGAGAGCTTACAGTTCCTGAAAATCAGAGAAACTTTGCAACAAAGGAAAACTTGCCTACATATGCAGAAAAAATTGCAAAATTAAAGGCAGAGGGTGCAAAGCTTGTATTGGTATTTGGTGTCGGCAGAATGTGTCATATTGCATTCTGGGAACCACAATTCGCAGGTGAATATGCAAGTGATGAAGAGTGGATTAAAGAAACTCACAGAATTGGTGCAAAGTTGCATCCATTAACAATAGAACAGAATGCTTTGACAAGCTTCAAGTCAAGAACAACATTGGTTCCTTGCAGAGCAAATACAATTGGACCTGGTTTATTTATGCAGGCTGATTATATAATCGGCGGTTGCGATGGTGTATTGGGAAGAGGAATGCAGTGGCAGGGTATGAGCTTCTGGATGACTTTGAGATATGGTCCATCAAGATGGGTAACATCAAGTTATATCCCAACACTACCAGGCAGATTATTCTATCTTAAGGAATTGGAAGGTCCATTGGTTGCTGAATGTAACTAATTAAATAAGTACAAAAACCACAGTAGTGGTTTTTGTTGCGTTATAAAAAGGAGTACAATTATGATAGATATTGCTTGCGTTGGAATTTTGGTTGCTGATGTTTTGACAAAGACAGTTGACAAATTTCCTAAAAAGGGATTATTGGAGCAGGTTGATTCGATAGAGTTATTTTCAGGCGGAAATGCTATGACTGCTTCCATAAACATCAAGAAATTAGGTTTGGAAACTGCTATAATAGGCAAAATCGGAAATGATGCTTTTGGCGAGTTTTTGGAGGGTTGTCTTGATAAGGCAGGAGTAAACATAAATGGTCTTTCAAAGGATAAGAACACGCAGACTTCAACATCAGTATTATTCTCTGATAAAGATGGAGAAAGAACTTTCTTTCATTGTGTCGGAGCAAACGGAACATTCTCATATGATGATGTAAATTGGGATGTTATCGAAGAATCAAAGATTGTTTTTGTAACAGGAACATATCTTTTGAATACATTTGACGGAGAGCAAACAGCAAAATTCTTAAAGAAATGTAAAGAAATGGGAAAAGTAACTGCACTTGATGTTTGCTGGGATGCAAAAGGCAAATGGGGAGAACTTCTCAATGATGCTATGCCATATATAGATATATTTATGCCGAGCATTGATGAGGCAGTTATGATCGCAGGAAAAGATGAGCCAAAGGAAATTGCTGACGTATTCTTTAAAAGAGGTGTTTCAAAGGTTGTAATCAAGCTTGGAAAAGATGGCTGTTATGTGAGAGAATCAAAGGACAGTGAAGGAATTATTATCCCGTCATACAAAGTTAAGGCTGTTGATACAACAGGTGCAGGAGATAGCTTCTGCTCAGGATTTTTAAGTGCATATGCTAAAGGAAAGAGCTTTTTGGAGTGTGCACAATTTGCAAATGCGACAGGTGCTCATAATGTAATGGCAAAGGGTGCAACAACAGGAATAAAGAGCTATGACGAAATAGAAAAGTTTATGAAAGAATATAAATAAATGGAGGAAGAGATATGTTAGTTACATTAAATCAGGTACTTGTACCTGCTAAGCAAAATAAATATGCAGTCGGATTGTTTAATGCAGTCAATATGGAGCTTGCAAGAGGAATTATCAGTGCTGCAGAAGCAACTCAGTCCCCTGTTATCATGGGTACTGCAGAAGTGTTATTCCCATATGGGCCACTTGAAGAAGTATCATAT
The DNA here is from genome assembly GCA_045657585.1 of Clostridia bacterium. Taxonomy (GTDB): domain Bacteria; phylum Bacillota; class Clostridia; order UBA1381; family UBA1381; genus RGIG1988. The sequence continues at coordinate 3,003 of JAZOTJ010000086.1, read as the reverse complement.
TATCTTATTCCGATGGCTAAAAAGGCTAAAGTTCCTGTGGTTGTTCATCTTGACCATGGTCTAAAAAAGGAAACATGCCTAAAAGCATTGGAATTAGGTTTTTCATCAATTATGTATGATTGTTCAACAGATGATTATGATACAAATGTTGAAAAGGTCAGAGAAATGGCTGAAATTGCCCATTCATATGGTGCAACAATTGAGGGTGAGTTAGGTCATGTCGGAGATAATGAGGGTTCAGCAGAGGGAAGCTCACACCTGAGTGACCCAAGTAAGTTCTTCACAGATCCTAAGCTTGCTAAGGACTATGTTGAAAAGACAAAGGTAGATGCGCTTGCAATTGCAGTTGGTAATGCTCACGGTGCATATAAATTGCCTCCAAAACTTGATTTTGAGAGAATTAAGACTATTGCAAATACAGTTGATGTTCCATTGGTTTTACATGGTGGCTCAGGACTGACTGATAACGATTTCAAGAGAGCTATCAAAGAAGGTATCAGCAAGGTAAATATCTTTACTGATATCAATATTGCAGCTGTTAAGGCAGAATTCAGTAAGTTTACTGATATGAATAAGGGTATTATCGACCTAATCCCTGCAGCAGTTGAAGCAGTAAAACAAGAAACAATAGCTAAGATGGAATTGTTCTCAAGTGATGGAAAAGCACCATTTGCAAGAGCAAACAGCTCTATAGATGATATGGATAAGCTTGTTGATATGATTGCAGCAGAGGTACTTAAGAGAATTAATAAATAATTTATTGAACTGTAAAAACAGAGTTTTTACAGTTCTTTTTCACAATAAAAGTTGCATAATGCTATTGACAAAATTAAAAATTTGTGGTAAAATATAAAAAATAGCGGTCAAATATATTTTTTTAAAACTAAAGTTGCGCGAAGCAACGAAAAGGAGGTTAAAATGGTAGATTTTGATTATTATTTAAAGCAATATAACGGGCAAAAAATCAAAAGTGAAGAATTGTTTTCAAGTTATGAAAAAATAGCTGAAAAATATGTTAAAAAAGCTACCGATAATCGAGGAACTTTGAATGAAATCGGAGAGGCTATTTGCGCTGTATGTGATATTTTGTCGGATATAAGCGGAAGCGAAGGGGTTAAGAGTGAGTCAGTTGATGGAGTCAGCATATCCTATGAAAGCTCAAGAGCAAAAATGTTAATACATAATGCTCTGAAACTGTTTTTACCATCACGATTATTATACCGCGGAATTTAAAAACAATAAAAAGCCTTCATTATGAAGGCTTTTTATTGTTTTTAGAAAATTTACATTTGGTTATTGCAAAAATGTTTGTTATATAGTAAAATAATGTTAACAACAGAATAGAGAGTGGTGGATTATTTGAAAATTATAGTGGCAACTTCAAATGCAGGTAAAATTCGTGAAATAAAAAAGATTTTTTCTGATGATAATGTTGAGATTGTTTCAATGGGAGAAATGGGAATTAATATTGAAATTGAAGAAAATGGGACAACTTTTGAGGAAAACTCATTAATAAAGGCACGGACAATCTCAAAGCTGACGGGAGAAATTGCTCTTGCCGATGATTCGGGGCTTTGTGTTGATGCACTTGGCGGAGCGCCAGGTGTGTATTCAGCAAGATATGCAGGAGAAAATGCAACTGATGAAAAGAGGATTGAAAAGTTATTATCTGAACTCTCAGGTGTTGAAGACAGAAATGCTAAGTTTGTCAGTGTTATTTCAGTTGTATATCCTGATGGTCAGGAATTGACAGCTTGTGGAGAGGTCAAAGGAAAAATTGCAAGAGAGGTGTTGGGAAATGGCGGATTTGGTTATGATCCTGTTTTCATATCCGATGAGCTGGGAAAAACCTTTGGAGAGGCCACTATTGATGAAAAAAATGAAATAAGCCACAGAGCTCGTGCTATTAATAAAATGTATAAAATGATGAAGGAGAGAAATTTATTATGATGGATATTTTTTGTGAGTACATTGTCAAGAAAAAAATGAATATTGTTGATGTTTTAAAGCTTTTTGGAATAGGATTTTTAGCTTTTGTTGTTGCATTTTTGTTGTTTTTCTTTGCAACACCAATTCTTGGACCAGGCATAGGTTTTGTATTGGGATTTGCAACATTTTATTTTGCTTATATATGGGCAAAAATGATTTATGTTGAGTATGAATATGCACTTACCAATTATGAGCTTGATATTGATAAAATTATGGGCAGAAGCAGAAGAAAAAGAATTACAACAGTTAATTTTAGAGAAGCTCAGATTTGTGCTTGTGTTGATGATGAAAGCTTTAAGAATGAGTATGAAAATTCTAATGGAATAAAGAAGACAATAAATGCAACAGGAATTTCTGAATATGATACCTATTTTGTTGATTTTTATGGAGAAGCTGGAAAAGTAAGAGTGTTATTCCAGCCTAATGACAGAATGAAAGAAGGATTGAAAAATCTGAATTTAAAAACAATACATATATTATGATCAGAGGAATAGGTATAGATATTGTAGAAATCTCAAGGATTAAAAAATCAATGGAAAATCCGAGATTTTTAGAAAGAACTTTCACAAATGCAGAAAATAAATATTTTAAGACAAAAAAAGCGCCGCAAGAAAGTGTTGCGGCTTGTTTTGCTGCAAAAGAGGCTTTTTTGAAGGCTTTGGGAATTGGATTTTCCAATATAAAAATAAAGGATATTGAAGTTTTGCATAATGAACTTGGTGCACCATATGTTGTTCTATATGGTAAATTAAAGGAGCTTTTAGACAAGGGAAAAGTTCATATTTCACTTTCACATTCCGAGAATTATGCAACTGCAGTGGTTGTTATTGAAGAATAGATTACAGGAGATGAACCTATGAAGGTATGTACTGCTGAACAAATGCGTACTATTGACAGCTTGGCTGAAAGTATGGGAGCCATACCATCAATTGTTTTGATGGAAAATGCCGCAATTGCCTGTGTGGAAGAAATTTTAAAAAAAGAGGGATTGCAATCTGCAATAGTATTTTGTGG
>JAZOTJ010000085.1:0-5198 GCA_045657585.1 Clostridia bacterium | reverse complement strand
CCAAATCGAACATCAACATCTTTTGGATTTTTAACACACATATTCAATTCCTGACCTGTATATCGTGTTGGTTTCTCAACATTTTTTAATATTTTTTCTTTTTCTGAAAATGGCATATTTGTTGTTTCCTTTTATTGTTATTGTAATGCTCTCAGTATATCACTTTATCAATAAAAAGTCAAATAATTATATAAAAGAGACGGATAAAATCCGTCTCTTTTATATAATTATCTTTGAACTCTTGCTCCTGCTCCGCCCATAATAGCTTCAACCTCTTTTTTGTTTGCCATTGTTGTATCACCTGGGGTTGTCATAGCCAATGCTCCGTGAGCGGCACCATAGTTAACTGCCAATTCAGCATCCTCAGTTGTCATCAAACCATAGATAAGACCTGATGCAAAGGAATCTCCGCCGCCAACTCTGTCCATAATTTCAAGACCTTTATAATCTTTAGCTTTATAAACTGTTCCATCAGCCCAGCAAATAGCGCTCCAGTCATTTACAGTAGCTGTTTTAACTTCTCTTAGTGTTGTAGCAATTACCTTAAAATTAGGATATGCCTTCGCAGCCTCTGCTATCATTTTCTTGTATCCATCAAGATTTAATTCCTTAAGATTTTCATCATTTCCCTCAATTTCCAATCCAAGACAAGCAGTGAAATCTTCTTCATTTCCAATCATAACATCAACATACTTGGCAATCTCCTTATTAACCTCTTGTGCTTTTTCAAGGCCTCCGATTGCACTCCACATTGATGGACGATAGTTCAGGTCATAAGAAACAATTGTTCCATATTTCTTAGCTGTTTTAACTGCTTCAATTACAGTCTTGCATGACTGTTCTGACAATGCAGCATAAATTCCGCCTGTATGTAACCAACGAACGCCCAATGTTCCGAAAATGTATTCAAAATCGAAATCTTCAGGAGTAGCCTTTGAAATAGCAGTATTAGCTCTATCTGAACATCCTACAGCTCCTCTTATACCAAATCCACGCTCTGTAAAATTAAGACCATTTCTGCAAACTCTGCCGATACCATCTGTCTTCATCCATTTAATAAGTGCAGTATCAACTCCACCCTGTTCAATAAAGTCTTCAACAAGATATCCAACTTCGTTTTCAGCAAATGCAGTAATTACCGCTGTATCCATTTTAAAGCATTTATGAAGTCCGCGGACAACATTATACTCTCCGCCGCCTTCCCATGCTCTAAAGCTTCTTGCTGTTCTGATTCTTCCCTCTCCCGGGTCAAGTCTCAACATAACTTCTCCCAGTGAAACAGCATCATACATACATTCATTTTTATCTTTAACATTTAAGTTCATACTCATTCTCCTTATCCACGAATACTCTTAACTATTTCAACAGCTTCTTTTGTAAGCTTAACTATTTCATCAAACTTGCCTTCAGAAACCAAATCACCCTTAACCATCCAACTACCGCCACAGCAAATAATATTTTTGCATCCAAGATATTCTCCGATATTTTTTGCATTTATACCACCTGTTGGCATAAACTTAACCATATTATATGGTGCTGCCATTGCCTTAATCATAGCAAGTCCACCTGCTTGTTCAGCCGGGAAGAACTTTACAACCTTTAATCCTCTCTTAACTGCCTGTGCAACCTCTGATGGAGTAATACAGCCAGGGAAAACAGGAATATTTTTTGACAAACAATAATCAACAATCTCAGGGTCAAATCCAGGACTTACAATAAATTTTGCTCCTGCTCCGACAGCTTTATCAACCTGTTCAATTGTAAGAATTGTTCCTGCTCCGACTAGCATCTCAGGATGAGCTTCGGTCATTATACGAATTGACTCTTCTGCAGCTGCTGTTCTGAATGTTACTTCAGCACAAGACAATCCTCCCTCGCACAATGCATCTGCCAATGGCTTAGCATCTTTAGCATCATTTAGTACCACTACAGGTACAACTCCAAAATTAGCAATCATTTCTTCCATTTTATAACACGCTCCTAATTTAGTTTTAATTATTATATCATATAAATAATAGCAATTAAATTGTTAAAATTTTATAAATATGTTGCAAATATTATCACATTATGCTAAGATATATATGAGGTGATGTGTTATGATATCCACTGATGAAATTCATTTTTTTCATTCAATTGAAGAAGAACCAAACCCGAATGATTTTAAAACACATATTCACGCAAACTACTGCGAAATATGTTATTTTGTTTCGGGCAAAGGTATTTTTCATATTGAGGGTAGCGACTATCACTTAAAAAAAGGAGATATCCTTATAATGGATACAACTGAATCTCATCACATAGAAATCAGCCCTGACGAACCATATGAAAGATATGTACTTCATTTCACAAAAGATTTTGTTCAAAAAATTGATAAAGACCGAAATCTTCTTGAACCTTTTGAAAAAAGGAGCCCTGGAAAACAAAATCTTCTCAGAAAGCATTTATTTGAAAATGATTTCTTCTTTCAGATTATACATAATATAATAAACTCTCCATACCAGAATGAATTGCTTGTCACAACAAACTTGTATGCACTTTTAAATGAAATACGAAACATCTTCAATTCTCCATCATTTAATAATATTGACAACGATGATACCCTTATAAACCAGATAATCTATTATATAACGGATAATCTTGACAAATCAATCACACTCGATGACATTTGCAAAAAGTTTTTCTTAAGTAAGTCTCAGTTATGCAGAATTTTTAAAAAATCAACAGGAACAACTGTTTGGAAATATATCACATCAAAACGACTCATAAAAATCAAGGAATTGATCGACATAGGAGTTATGCCAACAAAGGTGTTTTCACAATATGGTTTTTCTGACTATTCCTCATTTTATAGGGCATATAAAAAATATTTTAATCAAGCTCCAACAAAAATGATTGACAATTTTAATTAATTATGTTATTATGTATAGAGTAATATTTTTGCGGATATGGCGGAATTGGCAGACGCGCATGGTTCTGCTCACACCTACTCGGTGAAAAGTTGTTGAAATCGGTTTAACCGTTTTCATATATGAGGATTAAGCGGTTTTGCTCCTCCTCGAGGTTACCTCTCCCGTGTAAAAATTATGAGGTTAAAACTTAATATGCGGATGTGGCGGAATTGGCAGACGCGCATGGTTCAGGTCCATGTGAAAGCGATTTCATGCAGGTTCAAGTCCTGTTATCCGCACCATTTTCCTAAGTGCTTACAGGATTTCTCCCGTAAGCACTTTTTCTATTAAGCACTAACCTCTTGTAATGATATCTCTTTGTAATTTCCATTATGCCTGAGCTTCACATTTCCATTCTCATCGAATACTTCTCCGTATTGGTCGAATGGTGCATTCATTGATACAACTATGGCAAGATTCCCATCTTCCATTTCAATGACAACTATTTCATTTACCAGAAGCCGTAAGTTTACATTGCTGATTGCACCTTCCGCTATGATTCCGTCAAGGATATCAATGCTTTCTTTGATTTCCTTTTTTCGCTTTTTGACAGTTTCCTCAATGTTTTTCAGCTCATAGATTTTAGTTTTATAGCCCTCAATCTGTGCTTTCTTTTTTTCAAGCATTCTATCGTATGCATCACGATTTTCCTTGTCATTAATTCTTTCCATAAGAATGTTTTCAATGTCATTTTCAAGGTTGGATACAGCGATTTTCATATTGGATATCTGCTTTTCATGGCTTGCTTTATTTTTAAGCCATTTCTTCACATCATTCTCGATAGATAACCAATTCTGCTCCGTTACAGATTTCAGTCTAAGCAGTTCGTTATATACAAGAGTGTCCAAGTCTTTCTCCTGTACTCTGTGTGAGGTACAATATCCTTTGTAGCGATGATATCCATTGCATACATATTCAACTCTATCAGGCTTATCTCTCCACTTTCTGATTTTCGCTACAAAGGAGCAATCACAATCTCCGCATTTTAACAATCCTGCATATCTGTGATAGGGCTTTCCTGTACTTGCACGGACTTTCTTTTCATTTTTGCTTTCTATCAGCATTTGAACCTTGTCCCATACATCCTTTGGAATAATTGCAGGTGCATAATTTTCGTGCCTGAATTGTTCTTCCTTCGGAACCTTTCTTCTTATCTTCTTCACTTTATTGCTTTCCTCGAGATGGCATATTAATGTGCCTGTATAAAATTCATTGATAAGCGCTCTCTTGACTGCTGTAGAATCCCACAGATATTTAAATGTTATTGATGGCTTGTTGTAGCCCTGCTTTTTGTTATTATAAAGCTTTTGGTAGTATGACGGTGATTTCTTTCCGTCTTTATTCAGCTTTTCTGCAATCGCTTTGAAGCCGTATCCGTCAAGGTACATCATATAGATTTCTTTAATTATGTTTGCAGGTTCTTCCATAATTATAATCTCATTTGTGTTTTTGTCCTTGTAATACCCCATAGGCGGCATATTACAGACACCCTCATCTTTTTGCTTTTGACGATAACCTGCTCTGACTTTTTTAGCCACATCGGTTGCGTAGAAGTGGTTCATGAATTGAACCATTTCCATATGCATTTCGTCATCTTCATTAAAACTGTCTGTGTTATCAGTGGCAGATATAACTCTCACATTGTTGCGTCTCAGAAAGTCGATAAACAATGCAGTTTGTATTTTTTCTCTGCCAAGTCTTGATAAATCTTTTACCAGAACAACATCCATTTTATTTTCTGATGCTGCCTGATAGATTTCCTCGATGCCTTCTCGTTCGAAAGTCATTCCGCTTACATTGTCATCAAAGGATTCTCCCACAAATTCATGGCCGTATCTTTCGATATAGTCCAACAGAATTCTTCGTTGATTTTTTAGTGAATTCATTTCTTTGTCGTCATCTCTTGAGAGTCTGTAATAAATCCAGATTCTCCATTTTGTCTTTACAGTCACATAATCGACCTCCTTTCAGCAACAACAATACCACAACTTTTTCAATATATCCAGCAAAACATTCACTGTGTTGCTAAAGGATTTTCGAGGCGGAATATCTTTACTCTTTTTTCTCTTGCTTCCCAGTTTATTTTCCTTCGTGTATCTTCTGCAAAAGATCGTTTCATAGCATTTTGTACAGCCTCGGCAAACTCATCATTTTTATCATTCCGTACAAGTGGTACGCATTTTATTTTTTTCTTTGATTTGTGGTTAATTTTTCTGCGTATATCCTTTTTAAAAAATGATTCCATCATCT
>JAZOTJ010000084.1:0-7748 GCA_045657585.1 Clostridia bacterium | reverse complement strand
GAATTTATCGCTCGTCATAATCTTATTATAAGACGAAAACCAACAGATAACACTGATTAGCATAACTGATGCCGCCATACCATAAACAATCGACTCCAATGTCAGAGGATTTCCATTCGGAAAATATGAAAGAATTGTGATGCCCTCGTGATTAAATAACGGATTTAAGACTGATGTTACAAAAAACAACAAGATTATATATTTGAACTTCAGATTTGCTTTTAGTATAACAGAATATAAATATGCCGAAAAAAATGATATACACAAACAAACCGGATGCATAAATATGCATGAAAATCCGATTACCATTATGAAATATAAAAAATTTACAAAAGGATGGTATGTTTTAAATTCATTATTTTGCATACTGCCTCCTTTCTAAAAATAAAAAAACTGCGGCAATTTATTTGCCACAGCAGAGTTTTCCTGTGAATAATCATATTCTGATAAAATATGCATATCAAAACTGTCACTCCTATGCAAATGCGCTTTGTGAAGTGACATCAAAGCAGGTCTTCCGACTTGTATTATATAAAGCTTGAGCTTAGCGTTTCATCATTCTGCCTTCTCAGTTTCCCAATGACTGACTTTCGTCAACGAATGATAAAACTTCAATACACACGGCGACTGTTATCGCAGAGGATTTGCACCCCATTCCCTTTTCACCAACTGTACCTAAACGGTATAGCCGACACTTTGTATGAATCTATTTAGTTTTTTCAATTATATCATATGGATAGTTAAAAGTCAATAATCCATACTGTTTTATTTTACCTCTTCCGGTTCGCCTGCAGGCTTTAAGTTTTCTAAATCATCCCAAACCATAACCTTTGCTTTTGTATAAGTTTTGGTAGTTGTGAAAGTAATTGCTTCGCCTGCATATACTGCTTTTTGAAATTCAACGAATACATCACCATTGTATAATGCAAGAACTATAGTTTTCCCATCTTCAACATTAACAGGTGTTATGGTAAATGTTTTATCATCATTTGAAAGGGTTGTTCTTGTACATGGCATAAAATGTATTGCTGCATTTGTAAGTTTATCATTATCAGAACTAATAGAAATATTATTCCATTCAGCCTTTGTACCATTATAATATACATCTTCTAGGTTATAACAGCCATAAAACGCACTATAACCAATATTTGTTACACTATCAGGGATTTCAATACTTGTAAGACTTCTGCATTCATAAAATGCATAATCACCAATGGTTGTTACACTATCAGGAATTTCGATGCTTATAAGGCTTATGCAAGCAGAAAATGCCCGACTACCAATGGTTTTTACACTATTGGAGATTTCGATGCTTGTCAACCTGCTGCAATCAGAAAACGCATCATCACCAATGCTTGTTACATTATCGGGAATTTCTATGCTTGTAATACTTCTGCAATAACAAAACGCATACTCACCAATGCTTGTTACACTATTGGGAATTTCGATGCTTTCAAGACTTCTGCATTCATAAAATGCATAATCACCAATGCTTATTACACCATCTGGGATAGTATACGCAACATTTTTATTACCGCTCGGATACGCTACAAGTGTTGTATTGTCTTTGTTAAATAAAACACCACCAACACAACAATATTCTGGATTGTCTTCATTAACAATTATATTTTCAAGCCCTCTGCAACCCCAAAATGCACTATAACCAATGGTTGTCACACTATCGGGAATTTCTATGCTTGTAAGACCTCTGCAATTACAAAATGCATAATAACCAATTCTTGTTACACTATCGGAAATTTCGATGCTTTCAAGACTATCGCAATAAGAAAACGCATAATCACTAATGCTTGTTACATTATCGCCGATTGTAATGTTTTCAAGACTGCTGCAATAAGAAAACGCCCACTCACCAATGCTTGTTACACTATCGGGGATTTCGATGCTTGTAAGACTGCTGCAATCAGAAAACGCACTATAACCAATAGTTGTTACACTATCGCCGATTGTGATGCTTTCAAGACTGCTGCAATAAGAAAATGCAGAATCACCAATGGTTTTTACACTATCGGGAATTGTGATGCTTGTAAGACTCTCACAATCATAAAACGCATAATCACTAATATTTGTTACACTATCGCCGATTGTAATGCTTTCAAGGTTGTAGCAACAATAAAACGCATAATTGCCAATGTATGTCACGCTATCGGGAATTTCAATGTTTACAAGGCTGTCGCATATTTCAAATGCATAATCACCAATGCTTGTTACAGGATAGCCACCAAGTGTGGTAGGTATTACAATATCGCCTCTTGCATATTCACTGCAATCTGTTATAGTTGCTTCTCCACCCGAGACAGAGTATGTATATATTTCTTCTGTTGTCGCAGACGCACTAATTGTGCCAAATGCAATTATGCTTATTGCAATTAACATTAATGTCAATAAAATTTTCTTTTTCATTTGTATCACCTGCAAAACAAAAAATTTAATAAATCATAAACAATAAACTAGTATTTTTTAAATTTTAACACATTCAAGTTGAAAAATCAAGCGGATATATTATTTCATTTCTATTCCCCCTTTTCCTTGCATATAGATATACAAACTATATGTTTTGGGGGAGAAAAATGAAAGATTATATTGAGGACAGAGTGATTGAGCTTGCCAATTACATTATTGATAACAAAGCAACTGTGCGAGCTGCTGCAAAGGAATTTCATATCTCGAAGTCAACAGTTCACAAGGATATGACTTCAAGACTTCCACTGCTTAATCGCGAGCTTTATAAAAAGGTTTTGAATATACTTAAAACAAACAAGGAACAAAGACATATAAGAGGCGGAATTGCCACAAAAGAAAAATATCGCAAATTACGATTGGATACATAAAAAAAGCAGACAATTTTGTCTGCTTTTTAATATTATCCAAGCACAATCTTCTTCCACTCTTCATAGGCCTTATCCCAGGCATCTGAATCCTGCGGTTCATATGTTGCAATATCAAATGAATTCTTAACAACCTGTCTTCCCTCTTTGATATCCTTTATTGCACCAACACCTATTCCCTGAACGATAACATTTCCGATACTTGTTGCTTCAACAGGACCTGCCGAAACTGTTCTCTTTGTTGCATTGGCAGTAAACTGACAAATCATTTTATCTTTAATTCCGCCACCAACAATATTTATAACTGAATACTTATTTCCTGTAACATCTTCCATACCCTCAACTGTCTGACGATACTTAAATGCAAGGCTCTGTGCGATACATCTTATGATTTCGCCCTTGGTTTCGGGAACTTTTTGTCCTGTCTTTTCGCAATATTCTCTTATTCTTCTTGGCATATTACCAGGTGTCTGGAATGCAGGATAGTCAGGGTCAATAAAGCTTTCAAATGGCTTTGCGGCATTTGCCTGCTGTTCAAGCTCATCGAATGTAAGCTCTTCTCCCTCTCTCTTCCACTGTCTCTTTGACTCCTGAATCAGCCACAAGCCCATTATATTTTTCAAAAATCTGATTGTCTTATTAACTCCGCCCTCGTTAGTGAAGTTATATTTTAAAGCATCTGCTGTCACATTAGGCTCTTTTAATTCAACGCCCATCAATGACCATGTTCCGCTTGAAATGTAGATAAAATCTTCATTATCAACAACAGGAACAGATGCGACTGCTGAACCTGTATCATGAGATGCTGCTGCAATTACAGGAATCTGATCAACTCCCAACTCCTCTGCAATTTCAGGCAACAATACTCCAACCTGTTCGCCCGGATAAATCATCGGTGCAAATATATCAGTAGGCAAATCAAGTTTCTTCAACAAATCTGTTGCCCAGGTATGAGTTCTTGAATCAAACATCTGTGAGGTTGATGCGATTGTGTATTCACATCTTTTTTCGCCTGTCAACAAGAAATTCAAAAGGTCAGGCATAAACAACAAGGTTTTTGCGTTTTCCAATGCAACATCACCTGAAAGCTTTGCAGATAACACCTGAAACAATGTGTTAAACCAGTTAAATGCAATACCTGTAGAGTTAAATATTTCTTCTTTTGAAACTCTTTTAAAAGCCTCCTCAAACATTCCGTCAGTTCTTGTATCTCTGTAATGATAAGGATTTGATAAAAGCTTATCGTTCTTATCCAGAAGACCATAGTCAACACCCCATGTATCTATTCCGATACAGTCAATGTCTTTATCGCCTGAATTTGCACACGCCAATATTCCCTGCTTGATTTCGTGGAACAATCTCATAACATCCCAGTAAAATCCGCCATTCATAGTAACAGGGTCATTTGCAAAACGATGCTTTTCTTCTAATGTGATTTTTTCTCCGTCAAAGGTTGCAAGCATCGCTCTGCCGCTTGATGCACCAAAGTCAAATGCTAAAAATTTATATGTTTTTCCCATATCAATTACCCTCTCTGTTATTATTTTTGTTCTTTCAATAAATCTCTTATTTCTGTCAACAATACTTCTTCATTTGATGGCTTTGGAGGCTCAGAAGGTGCTTCCTCAACCTTTTTCTCAAATCTTTCCTTTGTTTTGTTAACAAACTTAACCATAAAGAACACAACCAATGCAATAATAAAGAAATCTATTACTGCCTGAATAAAGTTTCCGTATTTAACTGCATTTTCAGCAGTTTCTTCTGTTGCCTGAGCTATTACGTATTTTAAATCAGTGAAATTAACCTTTCCTGTTATCAATGAAATTACAGGTGTGATAACATCAGCAACCAACGAATTAACAATTTTTGTGAATGCAGAACCAACGATGATACCAACGGCCATATCAAGGACATTTCCTCTTGCTATAAATGCTTTAAATTCATCAACTATTTTCATTTTAAGTTCCTCCCAGAATTAAAAATTCATTCTTTTTTCGATATATTTATCTATATCTTCAATCTTAATTCTTGTCTGTTCCATTGAATCTCTGTCACGGATTGTTACAGAGCCATCTGTTTCTGAATCAAAGTCGTATGTGATACACCAAGGTGTTCCGATTTCGTCCTGTCTTCTGTAACGCTTACCGATTGAGCCTGCCTCGTCATATTCACAGTTATATTTTTTGCAAAGTTCTTCATAAACCTTTGTTGCACCCTCTGAAAGTTTCTTTGAAAGAGGAAGAACTGCTGCCTTAACAGGCGCTAATGCAGGGTGAAGATGTAATACTACTCTTGAATCTCCATCGCCCAAATCTTCTTCATCATAAGCCTCAACCAAAAATGCCAGTGTCACTCTGTCTGCACCCAATGAAGGTTCAACACAATATGGGATATATCTTTCATTTGTTACCTGGTCAATATATTCCATACTCTCTCCTGAGTGAGTCTGGTGTTGCTTTAAGTCAAAGTCTGTTCTGTCAGCAATGCCCCATAATTCTCCCCAGCCAAACGGGAATACGAATTCGATATCAGATGTTGCATTTGAATAGTGAGAAAGTTCTTCAGGAGAATGGTCTCTGAATCTCAAGTTTTCCTCTCTCATTCCCAAATCCAATAACCACTTCATACAAAAATCCTTCCAGTAATAGAACCATTCCATATCTTTTCCCGGCTCACAGAAGAATTCAAGTTCCATCTGTTCAAATTCTCTTGTTCTGAAAGTGAAGTTACCAGGTGTGATTTCGTTTCTGAATGATTTACCAACCTGTCCGATACCAAAAGGAATTTTCTTTCTTGATGAACGCTGAACATTTTTAAAGTTAACAAAAATACCCTGAGCTGTTTCAGGACGAAGATAAACTGTTGATGCAGAATCTTCTGTAACACCCTGGAATGTCTTGAACATAAGGTTGAATTGACGGATATCTGTGAAGTTCTGCTTTCCGCACTCAGGACAAACAATATTGTTTTCCCTGATATATTCAACCATCTTTTCATTGCTCCAGCCGTCAACAGTCAAGCTTTCGCCTTTTTCAAATGCATAGTCCTCAATAAGCTTATCTGCTCTGTGACGTGCCTTACATTCCTTACAATCCATCAACGGGTCTGAAAATCCGCCGATATGACCTGATGCAACCCATGTTTCAGGGTTCATCAGAATTGCACAGTCAACACCCACATTATATTTTGATTCCTGGATAAACTTTTTCCACCATGCCTTTTTTACATTATTTTTAAACTCAACACCCAAAGGACCATAATCCCATGTGTTTGCAAGACCGCCATATATTTCTGAGCCTGCAAATATGTAGCCTCTGCCTTTACATAGTGTTACAATTTTGTCCATTGTTTTTTCAGTATTTTTCATTTGCTTTTCACCTTTCATTGATATACTTCTTTTATTTTATCAAATATGAGAAGAAATTGCAATAACTTTTATAAAAATTTTAATTGCACTCTCTTAAAATCACCCTTGACACAATTATTCTTTTATGGTATAATCTGTATGGTTATAAATATTAATATGAAATGGAGTGTTTTTAATGAATAGAATTAAGACAATCGAAACCCGTGACCTTTGTAAGAGTGCTAAAAACGGTGGATGCGGCGAATGTCAGACATCTTGTCAGTCAGCTTGCAAAACATCATGCGGCGCTATTAATCAAAAGTGTGAAAACGAAAACAAATAATTAGAATGCCGCCATTATGGCGGCGTTTTTACTAAAAGAGGTTATATAAATGATTCATCAGTATAAACTTAACGGATATAATATTGTACTTGATACTGCAAGCGGTGCAGTTCATGTTGTTGATGAGGTTGCTTATGATATAATTGAAAGCTTTAAAACCAAGTCGGAAAAAGATATAATAACAGAAATCACAAATAAATATAAAGTAACATTAGAAGATGTTAAAGAATGCATCGAAGATGTTAAAACTCTTGAAAAAGAAAACAAGCTTTTTGCACAGGATACTTATGAAGAGCTTACTCCAAAGCTCAATAAAAACAGCTGTGTTATAAAGGCTTTATGCTTACATATTGCCCACACCTGTAACTTAAATTGCTCCTACTGCTTTGCAAGTCAGGGAAAATATCAGGGCGAAAGGGCATTAATGAGCTTTGAAACAGGAAAACGCGCATTGGATTTCTTAATTGAAAATTCAGGAACAAGACATAATCTTGAGGTCGATTTCTTTGGCGGAGAGCCGCTTATGAACTGGCAGGTTGTAAAAGACCTTGTTAAATATGCAAGAAGTATTGAAAAAGAGCACAACAAAAATTTCAGATTTACTTTGACAACAAATGGTGTTTTAATAGACGATGATGTTATAGATTTTTGCAATAAGGAAATGGACAATGTAGTTCTTAGCCTTGATGGCAGGAAAGAAGTTCACGACAAATTCAGGGTGAACTATGAGGGCAAAGGCAGTTATGATACAATATTGCCGAAATTTCAGGAATTTGTCAAAAAACGCGGCGACAAAAGCTATTATATGAGAGGAACTTTCACTCATCACAATACTGACTTTACAAATGACATCTTCCATATGGCTGATTTAGGGTTTAGTGAGCTTAGTATGGAGCCTGTTGTTTGCCCGCCTGATGACCCATCGGCTTTAACAGACGAAGACCTGCCTGTTTTGTTTGAGCAATATGAAATTCTGGCAAAGGAAATGATTAAGCGAAAGAAAACTGACAACGGATTTACATTCTATCATTATATGATAGATTTGAAAAATGGTCCTTGCATATATAAACGGGTATCGGGCTGCGGCTCAGGTACTGAATATATGGCTGTCACTCCTTGGGGGGATTTATATCCTTGTCATCAGTTCGTGGGCGATGAAAAATACAAATTGGGCGATATCTATAATGGTATCACAAACACGAAAATTCAGGAT
>JAZOTJ010000083.1:0-6710 GCA_045657585.1 Clostridia bacterium | reverse complement strand
ACAGTGTAACCGAGGGGATTTCGAGTCAGCCCCGTTATGACCTCTTCGATACCTGTCCGTGTATATGTTAGTGCTCCGATTTGACAGAGCAAAAAACAAGCGATATAGAATTTTGTTAGAATTGGTTAGAAAAACCGCTAGATAAAGGTGTTTTGGGTGATTTGCGAAATCGCTCAAACCAGCACCGTTAAGCCATTTGTGAGGTTTTATTTACAGTCTCACCCGGGGGATTTCGAGTCAAATTAGTTCGATCATTTGATTAAATAAAAAAGTACAAAAATTGTACTGAATATGCACTAAACTTGAATTGATTTCTAATTTTGGCTATGTTATACGAGTATCTAGAAGCGATTGACAGAATTGTTAATCGCTTTTGTGTTTTTTGCGATCGGTAAAAGTCGGTCGTTTTTTTATGCTCAAAACAGTATTTAAGTGATTTTCAGAACATAAAATTATGAGAGGTGGTGTAGATGAATGAATACAGTATCGAATTCTTCGTAGAAAATCACGAGGATGGAACTGTGGAATCCTTAAACTTAAACGAAGAAATTAATGAATGTAAACAAGAAATGGAGGCACGGGCCTTGAGTGAATATTACAAAAGAAAAATAATAATTTCAAAAAAAATTTTTGATTAAAATGGCGACTTTGCTATAATTATATATGGAATAAATAGTTGCCGTTAAATAGGAAGGAGGTTAATGAAATTGAAGGTAGCGGCAGCTTACATAAGAGTTTCTACTGATGACCAGATTGAATTTAGTCCGGATAGTCAACTCGAAAAAATAAAACTTTATGCAGAGAAAAATCAGATGTTATTGACTAAAGATTATATTTTTGTGGATGAAGGTATTAGTGGTAGAAATACTAAAAAAAGAACAGCCTTTAATACTATGATAGGCTTAGCAAAGAGCAAACCCAAACCTTTTGATGTAATATTGGTATGGAAATATAGTCGTTTTGCTCGGAATCGCGAAGATAGTGTTGTTTATAAATCGATGCTCAGAAAAGAGCTGAATATTGATGTTGTTTCAATCAGCGAAGATGTGGGCGACGATAAAATGTCGATTCTTTTTGAAGCAATGATTGAAGCTATGGACGAATACTACAGTATCAATCTTGCAGAGGAAGTCAAACGAGGAATGACTGAAAAAGCAAAAAGAGGCGGAGTTCTTTCGATCCCCGGTTTTGGTTATAAGGTTGAAAAAGGTGAATATGTTATCATACCTGAAGAAGCTGAAATTATACGAAAGGTTTTCTGTGACTATGCAAACGGTAAAG
Source organism: Clostridia bacterium (assembly GCA_045657585.1). GTDB lineage: Bacteria > Bacillota > Clostridia > UBA1381 > UBA1381 > RGIG1988. The sequence goes on along the minus strand of JAZOTJ010000083.1, from coordinate 5,429 downwards.
GGTATTTGACAATTGCAAGGTCTTTAAATGCCATGGGTGTAAGGTCGCACAGAGGAAACAAAATAGAAAACAGAACCATTGAATACTGGCTTAATAATCCTTTATACATAGGCAAAATACGTTGGAATCCTGATGGTAAGTTATCAAGAAATTATACAGTGGACACTGCAATCATAAGTGATGGGACACATACTCCTATCATTGACATGGGAACCTGGGATAAAGTTCGTTATAGAATGAAATTACAAAAAGAAAAGTTTGGTAAGTATTACAACGCTGACCGAAAAGATCTATCTCATTGGTTGTCAGGCATTGTTAGATGTGAAAAGTGTGGAGCTGTGTTATCCAATCAGGGAGGTTTTTTCGGATGCTCAAACAGATGCAGAGGTACATGTGAAGGCGTTGGATATATTAAAGCAGATAAACTCGCCGGGATTGTGCTTGACATTCTGTCTCAGATAGAACTCCCGAATGTTGAACTGGGTTTTGCTGATACTAATTATGATGAGAAAACCAATGTGGTTGATGACAATGCGATTATTACCGGGCAAATCAAAAGGCTTGAGCTTCGTTTGGAAAGAGCAAAGACTGCCTATATGGATGGCGCTGATACGCTTGAGGAATACAAAGAAACAAAAAATACCATCGAGAATGAGATAGAGGAACTCAAAGCTATGATAGCAACAGTCATAAATGAAGAATCCGAAGATGAAGTGAAACTAAATGAAAAAGAACTTCGCAGAATGACGGATATTTTAAAGGATTCTGATATTGGTAATATTGAAAAGAACAGAATGATGCGAACAATTTTTAAGGAAATTACCAAAGGTGGTAGCGATGGCAAACATCTAAAATTTGTGTTTTGGAAAGAGTAATATTTTTACTCAAACAAGTGGTGTATAGCACCGCCGTATTGAGTAATAATTATATTGGCAAGTTTAGGATTTGGCTTTTTAATATTAATCGGTCTTTGTAAAAATTTATGATACGAAAACATTACTTATTTGCCTCCTTTTCCCATGGCCATGGAGATTCAAGCCAATTAAATATGTCATTATCAGCTGTTGCATAAGCTGATAAAGGACCATATTTTTCCTGATATTCATTCTTTAATTCTTTTGTTTTTGCAACCAATTCCTTAAAAAGTCTAAAGGCTTTTCTGTCATCGGGGTGGGTATCAAGATACAAAAGCATATCATATGCTGCAAAGTTGTAAGATTGCAGTTGACATAAAAGAGTTTTTCTGTCCATCACATAATACCTCCTGTTTTCTTGCATACTTTACCATATTCTTCAATTGTAAGTTTCAATTCAGGGAACAGCGTGCCATTCTCAAGACTTTCGCAAGCAGAATAGACTGTATCCAGGTATTGAATTGGTACATATGCATATCCTACACAGCCACAATCTTTCAGTGGACATGAGGAAGGGTTCATAATTTCTGCCATAATATCGCTCCTTTATTTTTTTGCAGATATAATATCTGTCTTTATATAATATTCATATAAACAAATTTATGTTAACCAGACGCTTTGTTTCATAAACTAAAAATTAGAATAATATATTTAAATATAAATAAAAAATAGGGGTGAGGTGTGTGAGAAAAATGATGTATTTGCTGACAGTGTTGTTTATAATTTTTCTGGGAGTAGTATGTATGGCATTTACAAGCGATGAGGATGAAGTAAATATAGAATTTTTAAGTAGTTATGGATGGGAAGTTACTGGGGATTGCATTGAAAAGGAAAAGGTGGAAATACCAGATGTTTTTGATGGAGTATATGATGATTATAATTCACTGCAAAAGTTAGCAGGACTTGATATTACAGATTACAAAGGCAAAAAAGCAATCCGATACACATATATAGTGACGAATTTCCCAAATAATTCAGAAGAAAAAGAAATCCGTGCAAATGTACTGTCTGTAAAAGGAAAGCCTGTTGCAGGTGATATTATGACAGTATCATTTGACGGATTCATGTATTCGTTAAATTATTTAAATATAGGAAAATAATTATTTGATATCATTGATATCATATGGTGTCGATTGATAAACAAAGTAATTAAGCCAATTTGTAAAGAGAAGATTTCCTGATGAGCGCCAACGAACAGTTGGTGGATTGTCAGGATTATTTTCTCTGTAGTAGTTTTCTGGTAGGGCAGTGGATAAGCCCTGACTAATATCACGCTTATATTCTGCATCAAGAGTAAGGGGGTCATATTCAGCATGCCCCATTACAAAAAACTGTCTGTCACTTTTTGCAGAAACAATGCAAACTCCTGCTTCTTCTGATGAACACAATATTTTTAATTCAGGTACATTTTCTATATCCTCGCGCTTTACAGTTGTATATCTTGAGTGTGGTATATAGAATTCATCATCAAAACCGCGCAAAAGCATAGAATTAACATAGTCTGCCTTGTGGGAAAAAACTCCGAAAAGCTTTTTGTCTAACTGATATTTTTTAATTCCATAGTGATGATAAAGTCCTGCCTGAGCACCCCAACAAATATGCATTGTGCTATGAACATGAGTTCTGCTCCAATCCATTATCTCGCACAACTCATCCCAATAATTAACATCTTCAAATTCTAATTGTTCAACAGGAGCACCTGTTATAATCATACCATCATAGTTCTCATTTTTTACATCATCAAAGGTTTTATAAAAAGCCAAAAGATGTTCCTGAGTTGTATTTTGTGATTTGTGAGAAGCAGTTCTGATAAGAGTCAATTCAATTTGTAAAGGAGTATTTCCAAGAATTCTTGAAATTTGTGTTTCGGTTTCAATTTTCTTCGGCATCAGATTAAGCAACAAAATTTTAAGCGGTCTGATATCCTGCGTTATAGCACGGGTTTCAGTCATTACAAATATATTCTCATAGGCAAGAGTTTGAACTGCAGGCAAGTCATTAGGTATTTTAATGGGCATTTTATTACCTCCGTTTTATATTGTATTAAGAGCCTGTTCAATATCAGCTATCAGGTCATTAACATCTTCAATACCAACGGAAAGTCTTACGAGGTCAGGAGAAATTCCGCAAGCAACAAGTTCATCATCTGATAGTTGACGATGCGTTGCAGTTGCAGGGTGTAGGCAACATGAACGAGCATCTGCAACATGAGTTTCTATAGCAATTATTTTAAGATTTTCCATAAACTTCTTGGCATTTTCTCTTCCGCCTCTAACACCAAAACTGATTACTCCGCAACTTCCGTTTGGAAGATACTTCTGAGCAAGTTGATAGTCAGGACATGATTCGAGATTTGGATAGAATACCCATGAAATCTTGTCGTTATTTTCAAGATATTTACCGATTGTCAATGCATTTTCACAGTGACGGTCCATTCTTACATGCAAACTTTCCAGACCGAGATTTAAAAGATATGCACTCATCGGTGCAGGAGTAGTTCCCAAATCTCTCATAAGCTGAGCGGTTGCCTTTGTGATGTAGGCACCCTCAATACCAAACCTTTGGGTATATGTAACACCATGATAACTTTCATCAGGTGTGCAAAGACCCGGGAATTTGTCAGGATATTTAGTCCAGTCAAATTTACCTGAATCAACAATTGCACCACCAACAGCACTGCCGTGACCATCCATATATTTTGTTGTCGCGTGAGTAACAATATCTGCACCCCATTCAAACGGTCTGCACTTAACAGGGGTAGGGAAGGTGTTGTCAATAATCAGTGGTACACCGTGCTTGTGAGCTATATTTGCAAACCTCTCAATATCTAATACTCTCAAAGCAGGATTTGCAACAGTTTCACCAAAAACAAGCTTTGTTTCGGGTCTGAATGCAGCTTCCAGCTCTTCATCTGTACAATCGGGGGACACAAAAGTAACATCAATTCCCATACGCTTTAATGTAACATTAAACAGGTTAAATGTTCCACCATATATAGATGCAAGAGAAACAAAATGGTCGCCTGAACTGCATAGATTAAACACTGCAAAAAAGTTTGCAGCCATTCCTGATGATGTTAACATTGCTGCAGTTCCGCCTTCTAATTCGCATATTTTAGCAGCAACTATATCAGCTGTTGGATTTTGAAGACGGGAATAGAAATATCCGCTTGCCTCAAGGTCAAAAAGTTTTGCCATATCGTCACTTGAATCATATTTAAAAGTTGTGCTTTGTATGATAGGAACCTGTCTTGGCTCTCCATTTCCGGGACGGTATCCGCCTTGCACGCATTTTGTTCCGATTTGTTTATTTTTCATTATAATAACTTCCTTTCCAAAATCAGTAGAATAACATGTAAATTGTAGCATTTTCAAAGATTTTTGTCAAGTCTTTTTCATTCGTCTTTGGTGTTTATCTCGGGAATAAAACTTTTTGCAAAATGGCTTCTTCCTTTTATATATAAAATCCCTAAAGCGGAAAAAATCAATGCCCCAATACAATTGACAATCATATCATTCATTGTATCATAAAGGCCTATGTCAAGATAACCGCCGTCTACTACTGTCTTTGTTGCAATACCATCCACATTTCCCTCAATAATTGTTTTTGAAATATCAGATATTATCACAGATTCATTAACTATTTTAGGATTAAGTGTAACACTTGATAATCCTTGCATAATTATATCCTTTTGCATATCTGTATGAGTGGCAATATCCATAAAATATTCAAAAAATTCCCATAAGACTCCGATTGTCATAGAAAAACAAAACGACACAAATGCAACAAAAATAGGGGACATATTAAAATGAAGCTTTGGAGAATTATTTAATATATCAATCATAGAAAAACCTATTGCAGCCATAATAAATCCGTTTAGGGTATGAAGAATGGTATCCCAGTAAGGAACACGTAAGTAATATTCTCCAATTTCACCCATTATTTCTGCAGCAAATATAAAAAGTATTATGATTGATTCTAAAACTGTCGGAAGCTTTATATTGAACTTTCTGTCAACAATTGTTGGAATAAGGAATAAAATGAGCGTCAGGATACACATATATACATTATCATAATCAGCATTAATAAAACTGTAAATCATAATTCCTATTACCAATATATATAATGTAATGTATAGTAATATGTTTCTTTTTCGCATAGTGATACCTCCTGACATAAATAGTGATTTTATTCTATATATTTGTTATTATTCTGTCAATAAAATATGAAAAAAAGTTTGAAATTTATTTACATATTTTTATTATATATATAAGTAGAATAAAATATCAAAAAAAATTGGAATTTTTTAATAAAAAGTATTGACAAAGTGATTTTAGTATGCTATAATTATTTTCGTTGTCACGCTGAATTGACTATTTGGGAGTTTAGCTCAGCTGGGAGAGCGTCTGCCTTACAAGCAGGATGTCACAGGTTCGAGCCCTGTAACTCCCACCAATTCAATTCAGTATGCAATACGGTCCGGTAGTTCAGCTGGTTAGAACGCTAGCCTGTCAC
>JAZOTJ010000082.1:0-5919 GCA_045657585.1 Clostridia bacterium | reverse complement strand
GGCTGTCACTCCTTGGGGGGATTTATATCCTTGTCATCAGTTCGTGGGCGATGAAAAATACAAATTGGGCGATATCTATAATGGTATCACAAACACGAAAATTCAGGATGAATTTAAAAAATGCAATGCATATTCAAGACCGGACTGTAAGGATTGCTGGGCAAAGCTATATTGTGCAGGCGGTTGTGCCGCCAACTCATACCACGCAACAGGCAGTGTTTCAGGAATTTATGAATATGGCTGCGAATTATTTAAGAAAAGGATAGAATGTGCAATAATGATGCAGATTGCTTATGAAGATGAACACGCCGATACTTGATTTTGTAAAAAAATATTCAAAAAGCGATATATCAAGATTTCATATGCCGGGTCACAAGGGCGGCGAATTTATAGGCTGTGAGTCTATGGATATCACTGAGATTTTTGGTGCAGACAGTTTATATGAAGCAAAAGGAATAATCAGAGAAAGCGAAAAAAATGCTTCAAAAATATTTAATTCGGGTGACACCTTTTATTCAACAGAAGGCTCGTCGCTTTGTGTTCGTGCGATGCTTTATGCTGCATTGATAAACACTGACAGAAAACCATTGATTGCAGCCGCAAGAAATGTTCACAAGTCATTTGTATATGCTGCTGCAGCTCTTGATTTAGATGTCATATGGATATATCCGAAAAATTCAAATAGCCTTTGCAGTGGCGAAATAACCGCTGATGAGGCAGAAGAAGTTTTAAAACAACATAAACCCTTTGCACTGTATATAACATCTCCGACTTATCTTGGAGAAATAAGCGATATTAAAGAAATTGCAAAGGTTTGCAAAAAATATGATACACCTTTACTTGTTGACAATGCACACGGAGCTTATCTTAAATTTTTCGATATGCATCCTATTGAACTGGGTGCTGCAATGTGTTGCGATTCGGCTCACAAGACTCTGCCAGTCTTAACAGGCGGTGCTTATCTGCATGTTTCAAAGGAATATAAAGAACTATATTCGCCTGTTATAAAAGATGCAATGTCCTTTTTCGGCTCAACAAGTCCGTCATATCTGACACTTTCATCACTCGATATGTGTAATATGCTTATGGCGGATATCTATGAAGAACTCATATATGATACTATGGAAATGGTGGATGATTTAAAAGACTATATACAAAGCAGAAACTTTGAATTGTTCGGACAGGAGCCAATGAAAATTACCATCAGGACAAACGGAAATAAAATGGCAGAAAAACTAAGAGAGCTTGGCGGAGAGTGTGAGTATTCAGACGATGAGTTTATAGTCTTTATGTTTTCTCCTGAAAATATGAAGGATGACTTTGCTCTGATAAAAAAATTAATATCCTCCTGTGAACACTATGATCCTGCAGTATCACCGAAATTGGAAATTGGCGAAAAAGCCATGTCAATAAGAAAAGCTTTATTATCACAACAGGAATTGGTAAGGACTGAAGATGCAGTCGGAAGAATCTGTGCATCGCCGACAGTTTCCTGTCCGCCTGCTGTACCTGTTGCGGTGAGTGGCGAGATTATAACAAAGCAAAAGGCTGAACTTTTTAAGTTTTATGGAATTAACGAAATTAGTTGTGTGAAATCAGATAGGAACTAAAAATCCTATCTGATTTTATTCATTTTTACCCTTTATATTCTTCTTTTTATATGTTTTTTAGATATTTTGCACAAAAGCAAGCAGAAAATTTTAACTATTCTGTCATTGCTTTTTTTGTTTAAATAGTATAAAATTAAGGTATATAAATTATATATCTTGTGAATATTTAATAAATTACACGAGAATATGGAAAAAGGAGGAAAACACAATGGCAAATTTTAAAATGGACAGCATCAGAAATGTCGTAATAATGGGGCACGGAAAATGCGGAAAGACTACACTCGCAGAGGCAATGCTGATTAACAGCGGAGCTATCGACAGAATGGGAAAGGTTGCAGACGGAAATACTGTTTCTGATTATGACCCTGAAGAAGTTAAAAGACAGCTTTCAATTCAGTCAACTATGATTCCGATTGAATGGAAGGGTATGAAATATAATATGATTGATACTCCCGGATATTTTGATTTTGCCGGAGAGGTTAAAGAAGGTTTGCGTGCAGCGGATTCAGCTTTGATTGTTATGAGTGGCAGAAGCGGAGTTTCTGTCGGAACAGAGCAGGTATTCAAGTATGCAAAAACCAAAGGTGTTCCGATTATGTTCTTCGTTAACAAGATGGATGATGAGCGAGCTAACTATCAGAGAACTCTTGAGGAAATGAAAGAGAAATTCGGAAAATCTGTAACTCCTTTTGTTATTCCTATCAGAGAGGGAGAAAAATTTAAGGGCTATGTTGACATAGTTGATATGACTGCAAGAAGATATGAAGGAATTGAAAGAATTGATATTCCTGTTCCTGAAGATATGGAATCAGAAATTGCACCGCTTCGTGATATGATTATGGAAGCTGTTGCTGAAACTGACGATGCTTTGATGAATAAATACTTTAACGGCGAAGAATTTACATTTGATGAAATCAAAAAGGCAATCCGACAAGGTGTTAAAGACGGAACAATATATCCTGTATATTGCGGAACAGGTCAGGAAAATGTTGGTATAATGAGTCTTATGGACGGAATAGGAAAATATCTTCCTAATCCTAATGAAATTACAGAGGTTGCCCACGATTCAAAAACAGGCGAACCTGTTGAGGTTGTTCAGGACGCTGCTGACACAACATCAGCTATCGTATTCAAAACTATTGCTGACCCGTATGTTGGAAAAATGTCATTGTTCAGAGTATATTCAGGCAGTGTTAAATCTGACAGCACTCTTTATAATCCAAACAAAGATACATATGAAAAAATCGGTAAAATATTTACATTGACAGGCAAAAAACAACAGGATGTCGGCGAAATTATTGCAGGCGATATCGGTGTTGTTGCAAAGCTTGACAAAACAAAAACAGGAGATACATTGTGTGCTGAAAATAAAAATATTATACTAAGCGGCATTGAATTCCCTGCTCCTGTTATATCAATGGCAGTTTATCCTGAGGCTAAGGGCGATGAAGAAAAGATTGTAAGCGGTCTTGTAAAGCTTACTGACGAAGACCCGACCTTTACAATTACAAACAACTCTGAAACAAAACAAACATTAATTAATGGTCAGGGCGAACAGCATATTGATGTTATAGTAAGTAAATTAAAGACCAAGTATGGCGTTAATGTCAGACTGGAAGACCCGATTGTTCCTTACAGAGAAACTATCCTCGGAAAAGCTACTGTTGAGGGCAAGCACAAAAAGCAATCAGGCGGTCACGGTCAGTATGGTCATGTTAAAATTGAATTTGAGCATGGCATCACAGAGGATATGATATTTGAAGAAAAAGTTTTTGGCGGAAGCGTTCCTAAAAACTACTTCCCTGCAGTTGAAAAGGGCTTGAGAGAATCCTGTCTTCATGGCGTTTTGGCAGGTTATCCAGTTGTTAACTTAAAAGCCACATTGCTTGATGGCTCTTACCACCCTGTTGACTCATCTGAAATGGCATTTAAAACTGCTGCTTCTATCGCCTATAAGGAAGGCTTAAAACAAGCTAAGCCTGTTCTGTTGGAGCCAATCGGTGCATTGAAAGTATATATTCCTGAGTCCATTATGGGAGATATCATCGGAGATATCAACAAACGCAGAGGTCAGATTATGGGAATGGGCGAAAGCGAATTGCCCGGACTGAATCTTGTTGAAGCTGAAGTTCCTGTTTCTGAGATGCATAAATATGCCACCGACCTTCGCTCAATGAGCCAGGGACGCGGAAGCTTCAGTTTTGAATTTACAAGATACGAAACTGCTCCGTCAAATATTGCAGAAAAGGTAATCAGCCTCGCAGCCAGTAACAATGACTAATTAATCAATCATTTGGCTAATGTGCACAAAAAAACAAACGAAAGATAACATATTTTTTCTTTCGCTTATTTCTATTTGGTTAATGTTACTAATAATTTTTTATAATTTTATGAATATTTAGCATTACAATTTTACTTTAAATATGTTATCATTATATTGTAAAAAATATATGACCATAGAAGGAGATAAAAGTTATGGCTGATTTACAATTAAAAGGTATTTATAAAAAGTATGCTGGCAATGTTACTGCCGTCAGTGATTTTTCACTTGACATAGGAGATAAAGAGTTCATCATCCTTGTTGGACCATCAGGTTGCGGTAAGTCAACAACATTGAGAATGATTGCAGGTCTGGAAGAAATTACTGAAGGTGAATTGTACATAGGCGGAAAACTTATGAATGATGTTGCTCCAAAGGACAGAGATATTGCGATGGTTTTCCAGAACTACGCATTGTATCCTCATATGTCAGTTTATGAAAACATGGCATTCGGTCTTAAGTTGAGAAAGACTCCAAAGGATGAAATTGATAAGCGTGTTAAGGAAGCTGCTAAGATTCTTGACATCGAACACTTGCTTGACAGAAAGCCAAAGGCTTTGTCAGGCGGTCAGAGACAGCGTGTGGCGCTTGGTCGTGCTATCGTTCGTAGCCCAAGAGTATTCTTAATGGACGAACCTTTATCAAACCTCGATGCAAAACTAAGAGTTGCAATGAGAACTGAGATCAACAAGCTTCACAAGAGATTGCAAACAACATTTATCTATGTTACTCATGACCAGGTTGAAGCTATGACAATGGGTACAAGAATTGTTGTTATGAAGGATGGTTTCATCCAGCAGGTTGACTCTCCTACAAATCTATATCAACGCCCATGCAATATGTTCGTTGCTGGCTTTATCGGAAGTCCACAAATGAACTTCGTAAATGCTACTCTTGTTAAGAAAGATAAGGGTGTGTATGTTGAATTTAATGGTGCATCTGTATTGCTTCCTGAAAGCAAATCTTCAAAACCTGAAGTTCAGAACTACATCGGCAAGGAAGTTGTTCTTGGTATCAGACCAGAAGATTTACACGATGATGAAATGTTTGTATCAAGCAACCCTGAATGCGTTGTTAAAGCTGAAGTTGATGTAGTTGAATTGATGGGTGCTGAAACATATCTGTACTTGAATATTGCTGAATCTCCATTTGTTGCAAGAGTTAGTCAACGTTCAACAGCTAAATTAAATGATGTTATTGATATCGTTCTTGATGCTAACAAGATTCACCTCTTTGATAAGGATACAGAACAAACAATTACAAACTAATAAAAACTTAAAAAAGTTGTGGCAACAATGCCACAACTTTTTTATGCAACAAAACCCAGTGGTTCGTTATACAATAAAGAATCGCACAATATCCACAACTCTCACACAATTTGGAAGATTATTAATCTATTATTTTGATTTCTAAATACTTATTAATATTCTTATACCATTGAACTGCCTCATCAAATAATTCTATAACTTGTTGGTATTTATTTTTCAGCATTTTATCAATTGTTTTTGATCCCTCAACATAAATAATAGCGGGCACATCAATGTCAGTTGTTAATAAATCCCAAACAGCATCAAGATTTTTTCCGCACCATGACGGAAAATTAAGTCCTCCAATAATACACTCAAATAATTCATAATATGTTTTAGGATTTTCAAATTTAATTGTATATTGTTTCACAGCAATACTCCTCTCATCTTATTTCATAAAAAGTTGTATAGTGATCATAAGTCACAAAAATCAATCCATCATTAGAATATAATAATCGGTGAGCATTTCTATATCCACCTGTATAATTAATGTCAGCTTCATACCATGTTCTTCCAGGTTTTAAAGGCAATTTTCCATCTCTATTTCCATAATAACTTCCGCCAATAGTTGCATTAGGAATTATCTTTCTTAAATTTCCATAAACATTTTTGCAACCTTTGTGTATAGTTCTTTCCCTACTTATGTAATTATCAGGCAATCTATTAAATTGTTTTATCCAAT
>JAZOTJ010000081.1:0-36084 GCA_045657585.1 Clostridia bacterium | reverse complement strand
GATGAGGTAATCAGACGCAAGGAAGGTAAAGCAGGAGCTAAGAAGAAATAATAGAAAGGAGTGTTCTTAAATGATAAATAAAAAGAATAGTAATGTTGCAAGAATGAAGCGTCACTTAAGAGTTAGAAAGAACATCTCCGGTACTGCGGAGAGACCTCGTCTTAATGTGTTCAGAAGCTTAAATCACATTTATGCACAAATTATTGATGATACAAATGGCGTTACATTAGTTAGCGCATCAAGTATGGATAAGGACTTTAACCAATACGGCGGAAACTGCGAGGCAGCTAAAGAGGTTGGAAAGGCAGTTGCAGCTAAGGCATTGGAAAAGGGAATTAAAGCGGTGGTATTTGACAGAGGCGGATATGTATATCACGGCAGAGTCGCTGCTCTTGCAGAAGGCGCAAGAGAAGGCGGCTTGGAATTCTAAAAAAGGAGGTAGAGATTGTGGCTGAAAGAATAGATGCATCAACACTTGATATTCAAGAAAAGTTGGTTGAAATTAATCGTGTTGCTAAAGTTGTTAAGGGCGGAAGAACCATGAGATTTAGCGCATTGATGGTTGTAGGTGATGGAAATGGCCATGTTGGCTGCGGAACAGGTAAGGCTGCTGAAATTCCAGATGCAATCAGAAAAGGAATTGAAGATGCTAAGAAAAATATGATTAGCGTTCCATTGGTTGGTACAACAATACCTCATGAAGTTATCGGTGAATTCGGTGCCGGAAGAGTATTGATTAAGCCGGCTAAAGAAGGTACTGGAGTTATCGCAGGCGGTGCTGCCAGAGCAGTATTAGAGCTTGCAGGTATTAAAGACATTCGTACAAAGTGTTTGCGTTCAAATAACAAGAAGAATGTTGTAAGAGCTACTATTGCAGGACTTGCAGAGTTAAAGCAGGCAGATGAGGTTGCTAAACTCAGGGGTAAGACCGTTGATGAAATCAAGGGTTAAGGAGGTAGCGAATAATGGCTAAAATTAATGTAAAGCTTGTTAAAAGCACAATTGGTTGCAAACAGGACCAGATTGCAACAGTTAAGGCATTGGGTTTGCACAAGATAAGAGATGTCAAGGAACATAATGATACTCCTCAAATCAGAGGTATGATTAAGAAAGTATCTCATCTTGTGGAAGTTGAAGAAAACTAATTTTAAAATAAGGAGGTGTAGCAAATGAGATTAGATGAACTACAACCTGCTGAAGGTTCAAGATTTACTCGTAAAAGAGTAGGTAGAGGTATCGGTTCAGGTACAGGAAAAACTTCAGGTAAAGGTCATAAGGGTCAGAAGGCTCGTTCAGGCGGCGGAGTAAGACCTGGATTTGAAGGTGGACAAATGCCTTTATACAGACGTTTGCCAAAGAGAGGTTTCACAAATATATTTGCTAAACAATATGTTACTATAAATGTTTCTGAATTAGAAAGATTTGAGGACGGAACAGAGGTTACTCAGGAACTTTTGAAGGAAACAGGAGTTGTAAGCAAGACTTTAGACGGAATTAAAATTCTAGGTAGAGGTGAGCTTACAAAGAAATTAACAGTAAAGGTGGCAAAATTCTCAACATCAGCAGCTGAAAAAATTGAAAAAGCTGGTGGAAAGGCAGAGGTGATTTAAGTGTTTTCTACTATTAAAAATGCATTTAAAATCGCTGACTTGAGAAAAAAGATTTATTTCACACTGTTTATGTTAATCGTATTCAGATTTGGAGCACATATTCCTGTTCCGGGTTTGGATGCGGATGCAATGAAAGCATTTTTGGGAAATGGTTTGGACCTGTTTTCAATGTTTGATGTATTTACAGGTGGAGCCTTCTCAAATGCTACTGTAATGGCATTGGGTGTATCTCCATACATTAATGCTTCAATTATCGTTCAGCTTCTTACAGTTGCAATTCCTGCATTGGAAAGACTTGCAAAAGAGGGAGCTGAAGGAAGAAAAAAGATTAATAAAATCACAAGATATCTCGGTATTATTCTTGCATTTGTGCAAGGTGCAGGTCTTTATGTAACACTTCATAATATGGGTGTTCAGGACCCAACAATTCAACCGATTGCAAACGAAGGATGGTTCGCATTCTTCCTGATTGTGTTGACATTTGTTGCAGGTACCGCATTTATCGTTTGGTTAGGTGAGTTAATCACTGAAAAGGGAATAGGCAATGGTATTTCAATGATTATCTACGCAGGTATCGTTTCAAGAATTCCTGCAGAGATGGTTGCAATTTACAAGCAATATCTTGCACCTGGAGTATTCTCAATCAAGGGTGCTGTTATATCACTTGCGATTGTAGTAGTTGCTGTATTAGCTATTACACTGGTTGTATTATTCAACACATCAGAGAGAAAGATTCCTGTTCAGTATGCTAAAAGAGTTGTTGGAAGAAAAATGTACGGTGGACAAAGCACAAACATTCCTATTAAGGTTGTTTCAGGCGGAGTTATGCCAATCATCTTCGCATCAAGTATTATGGCGTTTCCTGCAACAATCGTAAGATTGGTTACAGGCGGAAATATTCCGACATCAGGAATCTGGAATACAGTTTTAGGTTGCTTGTCAGCAGGCTTGAGTACAAAATGGTGGACTTATGTTGTATATGCTATCATATACTTCCTGTTGATTATCTTCTTCACATATTTCTATTCATCAATTCAATTTAATCCAATTGAATTAGCAAATAATATGAAGAAGTCTGGCGGATACATTCCTGGTTACAGACCAGGTAAGCCAACAAGCGATTTCATTGGAAAAGTTTCAACAAGACTTAATTTTGCAGGAGCTTTGTTCCTTGGAGTAATCGCAGTATTGCCTATCGTAGCAGGTTCTGCATTTGGAATTCAAGGCTTGCAAATCGGTGGAACATCACTTCTTATTATGGAAGGTGTTGCACTTGAAACAGTTCAACAATTGGAATCACAAATGGTTATGCGTCACTACAAAGGATTTCTTGAATAATATTAAATGAGAGGTGGCAATCATATGAAATTAATACTTTTAGGACCTCCAGGTGCCGGAAAAGGTACACAAGCAGAGATCTTATCTAAGAAATTAGGTATTGATACAATATCAACAGGGGTTATGTTGAGGACTGCCATCAGAGAAAAAACGGAGCTTGGTAAGCTTGCAGAGGGATATATAAATGATGGTAAACTTGTTCCTGATGAAGTTGTTGTCGGAATAGTCAAAGAGAGATTGGGAAAAGAAGATTGCAAAAAAGGATTTATCCTTGATGGTTTTCCGAGGACTACTGCTCAGGCTGAAGCGCTTTCTGAGACGGGAATTGAAATTGATAAGGTATTATCATTAGAGGTTTCTGACGAAGAGATTATAAAAAGGCTTTCAGGCAGAAGAGAATGTAAATCATGCGGAACACCATATCATGTTGAATTTAAGCCTTCAAAGAATGGCGATAAGTGTGATGTGTGTGGCGGAGATTTGATTCAAAGAGCCGATGACAACGAGGAAACAGTTAAAAATCGAATTAAGATATATCACGAGCAGACTGAACCAATTAAAGATTATTATCAAAAATCCGGTAAATTGGTTATAGCATATGGTAAAGAAGAGCTTGAAGATACAACAAAGGCTGTATCTGAAGCACTTGGATTAGAATAAGCTTGGCTTTAGAGGTGTTCTGATGATTACAATAAAGTCGAGAACTGAAATTGAAAAGATGCGTGCTGCAGGAAAGATAACAGGAGATGCTTTAAAAGAAATCGAAAAGCATATAAGACCTGGAATATCTACTGCGGAGCTTGATAAAATCGCATATGATTTTATCACTTCAAAGGGTGCAACGCCTTCATTCCTGCATTATAACGGTTTTCCGGGGAGTATATGTGCTTCACCAAATGATTGGGTTGTGCATGGTATTCCTAGTAAGGATGTAGTATTGGCTGATGGGGATATAATAAGCATAGATATGGGAGCTTGCAAAGACGGATATCACGGCGATGCGGCAAGAACCTATGCAGTCGGAAAGATTTCTGAAGAAGCCCAAAGGCTGATTGATGTTACAAAACAAAGTTTTTTTGAGGGTATAAAAAAAGTTGTTCATGGAGCGAAACTTGGAGATGTCTCAGCAACAATTCAGGAGTATGTTGAGGCAAATGGATACTCTGTTGTGAGAGATTTGGTCGGTCATGGAATCGGGAAAAATCTTCATGAAGACCCAAATGTTCCGAATTTCGGACATAAGGGTAAGGGAGTACGACTCGCTGCCGGAATGACATTAGCGATTGAGCCTATGGTCAATGCAGGCGAATATGATGTTTGTGTGCTTGACGATGATTGGACTGTGGTAACTGAGGATGGAACTCTTTCAGCACATTATGAAAACACAATTCTGGTCACAAAAGACGGTTGTGAAATTTTGACGCTGTGAGGTGTTTAATATGGAATTTACAGTCGGAATGCTTGTCTACTCAAAAGCCGGACACGATAAGAAAAAGTTGTTTTTAATACTTGATATTGAAGATAACTATGCATATATCGCGGACGGAGATGTGAGAAAAGCAGAAAAACCTAAGAAAAAAAAGCTCATTCATCTTCAAAAGATTAATAAAGTAGTTGAAAATGTTTCAAGAGACATTGAAAACTGTGAAATCAGAAAAATAATCGCACAATACAAACCGATATAGGTTAAAGGAGGGTATTTCTTTGGCTAAGGATGATGTTTTGGAATTAGAGGGTACAGTTGTTGAAACCCTACCAAATGCAATGTTTAAGGTAGAACTTGAGAATGGCCATCAGATTCTGGCACATATTTCAGGTAAATTGAGAATGAACTTCATAAAAATTCTCCCGGGAGATAAAGTGACAATTGAAATGTCACCATATGATTTAACTCGCGGAAGAATCACATGGAGATCTAAATAAGGAGGTAATTATAATGAAAGTACGTCCATCAGTAAAACCTATTTGCGAAAAATGTAAAATCATTAGAAGAAAAGGCAAAATAATGGTTATCTGTGAAAATCCTAAGCATAAGCAAAAGCAAGGATGAGAAAATGTGTTATACACTAATTAGTTGATTGCTTATCTGATTGCGGCTGCCGCAGAGATATTGCTCATCTGCGGTAATTAGATAGGTTTTATAATAATTATCTATAATTTACAGTGCAGCGCAAGCTGTGACAGATTTTATGCATGGAGGTGTAAAAATGGCAAGAATTGCAGGTATTGATTTACCAAAGGAAAAGAGAGTTGAAGTAGGTTTAACTTATATTTATGGTATAGGCTTACCAAGCGCTCAGAAAATTTTAGCTCAAACCGGAATTAATCCAGATACAAGAATTAAGGATTTGACCGATGACGAAGTTAACAAGCTAAGAGAAGTTATAGACTCAGAATACACTGTTGAAGGTGATTTGAGAAGAAGAATTGCTTTGGACATCAAGAGATTGATGGAAATTGGTTGTTATAGAGGTGTTCGTCATAGAAAGGGTCTTCCTGTAAGAGGACAAAACACCAAGAACAATGCCAGAACAAGAAAAGGTCCGGCAAAGACTATGGCAAATAAGAAGAAATAATAAAGGGGGTACTGAACTCAAATGGCAAAGGTAGCAAAAAAGACTACAAGAACAAGACGTCGTGACAGAAAAAATATTGAGAAGGGTGCAGCTCATATTCGCTCAACCTTCAATAACACAATAGTTACTATCACAGATACAGCAGGTAATGCATTATCTTGGGCAAGCGCTGGCGGTTTAGGCTTCCGTGGTTCAAGAAAGAGCACACCATTTGCAGCACAAACTGCTGCAGAAACAGCAGCTAAGGCAGCGATGGAACATGGTTTGAAGACAGTTGAGGTTTATGTTAAGGGACCTGGCGCCGGAAGAGAAGCTGCTATCAGAGCTCTTCAGGTTGCAGGATTAGAAGTTAGCATGATTAAGGATGTTACTCCAATTCCTCACAATGGCTGCAGACCACCAAAGAGAAGACGTGTGTGATTTATATTATTATGTTTAATTGAAGGAGGTTAATGGCATGGCTAAAAATATGCAACCTATTTTAAAAAGATGCAAAACATTAGGCATCGAGCCTGGAACAATGGGTGTTGACAAGAGAACAAACAGAAACCCAAAGCAAGGCAAGAAAAAGATGTCTGAATATGGCTTGCAGTTAAATGAAAAGCAAAAAGTTAAATTCATTTACGGTGTTTTGGAAAAGCAATTCCGTAAGTATTATGTTATGGCAACCAAGAAGAATGGTATCACTGGTGAAATGCTTCTCCAGATTCTTGAAACAAGACTTGATAATGTTATCTACAGATTAGGCCTTGCAAACACAAGAAGAGAAGCTAGACAAATTGTGAATCATGGACATATTCTTATCAATGGCAAAAAGGTTGACATTCCATCATATCTTGTTAAGCCTGGTGAAGTTATCACATTGAAGGAAAAGACAAGATCATCAGCAAGAATTAAGGATATTGTTGAAGCTAATTCATCAAGACTAATTCCTGATTGGTTGGATATGGACAAGAATACACTTACAGGTAAGGTTGTTGCATTACCTGGCAGAGAACACATTGATTACGAAGTAGAAGAACATTTGATTGTCGAATTGTATTCTAAGTAATAATGTTACTACCCTCGGTAAGTGGATAGGTTACATGAATATGTTAAGGAGGGTTTCAAAATGATAGAAATGGAAAAGCCCAATATTGAATGTACACAATTGACAGGTAATTACGGAAAATTTGTTGTGACTCCATTGGAGCGTGGATATGGAACAACACTTGGAAATTCATTGCGCAGAATTTTGTTGTCATCATTGCCAGGTTCTGCTGCAACTTCAATCAAGATTGAAGGAATTCAACATGAATTTTCAACAATTCCGGGAGTAAAGGAAGATGTCACAGAGATTATCTTGAACATCAAGAAAATCTCTTTGAAACTTCACTCGGATTTACCAAAGACAGTATATATCGAAGCAAAGGGTGCCGGCGAAATTAAAGCCGGAGATATAAAGGCAGATGCGGAAGTTGAAATTTTCAATCCGGATTTGCACATTGCAACTTTGAATGAAGATGCAAACCTTTATATGGAAATTACTTTATCAAATGGCAGAGGTTATGTATCTGCTGAACGTAATAAGCAGTATATGCAACCACCTGTAGGAGTAATTCCAATTGACTCAATTTATACACCGGTTACAAAGGTTAACTATTCAGTTGAAAATACTCGTGTCGGACAGTATATCGACAGAGAGACACTTTGTGTTGAAGTATGGACTGATTCAAGCATCAAGCCTGATGAAGCAATCAGTTTGTCAGCAAAGGTTATGAATGACTTATTGAAGTTATTTGTTGATTTATCTGAAGAGGCAAAGAATATTGACATTATTGTTGACAAGCCGGAGGATAAAAAAGAGAAGGTTCTTGATATGCCAATTGAAGAAATGGATTTATCAGTTCGTTCATACAATTGTTTGAAGCGTGCAGGTATAAACACAGTTGGAGACCTTATCGATAATTCTGAAGAAGATATGATGAAGGTTAGAAATCTGGGAAGAAAGTCGCTTGAAGAAGTTATAAACAAGCTACACAGTTTAGACCTTGCTCTTAAGACAGAGGAAGAATAATTTGTGTAGGACAGTTTATGAAAGGAGGAATTTTAAATGCCTGGAACAAGAAAATTAAATCTTCCAACAGACCAGAGAATGGCTCTTTTGAGAAATATGGTTACAAGTTTGTTGGAGAATGGAAAAATTGAAACAACAGAAACAAGAGCAAAGGAAGCCAGAAGCTTGGCTGAAAAAATGATTACTCTTGGCAAGACCAATACATTGCACTCACGCCGTCAGGCTTTGGCATTTATTACTAAGGAAGATGTTGTAACAAAGCTTTTTGCTGAGATCGCTCCTAAGTATGCTGAAAGAAATGGTGGATATACAAGAATTATTAAGACCGGTCCTCGTCGTGGTGACGCTGCACCGATGGCAATAGTTGAATTGGTTTAATTTTAATATTACAAAAAAAGATGTGTTTTCACATCTTTTTTTGTAATTAAATAGTAGGTGAAATTTATGAAACTAAAAGAAATCATAGAGATAATAGAGAATAACTATCCTGTCGAATTGGCATATGAGTGGGATAATGTCGGTCTGTTTTATGGAGATATAGAAAAAGAAATTTCAAAAGTTTTGGTAACTCTGGATATTACTCCTGATGTCATTGACCAGGCTGTGGAAAATGATGTTGATTTGGTTCTTAGCCACCATCCTGCATTAATTGGCGGGATAAAAAATCTGTCAGACGGAAGTATGGTATCAGATATGATTATAAATGCAGTAAAAAATGATATTTGTATTTATTCGGCACATACCAATATGGATACAGCAAGGAATGGGATAAACCAGAAATTGGCAGAACTATTTGATTTGGAAGATATATGTGTTATGGAAAATGATAAGCCATATGAGTATTGTGGATTGGGAAGAGTCGGAAACTTAAAAAAAGAAATGAGCTTGTCGGATTTTTGTGAATTAGTAAAGAAGAAACTAAACACTCCTTTTGTCAGGGTATGTGGTGATGATAGAAAACTAAAAAGAGTTGCACTGGCATCAGGCAGTTGCTCAGAGTATATTCCTTCAGCAATTAAAAAAGGTGCAGATGTAATTGTGACTGCGGATATGAAATATCATAACTGTATTGAATATGTGTATGATGGAATAGCTATTGTTGATGCAGGACATTTTCCGACTGAAAATATTGTGAAAGAAATGTTTAAGGATATCTTAAAGGAAACAGGTTTGGAAATTATATTAAGTAAAACCTGCGATATATTTAAAGTTAAATAAACTGTTGACAATATATAAGAGCAGATATATAATATCTAATAAAAGTGATGTAATAGGAGATTATTATGGAAATAGTATTGCTTACTGCATTAGGTGTTGGAGGCGCAACAATTATTGGTGCTATAATTGGATTTTGCTTTAAAGAGATTTCGCATAAATTCAGTGATATAATTCTGTCGTTTGCAGCAGGAGTTATGCTTAGTGCTGCGGTTTTCGGACTTATACAGACTTCTTTAGATTTTGAGTATGGGTCTGTCTGGATGACAATTATTGGTGTTTTTTGCGGAGCATTTATGTTAAATGTTTTAGATAAAGCAGTACCACATTTGCACAGATTGTCAGGCGTTGACACCGAATCACATTCTGAAAATAACGAAAAACTTAATAAAATACTGCTCTTTGTTATGGCGATTGCAATACATAATCTGCCCGAGGGAATTGCTGCTGGGGTAGGTTTTGGAACAGGAAACAATATGGAAGCACTTACTATTGCAGGCGGAATTGCATTACAGAATATCCCTGAGGGTATGGTAATAATAGCACCAATGCTTGCAGTTGGAATGAGTAAAAAGCGAACTCTTTTTGTGGCGTCATTAACGGGTGTAGTAGAGATAATAGGAACATTTATTGGATATTTTGCAGTAACTGTTTCAAATGCCATTTTACCTTTTGCATTAGCTTTTGCAGGTGGAACGATGTTATATGTCATCAGTGATGAGATGATTCCAGAAACTCATTCTCACGGATGCGAACGCGGAGCAACATATTCTCTTCTTATTGGATTTAGTATGATGCTTTTAATGGATTTTTATCTAGGTTAATGTATAAATAGTGGTAAAAAGTAAATAATTACTATAAAGAAAGGAGGAGTTTGGATGAAGTACATTTGTGATGTTTGCGGTTATGAATATGATGAGGTTGTAGGCGATGTTGATAACGGTGTAGCTCCTGGCACAAAATGGGAAGATGTCCCTGAGGATTGGGTGTGCCCACTATGTGGAGTTGGCAAGGATAACTTTTCAGCTGAATGATGAAAAGAGCAGTTCTTTGAACTGCTCTTTAAATTTTTTAAGAAATTTTCTGTTTTCTCTTTTATCTTGTCGAATTATATGATATAATATAAGTTGGATAAAAAAGGGGGATAATAAAAATGGCAAAAATTGGTTTTGATAATCAGAAATATTTGAATATGCAGTCTGAACAAATCAGAAAAAGAATTGCGCAATTCGGTGGTAAACTGTATCTTGAATTTGGCGGCAAACTTTTTGACGATTATCATGCCTCAAGAGTACTTCCGGGATTTGCACCTGACTCCAAGATAAGAATGCTTCAGCAACTTAAGGATTATGTTGAAATTGTGATAACAATAAATTCAGAAGATATTGAGTGCAATAAAATTCGCAGTGACTTAGGAATTTCCTATGGTGATGATGTATTAAGACTTATCGACACATTCAGAGAAATGAATTTATATGTAGGAAGCGTTGTGCTGACAAGATACAACTCTCAGCCATCTGCTAATGCATTCCTAAAACAGCTTAATATGCTTGGCATAAAGTGCTATAAGCATTACTCAATTGCCGGATATCCTTCTGATATTGAGCATATTGTAAGTGAGGAAGGCCTGGGAGCAAACGAGTTTATAGAAACTGAGCGTTCTTTGGTTGTTGTAACTGCCCCGGGACCTGGAAGCGGAAAAATGGCAACCTGTCTTAGCCAATTATATCACGAGCACAAAAGGGGAATAACGGCAGGATATGCAAAATTTGAAACTTTTCCTGTGTGGAATTTGCCATTGAAGCATCCTGTAAACCTTGCATATGAAGCAGCGACAGCTGATTTGAACGATGTTAATATGATTGACCCGTTCCATCTTGAGGCATATGGCGAAACGGCTGTAAACTATAATCGTGATGTTGAGATTTTCCCTGTTTTAAATACTATGTTTGAAAGAATACAAGGAACATCTCCTTATAAATCTCCAACTGATATGGGGGTTAATATGGCAGGAAATTGCATTATTGATGATGATGTATGCTGTGAAGCATCTAAGATGGAAATAATCAGAAGATATTATTCAACCTGTTCAAATGTAATAAAGGGAAAGTGTGATGAAAGCCCTGTAAGAAAGCTTGAGCTTTTAATGAATCAGGCAGGGATAACTCCTGAATACTGTCCTGCAGTGCCGAGAGCGTTGTCAAAAGCAGAGGAAACAAAATCACCTGCAGGTGCGATGGTCTTGCCAAATGGAGAGATTGTCACAGGAAAAACTTCATCAACTCTTGGTGCGGCATCTGCGATTTTGTTAAATGCCTTGAAATCGCTTGCAGGCATTGATTCCGAAACTGATTTGATTAAGGCTGAGGTCCTTGAGCCTATCTGTGGATTGAAAACAACATATCTGCAACATAGAAACCCGAGACTTCATACTGATGAAATATTATTGGCTCTGACGATTTCAGCACTTTCAAACCCTGTTGCCGAAAAAGCAAAAGAACAACTTAGCAATCTTAAGGGAAGTGATGCGCACTTTACGGTTATAATCAGTGAAGAAGATGAGAAAATTTTAAGAAGACTCGGAATTAATGTGAGCTACGAGGCAAAATACGAAAATAAGAGATTATATCATAAATAAAAAATCCCCCAATGTTATTTGGGGGATTTTTTTGTAACTGATTTTGAAAATATTCCAGTAAGATAAATAATAAACAAAGCCATTATTAGTAAAATAGTAAGTATTGAATAAACTGAGCAAATGAAAAATCCTGCACTTAGTTTTTCGTTTTGCGTTGACGGAACAAAAACGCTTGTGGTAACAGGAATGAGCTTTAATAATATAAATGTATAAAAAACTGCAAATAAAGCGTGCATTATTTTGCCGATTATGTATGGTTTCAAACTAAGACCTGATTTGGAACTCACTCCCATAACCTGCATATGAACACTTATTCCTGCAAATGCACAAACGCCTGCGGACATAAGAAGTTTTGAGAATAAAGATATATCAAGATATGATATATCCGAAAGCCCTGACACAAATTCAAATGAGCTTTGTAAAAGTGCTTTAAAGGTGGAATTGACAGATAGCATATCCATAATAAGATTTGCCATAACACTGCAAAAAATTACACTTGCACACACGGTAAGAATACTTTGTATGGAGTTTGAAAGAACCAAAGAAAAAAGCTCTGAAATACTTCTTTGTGGAGTTGTCACATTTATCTGAGGCGCACAAAAGTCAGATGTCTTATAAAACCTGAATAAAATACCTACACTGATGGCACCGAGTATATGCGCACAATACAAAATTATTCCTGCTTTTGGACTATGATACATTGAAACTCCAACTGCACCAAGAATAAATAATGGTCCTGAATTATTACAAAATGCCAGTAATCTTTCAGCCTCAGACTTTGACAGATACATATTTTCGTATAGCTGACAGGCAGTGACAGCCCCTAAAGGATACCCACTAACAAGTCCTAAAATAAATGCAGCGGAACCTGTTGGATTTATATTAAAAAGCGGTTTCATAACAGGTCTTGAAATTTTTGATATAACCTCACAAAACCCTGAATATACCAGTAACCCTGAGCATACAAAAAAAGGAAAAAGTGATGGGATTATGATTTCCTGGCATAACAGAATTCCGTTTTTGGCATATAGGATTGATTTTTCGGAATTGAGAATGAGTAGAGTAACAAGAAAAACCAACAAAGAATAGAGTGTTATTTTTTTCATAGATATAACCATCCTTTTTATTAACTATTAATATATATGAATTTATCTTATTTTTATTGCATAAATTCAAATAAAGGATTAGTTTTTTGTTGAAGGGATAGAATTAAATTGAAAAAAGGAATAAGAGAAAAGATAGCGGAAATGACCGATATTCCAAAAGATTTTATGATGAATTTGCCTAGGGTTACAATTCTGGGAAACAAAGAAATATACGTTGATAATTATAAGGGACTCCTGGAATATACACAAGAAACAATACGCTTAGCAACAACAAACAAAGTAATTATCATAAAGGGTGATGCTCTTATTATAACGCGTATTGTTGAAGAGGCAGTTTTCATCGGAGGAAATATTTTTTCAATAGAATTTGCATCAAAAAACAAAAGAAATGAACAAAACATCTGATGGTTAATATATAAATTGTAAAAAAATAAGAGGATTTTTTATATGTTTTTTAATAAAGTCTTTCATTTTGTGAAAGGATATGTTATAATAGATGTATCAGGATTGAATATCGAACGGTTTTTATACATGTGTGCCAGGTCAGGAGTGAAGCTTTTTAAGATAGGGAAAAGAACTGATAAGGGCGTCAAGGTATGTATAAATATAAATGATTTCAAGAAGATAAGACCTGCCAGATATAAAACAAAGGTCAGAGTATGCATTTTGAAAAAATGCGGATTACCTTTTTATTTGAAAAAAGCAAAAAAAAGACGAGTTTTAATTGCCAGTATGCTTGTTTTATCGGTGCTTGCATATATTTCATCGGGATTTATATGGTCGATAGAGATTAACTCGGAAAATGAAGCAGTAACAAAAGAGCTGTTGGATGCAATTGATATTGCGGGAGTTCGGATTGGTGCGTACAAACCTTTTTTGCCTGAAGGAGAAAAGATAAAAAGTATTATTATGAATAATACAAATAATATTGTCTGGGCGTGGGTGTACATAAAGGGGACAAAAGCAGTAGTCGATTTCAAGGAGGGAATCCCTGCACCTCTAGTTGTGGACTGGTCAACTCCGTGTGATATCGTTGCCATAAGAGATGGGGTAATCAGCGAAATAGTTGAAAAAAATGGAGAGGCAAGAGTGAATGTCGGCGATACTGTCCAAAAGGGAGATTTATTGATTGCAGGAACACATACTCTGCCTGACGGAGAATATAAGACAGTTCATTCGATTGGGGATATCTATGCAAGAGTGTGGCACGAAAAAACAGATGAGTATAAGCTCTATCTTGATAAAGAAGTTCCGACAGGGAATAAGAAGGATTTTATAACTTTAAAGCTGTTTTCAAAATGCTTTGATTTGTATAGAACTGAAAATGTTGATTTTTCAAATTATAATATTTGTGAAAAATTATCAGAATTGAAATTTGGAGAAGATAATTTTTTGGGAGTTGGCTTTTATAAAAAAACCTACAATGAAATAAAAAGTGAAAAGTTAATGATTTCTGTTGATGAAGCATTGGATATAGCAAAAAATGACTTGGAAAAGCGCATTTCAAAAGAGCTTTTTCCATGTTCAAAGTTACAGGATAAAAAAATCTCATATGAACAAATTGATGATGAAACAATAAAGGTAACCGTTACTATGGAGTTTGTAGAAAAAATAGGGAAAAAGGTTCCCTTTGATATGTGAAACAAGAAAGGATGTAATAAATTGAACCAAAGACAAGTCGAGATACCTGATGAATTTGATATTTCAGAGTTTTTCGGAGAGTTTGATGCAAATGTCAAGCTGTTGGAAAAAGCATTATCAGTGAGTGTTGTCGGAAGAGACAATGTGATTAAGATTTCAGGTGAAGAAGAAAATTGCGATAAGTGTATGCAGGTTATTGATGTGCTTATGGAGATACTCCAAAAGGACGAAAAGATTGACGAACAAAAAATTCTCTATGCAATAACAATGGTACAGGAAAATGGCGGATTTGATTTAAAATTACTTGGCGATGATTGTGTGGCGGTAAGTGCTAAAGGAACGCCTATAAAAACCAAAACAATAGGACAGAAGAAATATGTTGAGAGTATGAGAGAAAACACCATTGTTTTCGGAATAGGTCCTGCAGGTACAGGAAAAACATATTTAGCAGTTGCAAGAGCTGTATCTGCATTAAGAAACAGAGAGGTTTCAAGAATTATTTTGACAAGACCGGCAGTTGAAGCTGGAGAAAAGCTTGGATTTTTGCCAGGAGATTTACAAAATAAGGTAGACCCGTATTTAAGACCATTGTATGATGGTATGTATGAGATGCTTGGTCCTGATGGCTTTTTGAAAAATCAGGAACGCGGAGTTATCGAGGTTGCGCCGCTTGCATATATGCGAGGAAGAACTCTGGATAATGCATTTATAATCTTAGATGAAGCTCAGAACACAACACCTGAACAGATGAAAATGTTTTTAACAAGAATAGGCTATGGATCACAGGCAATTGTCACAGGGGATATAACCCAGATTGACCTTCCTGACGGAAAGAAATCAGGGTTGAAGATTGCAAAGAAAGTGTTAAAGGATATTGATGGAATTGCATTTTGTGAGTTTAGCGAAAAGGATGTTGTAAGACATCCACTCGTGCAGAAAATCATAAAAGCTTATGAAAAATATGATAGCGAACAGGAGAAGAAAAATGACAGAAATTCTGTTAGAGAACGAACAAACACAAATAGAAATAGACGAAGAGATTAAAAACCTAATAAAAAAATGTGCTGATGCAGTTTTGGAATACGAGGAGTGCGATTTTGATGCTGAGATAAGTGTTTCTATTGTTGATGAAGAAGAGATAAAAGAACTCAATAATGAGTATAGAAACAAGAATTCAGTTACAGATGTTTTGTCATTTCCAATGCTCGAATTTGATGAAGACAATCAGATAATATGTGATGAATTTGATTTTGATGATGAAAATGTGGTACTTGGTGATATTGTTATATGTGCAAAAAGAGCCGAGGAGCAGGCAAGGGAGTATGGTCATTCATTTGAAAGGGAAATCGCATTTCTGACAGTACATTCTATGCTTCATCTTCTGGGTTATGACCACGAACATTCCGAGGATATGGAACAGGAAATGTTTAGAAAACAAAAGGAAATTCTCGACAAAATGGGAATTACAAGAGATTAAAGGGAAAGTATATGAAAAATAACGGATTTAAAGATAGCTTCAAAAATGCATTTTCAGGATTTTTGGCTACTGTGAGAAATGAAAGAAATATGAGAGTCCATTTGTCAGTTGCAAATCTTATAATAATATTTGCATACTTTTATGGAATTTCAAAAGTTGAATGGGCAGTCTTGTTTGTTGTTATTGCCTGTGTGATTGGTGCAGAGTTATTCAATACTGCAATTGAAAATGCGGTTGATACATCTACCGATAAAATATGTGAAACTGCTAAAATTGCAAAGGATAGTGCGGCTGGGGCAGTGTTGTTTTTTTCAATAGTTTCGATTGTTGTTGGTTTTATGTTGTTTCTTGATGTTGCAAAAATAAATGAAACTCTGTTCTACATATTTACAGATTTGAAAGTACTGATAGTTTGTCTTATAATAGGCATTGTTGACATTTTATTTATAATTTTTGGAGGAAAAAAGAATGCTTGAAAATAAAAAAGAGTTTAAGTCGGGGTTTGTTTCAATTGTCGGAATGGCTAATGTCGGAAAATCAACCTTATTAAATAAAATAGCAGGTCAGAAAATTGCGATTATTTCGGACAAGCCACAAACCACAAGAAATAAAATTCTTGCTATATATACAACTGAGGATGAACAGATAATTTTTACCGATACACCGGGAATACACAAGCCTCATAACAAGCTTGGCGAGGTAATGGTAAAGACAGCTAATGAGTCTATGAATGAAACTGATGTAATTGTTTTTGTTGCAGATGCATCAAAGGGAATTCAGGAGATGGAAAAGGAAATAGCAAAAAGTATCTCCAAAACAGGAGTGCCTTGTATTTTGGCACTTAATAAGATTGATACAATAAGAAAGGATTTGTTGCTTCCTGTTATAGCAGACTATTCTTCTTTATGTGATTTTGAGGCAATTATACCTATTTGTGCAAAGTCAGGTGAAAGTCTTGAAATTCTTATGAATAACATTCGTCAATATATAAATGAGGGCCCTCAGTATTACTATGAGGATATGGTGACAGACCAGCCTGAAAAGCAGATTGCAGCGGAGATTATAAGAGAAAAGCTGTTGTGGCTTCTGGATAAGGAAGTTCCGCACGGGATTGTTATTGAAATCGAAAAAATGCAGGAAAAGAAGAATTCAACTGCAATCAGTGCAAGTATTTTCTGTGAAAAAATGTCCCACAAGGGTATAATCATAGGAAAGAATGGGGAAATGCTCAAAAAAATTGGAACAATGGCAAGAGTGGATATTGAAAAAATGCTTGATAAGAAAGTTTATCTTGAGTTGTGGGTTAAGGTAAAGACTGACTGGAGAAATAATAACTCACTGATTAAAAACTTTGGCTTTGATGCATAGGTGGGAAAATGTCAACAGTAAAAACAAAAGGACTTATCATAAAGCAGTCTGATTTTAAAGAGGCAAATAGAGTTTTAACGATATTCACAGAGGATTTTGGAATAATCAATGCTGTTGCATACGGAGTTAAAAGTATAAGAAACAAAAACAGTGCATCAACTCAGGTGATGACATATGCAGAGTTTGTTTTTTCAAATGCCAACAGAGATATGATGAGTGTGCAGAGTGCAGAAATTATAGACAGTTTTTTTGGAGTTAAGGAAGATATAACAAAGCTTTCATTATGCACCTATTTTGCAGACCTTGTCTATTCTCTTCTGAATTCCAATACACCTGATTGCGATATGCTCTCTCTTATGCTTAATTCGCTGTATGCTCTTTCGTATAAGGATTTTGATATTAAAAAGGTTAAGGCGGTGTTTGAACTGAGGGCTATGGCGTATGGCGGATATATGCCGAATATATCCTGTTGTGTGGGATGTTCTTCAATTGATGACATAACATATTTTAATTCCCAAAGAGGCGGAATTGTGTGCAGTAATTGTAATAAGTCAGGTGGATTTCTGATTGACGGCAGTGTGTATCATACATTGTCATATATACTGACAGCAGATGCAAAAAAGATGCTGGCATTTGATGTTGGTGATGACACAATGAAAAGGGTTTCAGAAATCGCAGAGGAATATGTGATGACATATTGTGACAAAAATTTCAAATCATTGGAATATTATAAACAAATACTTATAGATTAAAAAGGAGTGATTGTGATGCAAAGAAGAGATAAATCAAATTATTATCTTGACATTGCTCAGACGGTAGCTGAAAGAGGAACCTGTATTAGAAGAAATTACGGGGCAATAATAGTACATAACGATGAAATTATATCAACAGGATATGTTGGAGCTCCAAGGGGAAGAAAGAACTGCAGTGATTTGGGATATTGTATCAGGCAACAGTTGAATATTCCACGCGGTGAGAGATATGAAATGTGCAGAAGTGTGCACGCTGAAGCAAATGCAATCATATCTGCATCAAGAAGAGATATGATTGGAGCAACACTATACCTGGTCGGTCTTGAAGCTGATACAGGTGAAATTGTTGCAAACAGCTGCTGTTGCTCGATGTGTAAGAGAATGGTTATCAACTCAGGCATAAAAGAGGTTGTTATAAGAGACACACAGGATGATTACAGGACAATAAATGTTCAGGACTGGATAGATAATGATGAAAGCCTTGAAGGCAAGCGTGGCTATTGATTCTTGGCGTTTTATACAAAAACAGGCAGTAGTATTTGAGAAAATGAAACAAATAATCTCTTTTTATAGGATAATTTTATAAAATGTAGTAAAAATATGACAAAAAGCCTTGACAAATGGGGATATTTTATATAAAATACATAGTAAGGGTTAACAGACACGACCTTAAGTAAATAATTTTTTAGGAGGATTTCAATATGAACAAGACAGAATTAATCGCTGCAGTAGCAGAACAAGCTTCTATCACAAAGAAAGATGCTGAAAAGGCTTTGGCAGCAGTTATCAACTCAATCACAAATGCAATGGCTGAAGGAGATAAGGTTCAGTTAGTTGGATTTGGTACATTCGAAGTAAGAGCAAGAGATGCAAGAAAGGGTAAGAACCCAAGAACTGGTGCAGTTATCAACATTCCAGCATCAAAAGTTCCTGCTTTCAAAGCTGGTAAGGCATTGAAAGATATCGTAAACAAATAATTATTATTTGTGGGACAACCTCTTGTAGAAGAGGTTGTTTTTTTTACAAAAATAGGTTGGACTAAAGGATTTAGTTCAACCTGATTTTATTTTATTTTATTTTATATCTTCTAAGACAGCATCTGGTGCCTCAAACAGCAGTTCTGGATTTTCGATATTATGCTTCAGTTTTTTAAAAGCTGAAGCATAATAGTGTCCATCACATATTCTCTCATCGCACACAACTGTAAAATCAATAAGTCTGCGTTTTCTTGTATTTCCATATTTATCAAGCACATATTCTGTTCTTTTTGCACCCATAGCAATGAAGATGGGAAGATTGCCGAAATTATACAGGTGATGGTATATAGGTGGCATACCTAAAGAACCCATATTTGTAATAAACATAGACCCGTGAAAAGGACTTAGCTTTGTCAAGCTTCTTGGCAAAAGTCCCAAATAATCAAACAGTTTTAAGACCCAAACTGTAAATCTGAGAAATATAGATGGGATTTTTACTAGAAATCTTGCAACTGCATCCATGCCATTCTGGTCACCATCTTGTTTGTTTTCTGCAATAAGACGGTTCAACTCTTGATAAACGGTATAAAGTGTATCATCCGGTTTTGCAAAAAGTTTTATAACAGTTTCAGGAGCATTTAGTTTAAGCTCCTTTTTTATTGTCAGACAAATCTCAATATTATTTCTTGCATATAGCCTTTGCCCCTGGATATATCGGTTGATACCTGGAAGTTGTGATACTGTTCTTATGTATGCTGCTAAAAAAATGTGCATCATTCCAAGCCCGGGCATATCATCATTTTTTCTTTGACGAATTATCTGTTCGCATTTTTCAATATCTGCTGTTGCATAAAAAGTGTTGGATGCGCCGATACGGTTTGGCATAATAAAAGGAGAAACACTATCCATTGGTATGCCACTTTTTATTCTTCTGCCTGCTTTACAGCTCATATATACACCTCTCTCTTCTAATTATAGTAATTATATCACATAATTCGACAAATTACAAGCATTAATTGATTTTAGGAATATCCTGTGATATAATATAATAAAAGATGATATGAAAGAAGCGTGAAAAAATGAAAGCATTAATAACAGGAGCAAGTTCAGGACTGGGCTACAAAATGGCACATATTCTTTCTGATATGGGATATGACATAATTGCAGTTGCAAGAAGAGAAGAACGACTCAATGAGTTAAAAAATGAGCTTAAGACTAATGTCAGTATAATGGTTGCTGATGTATCGGATATAGAACAATGCAAAAAAATTGCAGAATTTGCTAAAGAAGTAGATGTATTTATCAATAATGCGGGATTTGGTGTATTTGGAGATTTGTGCACATCGGACCTTGAAAGAGAAATTGCAATGATAAAAACAAATGTCATTGCGGTTCATACACTCACAAAGATCTTTTTACAGGAATTTAAAAAAAGAGATAGTGGATATATATTAAATGTTGCATCATTGGCTGCATTCTTTCCGGGTCCTTTATTTGGGGCATACTATGCATCAAAATCATATGTTCTTCGGCTGACACAAGCAGCACAGGAAGAACTCAGAAGAGAAAAAAGTAATGTTAAAATAAGTGTACTCTGTCCGGGACCTGTTCATACGGAATTTTCAGATGTTGCGAAGGTTTCGTTTGGGTCGGGAACAGAAAAGCTTGGTAAGTATCTGATACTTGAGAGCGAGAATGTTTCAAAATATGCAATTTCAAAAATGTTTTCAGGTAAAAAAGTTATTATTCCAGGATTTGTTATGAGAATGGCGGTTTTTGCAAGACATTTTCTTTCTGATAAGATGCTTGGGAAATTAGTTTATATGATACAGAGTAAAAAGTTTATAGCAAAATAATAAATATCCACCCATTTGGGTGGATATTTATTTTATAGTTTGTTGAATAATTCTATCATAGCATCTACTACGATATTGTCGCAACCGGGCCTGAATCTAGAAGTTCTTGCCTTATATCCATCCTCTGAATACGCCGTTGTTGTAGGAATGTATTCCCCTGCACTGTTTGTCAGACAACATAAGATTGTTTATTTGAATGGTGATTTTTCGTTTATGAGATTGCCGATTTCAGTGAAAACTTTTTTACCGATTCCTGCAAAAACCAGTTCACCAATTTTGATTGCAGAAAGGGAGAATGGGAAAGAGTCAGGACCATTTTCAAGTCTTATAATTCTTTCAGCCTCAGCAACTACAGTTGTAAGATCCATTTCCTTGTATGGCAATTCACTCGCTTTGCCACTTTCATATAATTTGTGAAATTTTCTGGTCTCATCGAGTCGGTTACTTTCTTTAAATGCAGGAATAATGACCTCTTTAGACATATATGATATTTTATCTGTTTTTAATTCTTCTGTGACTGAACAAACTGAAGGGACAGCGCTTGAAATAACTCTTCCCATATGTTCAGCGTGCTTTATGCTTCTTGGAACTCCGTCAAAATCTATTTTTGAAATATCACTCTCGCCGGGAGTTGGGTTGACATTAATGTGATTAACATCTCCCTGACAACCTTGTAAGAATATGCATTCTGAGTCTGGAATTGAGTTTTCCAAAACAGGGCAGACATAAACAATATAATCAGCACTTATGTATTCTCCACCAACAGAATCAGGATGTATTCTGAAGTTAACAATATATATCTTTTCCGCATTCTCTTGTTATTTTAATAAGTTTAACAGTTTTGTTGGGAGTTCCTAAAGGATAATCAATATCAGTATTATTTTCGTCTGTATTGGTTGATACAGTACCAACTTTCATACAAATCTTCTTATAAATCATATCATAATTTTCAGGAAAATCCAAGTTTTATATCTAAATACATACAGTGAATTTGGTCAATATTGACACTATTTACAATATTTTTTGTTTTAATTTGTAATTGAATTGAAAATTATTTTATGTTATAATATTTACGCAAAATGAATTCATTATAAATGGAGTGTTTTAATATGGGAAGAGTAATTAAAATGGGAATTGTTGGACTGGGAAGAATAGGCTGGCTGATGGCAAATGAAGAAATCAGCAAATATCCTGATAAGTATGAAATTGTAGCAGCTTGTGATTTGTTGCCTGACAGAACAAAAAAGATGGTAGATAAGTTTGGCTGTAAGGAGTATTCTGATTATAGTGAAATGCTAAAGCAGGATGATATTGATATTGTATATATTGCAACCCGTTCATGTGACCACTATAAGCATGCAATTATGGCATTTGAAGCAGGTAAGGATGTATTGCTTGAAAAACCGGTGACAATTTCTTATGAAGAAGCTCTTGATTTATATAGTCGTGCAAATAAGGAAGGTTGTCCTCGTCTTTATGTTCATCAACAGCGTCGTTTTGAACCGGCTTTTATTAAAGCAAAAGAGATAATTGATTCGGGAAAGCTAGGAAGAGTTTATGAAGTTAATGTTGAGGAAAAGGGATTCCAGCATCGTGATGACTGGCAGACAATAAATGAATATGGCGGAGGACAACTTCTTAACTGGGGACCACATATTATTGACCACTCTCTTCAATTGTTAGGAACACCTGTTGCCAATATACAGAGCTATCTTTGTCAGGTGACAGCTGGAGGAGATTGTGAAGACCATTTAAGAATTCGTTTTACAGGTGATAATAACCGTGTTGTGAATATGTGTATAAGTGGTTCATGTGCACTTTCGCAGGGAAGAAGATATGAAGTATTTGGTGACAGAGGTGCAGTAATCATTGAGGGAACTCAATTAAAAATGAAATATATTAATCCGGAACAGATAATTCCTGAAGTTATATCAAAACATGAAACTCCAGGAGCTGCATTTGGTTCAACCGGTACATACCAGTCAGACATTGTGATTGATTGGGTGACAGAAGAATTTGAAGTTCCTGTTTCTGACTATAAGCCTACACGATTCTGGGAATGTTTGTATGATACATATCGTGACAATGCTCCGTTCTTTATAACTGACGATGATATTTTGGCGTTAATGAGAACAATTAGTATAGTTAAAACACAAAATAAATACATTATGAAATAATAATAAAAATGCCTGACCGAAAGGTCAGGCAATTTTGTTTTTAGTGCATTCTGAAATCAAGTTCAAATGGAAGCGGATAAGCTTTTAAAGTTTCTTCAGGTGTAATTGATTTTTCATCAATACCTCTTTCTTTAGCCAGTATTTTTGTATGAAGCTCAGTCCATATGCCTGAAAGAGCATATTCTCCTTCTCTCATATCATAAACCTGTAGCGATGGTGTTATAATTTCTTTTGCTTTGTCTAATTGGTTTGTTTTTACATAACACAAGCATAAAAGCATAAGAAGTCTGCCGTTTTGCTTCAGTTCATCACTTAGTGTGTGATATACTTTTATCCATTCTTCATATCTGTTTGTAAATATAAGTGCATCAGCACAGTTAGCTAACAGTGGTTGATAGTCAGATTTGAGTTCTATTGCTTTCATCATCATATCAGCAGCTGTTTCGGCGTCGTTTTCAATATTTTTCTTAATCTGTGCAAGGTTTCTCAAAGCCCAGGCATTTGGTGTCAATTCTGTTGATTTTTCAAAATACTTAGCTGATTTTTCATAATCACCCTTAGCATAGTACATTATACCTAAATGGTTATATACATACCAGTCTTTATTTTCTAAAGATTCTAATTTTTCAATCCAGAAATCTCCTAAAATGTAGCTTGGGATAACATCATCTGGATTATGCTCTGGCATTTTTCCCTCGCGTAAGACTGATAACCAGTCTGCTTGCTCCGAGGTAAAGCTTTCTTCAGGGAATGAGAGAGTGTTACTGATTTTAACATCTCTTACCATATTCTCAAGAGCGCCCCAACCTGAGCCGAATAAAGCAATAGGATCTTCTTTTTCTATTTCAAATGAATTTCCATATACAAATTCAAACTTATCTGATGCTTTTTGTGCAATTTCCTTTGCGGCAGCATCATAATCATCACCATGAAGGATTTGTGGATTGCCAGATACAAGACTATACCCTTCGGTCCAACTCAAGGAGCTGTTTTTACTTAAAACAAAATGTTCATACTGAGTTTTCAATACTCCTGCTTGAATTTCTATATATGCATCGCCTCTGTCAGAAAGCCATTGATTCCAGTGCTTACCACCGCTTTGTTGTCCCCACAAGAACATTTTTCGACCTTTTAGGGTGTTGTCAGAAAAATGAATAAGACCCTTGCCTTCACCATCAACGGCAGCAATCCATTTTCTTTCATTTTCAGGAATCTTATAGAAGAAATCTCTTGATCTTTTTGCAGTTGTAGGATATGTAACATCAACACCTTCGTTATTTGGAATATCTCCACAGTCAAGCAAATATGCACCATCTGAATATGCACAGATAAAGGTTTTATCTGTTGGAACAATGACACGGGTCTTTTCGGTTTCATCAACAGCAATGTTTGACCACCAATACATAAAAGAATCTTTGTCAGAGGTGTTTTCTAAATCGATATGTACCAATAGGACATCTTTTTTTAGAGTTGCAGAAATTGCATAAGTAGTACCTCTTATTCTCTCGAATTCATACATTTTAAGAACTGGGTCACCGTCTTTGTTATATTGCTTTTTTGCATGTATAGGAGAACATGTATATGGATTATGACCTTTTATTCCTGCATTCCACTCAACTCCGCCTGAAAACCATGCATTTCTGAGCGCCAGATTTGCAGGTTGGAATACATCATTATCATATAATAATTCTCGCTTTTCTTTTTTGTCATAAAGAGACCAAAGTCTTCCGCCAAGTTCAGGAATAAAAGTTGCAATCATATATTCGTTTTCTAAAACAGCGGCGTCAAATTCTCTGATGTCACGAGATCTGTCGTATTGGTCTTGTATTTGATAAGGAAGTAATGTTGAAATCATTCCTTGTCCTATGGTCTTTCTCTCATCGGCAGAAACTTTATCTGTCATAGTAATAGGTGATCTGATATATGCATTGTTATGTATATCAGGAAGACAATTTATCTGCCCCATGTTGGCAGCAGGTATTTTATGCTTTTTAAAAGTAAGTGTAGTCATAATTATTCTCCTTAGCAGATTTTTTCTTTATTATATTAGTTTCGATAATGAAAGTCAATATAGTATTCTGTGAGTTTTTTGTAAATTTCTACGATTTTAGATTAAATATTTGTTGACTAAAAAATAGATTTGTGTTATAGTACTTTATGAATACAGATGGAGAGGTGATTTGATGTCAATTGAAAATATTAAGGTTATTAATCTTCATAGAGCATCAGGAGAACAGCTTTTTTCCAACAATTCAATAGAAATGAAAAAGTGTAATACTAAAGTTGATATTTCGTTGCATTATCACACCTGCTACGAGGTAGAAATTCTGCTTTCGGGAAGTGCACAGATTAAAGTGAATAATAATTCATACGAAGCAAAACGAGGAAGTTTCTGGATATCTCTTCCGAACGATATTCATCAGATAAATATTCATTCGGACTCGGTTGTTATACTGACTGCAAAATTTGATGATACAGTTTTGTCAAAGAAATTGCATAGCATAATGAACACCCTGCATACAAATATTTTTGGGGCAATTGAAGAGGAAAGAATAGAAAAATTTGAGGACAGTCTGGAATCATTATTAAAGATATACAGTGACATTAATTCAACAAGCAGCAGAGATATTTTTTCAAAATCAATTCTTGAAATGATATTATCATATTTGACCGATATACTCCTGACCCATGAAGTGAGTTCAATTAATTTAAAAAAATACAGTAAGATATTTGAGGCTGTAGAAATAATAAAGACACATTTCAGAGAACCATTAACAGTTGAATCCGTATGTAAGGAAATAGAATACACACCTAACTATTTCAGCGCAAAATTTAAGCAGGTAACAGGAAAATCTTTCGTTGAATTCCTAAATAGCTATCGTTTCAGATTTGCCTACTATTTATTAACCACAACAGACTATTCTGTGAATGATATTGCAATTTATGTCGGATTTCAATCAGTTTTTTATTTTTCAAAGGCATTTAAAGCTCATTTCGGTATGTCGCCGTCTAAGGTCCGAAAAAATGTTGAATAAATATATTGTGTATGAAGGGATTGACAGTTATGAAGTTTTTGTTGACAATTATGATGCTTATAATGAGTCTGAATGTGCAGGTATATGCACAATATGAGCCTCCGAAAACTATATGGGCATCATTTAATAGATATGCAGAAGCGATTGAAAAAAAGGATTATCCGAATATTATTAAGTATGGTCTGATAGATTTGAGTATTTTGGAAAATGAGCCTGAAAATGATACTACACAAAGCTGGATATGTGCAAGATATCAGAATATTGCAAATGCATATGAAAAGCTTGGCGATTATGAAAACAGTGCACATATGTATGAAAAACAGATACCATATGCTGATAGAATTGGTTGGTATGACAGCGCAAAGATAGCAAGGGAAAAATCATTGCACTATAGAAGTGATATAAGATTGTTTCAGAAAATGTATGAAAAACAAAAATACTTTGGTGCAAGGAATGAGCATGAAAAAGGTGTTTTGTATGGAATAAGTGCTGACAGCTCAACTGACCAGGCAGAATGTTCTGCGAAATTAATTTATCTTGAATATGGGGACACTAATTTTGATTGGATTGAATCTGAATTAAAAACTGCAAATCAAAGAAAACAAGCAGTTGAATTTGCACTTAATCTTCCTAATCAGGGTAATGACATTAAAAGTGTTATTAATGGAAGAAGCTATATAGAAAAGGTTGCATCACTGCTTGCAAAATATTCTGAAATAAAATATTTTTTGCGTTTTGGTGCTGAATTTGATATCTGGGATATAAGAGCAGATGCCGAAGAATACAAGGAAGCCTTCAGGACTGTTGCAGATATAATTCGTAACAGAGTTCCGAATGCAGCTATGGTTTTTTCTCCCAATATGGTTTCAAGCTGGGATGTTAATGTTAATGATTATTATCCGGGAGATGAATATGTTGACTGGGTAGGAATGTCTTTGTATATGCATAAATATTTTCTTGGCGTTAAGGATAGAGATGAGGCATCAAAGTATATGGAGGTTGTGTTTGGGACAGGGGACAGTGCATCACCTGTTGAGAATGCAAAAAAACTTATTGATTTATATGGGGAC
This sequence comes from Clostridia bacterium, assembly GCA_045657585.1. Lineage (GTDB taxonomy): Bacteria > Bacillota > Clostridia > UBA1381 > UBA1381 > RGIG1988. The sequence continues at coordinate 9,192 of JAZOTJ010000081.1, read as the reverse complement.
AGAAAACCGTTTATGATTTCAGAGTGTGGAGCGTCTCATACAATAAGATCTGCAAATGAGGATGCAACTCTCTGGGCACTTAACCGCTTAGAAAAAATTTACACATATCTTCCAATGGTATATCCGCAAATAAAGCTTATATTATATTTTGATACTGTGATGGCAAATGAAACAAATGACTATGCCCTAAAAACTAATGGACAGATGATTGATTTGTTTAAAAAGGTAACAGGCGGAGAAATGTTTATTCAAAAATCAGCGCAAAATAAGGGACTGATTTCTTATAAAGAATTAGCAAACACAATGTATTCGGATGGAAATCCTATGGAACTTTCAGTTTATCCGCATATTTATAAACAAGATAATTTGAAAGTAAATTATTATTTTGATAACAACTGGATTGGCGCATCTTCTAAAATGCCATATGAAAAAACATTGGATATGTCAAAATATTCTGATGGAGAACATAATTTGAGAATTAGCCTTGAGGCAAATGGAAAAGAAGAATATTTTGAAAATTATAAAGTAATTGTTAAAAAGGCAAAAACTATAAATGTTAAGGTTAACGGAGAAGATATACAATTCAGTCAATCACCCGTTATAATAGGAGGAAGAACTCTTGTTCCTCTTCGTGCGATATTCACAGCTCTTGGGGCTGATGTAGAATGGGAACAGTCAACTAAAACTGCTATTGCAAAAAAAGCAAATGAAACTATTAGAATTTCAATAGGCAGTAATGAACTTATAAAGTCAGGAAAAATAAAGTATCTTGATGTTCCTGCAAAGCTTATAAATGACAATACAATGGTGCCTGCAAGAGCGGTTGCAGAAGCTTTTGGCGCTGATGTGGACTGGAATAACGATACAAGAACAGTTATAATTAATTATAATTAAATCGGGTTCTGGACTAAGGATTGGGTAAAATGAGTATAATAGATAAGGTAAAAAATACAATAAAAAAGTATTCCCTTATTAATAAGGGTGAGAGTGTTCTGGTAGCTTTATCGGGTGGCAGTGATTCTGTTGCAATGCTTCATATTCTGTTTTTGCTGTCAAATGAGCTTGACTTTAAATTATATTGTGCACACATTAATCATAATATAAGAGATGAAGCAAAATATGATGAAGAATTTGTGATAGAATTTTCAAAAAAGCTTGGAATTGAGTGTTTTGTTAAGAGTGCAGATGTCTTGTCATATGCAAAGGAAAATGCGATTTCAACAGAGCTGGCAGGAAGAAAGATAAGATACGAATTTTTTGATGAGATACTGAAGAAATATTCGATTGATAAGCTGGCTACCGCGCATAATAAAAACGATAGTGCAGAGTCAATACTTCTGCATCTTATAAGAGGTTGCGGACTTGATGGAATGTGTGGAATTCCTGTTTGCCGTGACGATTATATTATAAGGCCGATTATTGATATCAGCAAAAAAGAGATTGAAGAATATTGTAAGGAGAATGATTTAAAATTTGTTGTAGACAAAACAAATTTTGAAACTGATTACACAAGGAACAAAATAAGATTAAATCTTATTCCTATGATTGAGGAGGATATAAATCCTAATTTTACACAAACTCTTACAAACAATTCTCATATATTCAGGGAATCGCTTGACTTTATTGATAAATATACCAATGAGGCGTATGAGAGAATTTGTCAAAAGGAAAAGCTTGTTCTATGTGAACTGATGAAGGAAGAAGAAATAATTATAAAAAATGTTGTAATGAAACATTTTAAAAATTTCACTAAAAAAGGACAGAATCTTTCACAGTTGCACATTAATGAAATTGTTGGATTAATTAAAGAAACAGGTACATCAAAAGAGATTAATCTGCCCGATGGGGTAACTGCTCGGATTGAGTATGAAAAACTTTTCTTTGAAAATACAAAGAAAGAGATGACTCAGTTTGAGTATGATATATTCCAGGATAGAGAGTGCTATATAAAAGAGTGTGGTATAAGTATATTAATAAGAGAAGAAAAAGAATTAAGAAAGAACACAAAAGACAAAATATATTTTTATGTTGACAATGATGGAATTTTCAAAGTCCGAAATAAAAGAGTCGGAGATAAATTTATGCCTGTTGGAATGAAGGGCACAAAAAAATTATCAGATTATTTCACGGATTTAAAAATTCCGCATGCCGAACGCTGTAGGACAGCAATTTTAACATATGATGATGATATTGTCTGGGTTGTTGGAAAAAGAGCTGACAGACGATTTGAGCAAGGCAAAAAGCTTATGTCTGCAAAGATGACCGAGAGGAGATAAAGATAAATGCAAAAAAGGTTTAAAGGAAGACATTCGTGGTTGTTGATAATACTGGTTTCTATGTTTTTGTATTCAGTATTTATTGGTTTTTTGGATACATCTGTATCAATTCCATATTCTGATTTTCTGAATTTAGTCAGAAATGAGGGTGTAACCAATATTGATTTGTGCGAAAATGAAATAACTATGCGTGTTAATGATACGAAAGGTTATAATACTTATAAAAGTATAAAGGTAAGAATTCCATCGACTGAGGCTTTGTATCAGGATATCGGTGATGTTATCAATGAACAGGTTGATTCGGGAAAACTTAAATTTACAGTATGCGAGCCCAAGGTATCCTGGATTGGAATGATAACACCTATAACAAGTATACTTTTAATGGTGTTTCTGGTCATTTTTCTTGTTTCGGGAATGGGCGGAAAGAATGGCGGTTTTACAAAAAATCGTGCAAAGCTTATGACTGATGGTGCAAAAAAGACCAAATTTGAAGATGTTGCAGGTGCAACAGAGGAAAAAGAAGAATTGATGGAACTTGTGGAATTTTTGAAAAATCCATTGAAATTTATTTCCTTAGGTGCAAGAATTCCAAAGGGAGTTTTGCTTGTAGGCTCACCTGGAACGGGTAAGACATTGCTTGCAAGAGCTGTGGCGGGAGAGGCTGGAGTGCCATTTTTCTCAATCAGCGGTTCTGACTTTGTTGAGTTATATGTCGGAGTTGGAGCATCAAGAGTCAGAGATTTATTCGAACAGGCGAAAAAACAAAAACCTTGTATCATATTTATTGACGAAATAGATGCAGTCGGAAGAAAAAGAGGCGCAGGCATGGGCGGAGGTCATGATGAAAGGGAACAGACCTTGAATCAGTTGCTTGTAGAAATGGACGGATTTGGCGCAAATGAAGGCATAATTATTATTGCAGCGACCAACAGACCTGATATATTGGACCCTGCTCTTTTAAGACCGGGCAGATTTGACAGACAGATTGTTGTTGATGTTCCTGATGTTTTGGGAAGAGAGGAAATTTTAAAAATACATTCTGCAAAGAAACCATTGGATGAGAATGTTGATTTGTCAAGGATTGCTAAAGTAACATCTGGATATACAGGTGCCGATTTGGAAAATCTTATGAACGAGGCGGCGATTTTTGCTGCAAGACGCGGAAAAGAGAAAATTGACTCAAAAGATATTGAAGATGCAAACATAAAAGTTATGATGGGTACCGAGAAGAAATCAAGAAAAGTAACTCAAAAAGAAAAGAAACTGACTGCATACCACGAAGCAGGCCATGCAATTGTTTCAAAGCTTATTGATAAAGACGAAAAGGTTCATCAGGTTTCAATCATTCCGCGAGGCAGAGCAGGAGGATACACAATGTATACTCCAAAAGAAGATGTTTTCTATTCATCAAAGACAGAGATGCTAAATAGCATAATTAAATCTCTTGGCGGAAGAGCCGCAGAGGAAATTATGCTTGATGACATCAGTACAGGCGCATCAAATGATATCAAACAGGCTACCAATGTTGCTCGTTCTATGATTACAATTTACGGAATGAATGATGAATTGGGCTTGGTGTGCTATGACAGCAATGAGGAAGTATTTTTGGGAAGAGACTATGGACATTCAAAAATGTATTCTGAAAAAACAGCATCTCAGATTGATGATGAAGTCAAAAAGATTATCGGAGAACTTTATGAAAAAACAAAGAAACTGTTAGCTGATAATAAGGATATATTAGAAAGAGTTGCAAATGAACTTCTGGAGAAAGAAACTTTGAATGAAAGTGAATTTGAAAAAATATATTCTTCACAAAACTCTTGAAAATTTGAAAATAATATAGTATAATATATGTGAATTAAAGAGAAAGGTATGAGATAAAATGAAAGTAACTAAAGATATGATAATTATGGATGTTTTGAAGATGGATATGGGAACATCAAAATTCTTTTTAGAAATCGGAATGCATTGCTTAGGTTGTCCTTCAGCAAGCGGAGAAACAGTTGAACAGGCTTGCAAGGTTCATGGTGCAGATGCTGATAAGCTTATTGCTGATATCAATGCATATTTAGAAAGTAAATAATTAAAGAAAGCTACACTTATTAAAGTGTAGCTTTTTATGTGCAGAAAAATTTTGATATGAATAAGAGATGTTTTTTTTCAAGCTTTTGCCATATGTCAATATAATACTCATATAATCTGGAGAAAAGGACAATATGTTTTCTTGAAAGAGATGCGTTTTTCTTGAGAAAATGTGAAAATACCTTGTTATAAATATTTAAAAATATTCCGAAAATACACAGATTTGTCGCAGATATTAATAGTTTAAATTTTTTCATATCTAATTCCCCTAAAAACTATGATATGAATATTATTCCAAATAACAGGGCTTATATGTATCGTAAATATTATAAATTTTTCTTGACCTTTTTATGATAATTGTGTATAATATATTCAGGAAATAAATTGAATAAATCGGGAGGCATTGTATGGAACCGAAATACAAAAGAGTTCTTTTGAAAGTAAGCGGTGAGGCGCTTGCAGGAGATAAGAAATTTGGTCTTGATGAGGTCACTTTGGAAAAAATTTCAAAAAGCATTAAAGAAGTGGCTCAAATGGGAGTTGAGATAGCAATTGTTGTCGGAGGAGGTAACTTCTGGCGTGGAAGAAGCAGTCAGAATATGGACAGAACAAGAGCTGACCATATGGGAATGCTTGCAACAACAATTAATGCATTGGCACTTTGTTCAGCACTTGAAAACTGTGAAGTTGAAACAAGAGTGCAGACTGCTATAGAAATGCATTCAATCGCAGAACCTTATATCAGAGGTAAGGCAATGCGCCATTTGCAAAAGGGAAGAGTTGTTATATTTGGTTGCGGAACAGGTAGCCCATTTATGTCAACAGATACTACAGCAGCTTTGAGAGCAGCTGAGATTGAAGCAGATATTATTCTTTTGGCAAAAAAAGTTGATGCAGTCTATGATTCTGACCCTAACCTCAATCCTGATGCAAAGAAATTTGATTCATTGTCATTTAGTGATATACTTGGCAAGGAATTGGGTGTTATGGACTCAACTGCAGCATCAATGTGCAGAGATAATGATATGCCGATTTTAGTGTTTGGTCTTGATGACCCCGAGAATATTGTAAGAGCTATCAATGGCGAACATATCGGAACAATTGTAACTAAAGACGGAAAAAGAGATTAATTTATATAGGAGGAGATAAAATGGCAAACTATCCGCAAGTTGAAGAAAAAATGAATAAAAGAGTTGAAGGCTTTAACAGTGAATTAAAGACTATAAGAGCAGGAAGAGCAAATGCTCAGGTGCTTGATAAGGTGGCAATTGATTACTATGGAACAATGACTCCTGTTGCGCAGGTTGGTTCAATTTCTTCACCAGAACCAAGAATGTTGGTTATTCAGCCTTGGGATATGTCAGTTTTAAAGGAGATTGAAAAAGCAATTTTGAAATCTGAAATTGGTGTAACTCCACAAAATGATGGTAAGGTTATAAGACTTTCTTTCCCACCATTGACAGAAGAAAGAAGAAAAGAGCTTGTTAAGACAGTTAAGAAGTATTCTGAAGAAGCTAAAGTTCAGGTCAGAAATGTAAGACGTGATGCTATGGATGACTATAAGGCTCAGAAAAAGAACGGCGAAGTGACAGAGGATGAATTAAAGATAATTGAAAAAGACATTCAGACTTTGACAGATAAGTATATCAAGGAAATTGATGACATCACTTCTGCTAAGGAAAAGGAAATTTTAGAGGTGTGATTTTAAGACGGATATTATATCCGTCTTAAACTATAAAGGGGATAATATGGGTTTATTTAAAAGAAAATATAAACTGAACAATGAAATAGACTATAACAGATTGCCTGCTCATATCGGTGTCATTATGGACGGAAATGGCAGATGGGCAAAACAAAGGGGATTGCCGCGAAGTGCAGGTCATTCTGCGGGTGCAGAAGCACTTAAAAAGATTGTTACAGAATGTAATAAAATGGGTATAAAATACATAACTGTTTATGCTTTTTCAACAGAGAACTGGAAAAGACCTAAAGAAGAGGTGGATTTTTTGATGAATCTGTTGATGGACTATCTTAAAAATGCAAAAACCACTCTTGCAGGAGAGAATGTTGTTATAAAAGCGATTGGCTCGCGAAAAGAACTGTCACAGGAACTTCAGGACGAAATTATTAAAACCGAAGAGTTTACCAAAGACAATGACGGCATTGTTATGAATATAGCGCTAAATTATGGTTCGAGGGAAGAAATTGTTCAGTCAGTTAAAAAGATATGCAAAGAAGTTTCTGAAGGTCAGTATGGAATTGATGCTATAGATTCTCAAAAAATCAGTGAACATCTATATACTGCCGATCAACCTGACCCTGACTTGATTATAAGAACAAGCGGGGAAGAGAGAATAAGTAACTTTTTGTTGTGGCAGTTGGCTTATTCTGAACTATGGTTTACTGATAAATTGTGGCCTGATTTTAGCGTAGGGGACTTGCATCAGGCTATTTTGGATTATCAGAACAGAAACAGAAGATATGGGGGTGTTTGATAATGGCTAAACGACTTATCACCTCGTTTGTGGGTTTGATTGTATTTTTCTTTGTTTTGTTTTCTCCGTATAATCAATTGTTTATTGCAGCCGTTCTGGGAATAACATTAATTGCAATATATGAAATTCACAATGCAGTCTGCAAGAAAAAATCACTGTTAACAGTCGGATTTCTGATGAGTGTTCTGGTTTCTATTTCAAATTTGACTAATAATCTTGAATTTGGGCTGTTGATATTACTTGCGGGGTATCTTTTGATGTCTGTCATTGAATTTGGGAAAACAGAAGTTAAAATCGTATATATGCTTGGATTTGCAACCGCAGTTTATTCGACATTTATTTCAACTGTTGCAATAATTCATATTGAATATACGGCGATAGCAACACTGTTGCTATTTGTGATTTCGTGGATAACTGATTCTGGAGCATATTTTGTTGGTTGTTCAATAGGAAAGCATAAACTTATTCCGAATTTAAGCCCTAAAAAAACAGTTGAGGGAGCAATTGGCGGAATTATTGCATGTGTAGCAGTTTCCTTGTTATATGTTTATATTCTGGACAGAATGGGGCTTTCAATTTTTGGCGGAAACGATTATGTTAAAATAATAGTTGTTTCACTGATTGGTTCTTTGGTATCGCAACTTGGAGATTTTGCATCATCTGCAATCAAGAGAGAATTTAATGTCAAGGACTTCGGAAATCTTCTTCCGGGACATGGCGGAGTATTAGACAGATTTGACTCAATTATATTTGTCGCTCCGTTTGTATATTATATTTTGAAATTTCTGGTATAAAAAAATCACAGACAAATGTCTGTGATTTTTTTATACTGCTCTGTGTCCTAAACCGATTACAACATCATTCATATTCAACAATCCGACTGCAAAGAATACACAGACGCATATGTGCGAGCCACATCTTGCAATTGCAATTTTTCCACCGACATTTAACCCGATTGATTTATTTATAATCTGGGAAATTGCTTCGTGAGTAGCGCCTGCTACAGCGCCTTCTTCGGCGTGTATATCCGATATTACCCCTTCTCTTTTTGAAGCAACGACAGCTCTTTCAATTATTTTTGTTACCGAATTTGAAAATTCACCACCAAAATCAATTGCAACACATGATATTCCTTCTTTTTTAAATTCATCTTTCAAAGAATTTTCTTCTGTTCTGTCACTGGTCATTGCAAGCTTTATACTTGCTATTGAAACCTCTTTACTTCCATTTTGCATCATTATAATCTCCTTTATTTTTCATTTATGCTCTGAGCTGCAAGGTAACCTGTTGAATAAGCAATTTGCAAATTAAATCCGCCTGTGTAAGCATCAACATCTATCACTTCACCCGCAAAATATAAATTCTCTATAATTTTTGACTCCATAGTTGATGGATTAATTTCACTGACTTTAATTCCGCCTGAGGTTATTATTGCCTCATCAATCGGTCTGAAATCCTTTGCACTTACCCTCAGATTTTTAATTGTGTTTACGAGGGAGTGTCTTTCTTCTTTTGTAATTGAATTGACTTTCTTATGCTCAGGAATATCAGAAAGCTTTATTATTAATGGAATTAATGCTTTTGGCAATAATTCATCAAGAGCGTTAATTATATGTTTATTTTTAAATTGTTCAAAATCCCTGCAAATTCTCTTATCAAGCTTATCAAAATCAAGAGCAGGTTTTAAATCAATAGAAATAGTATAATTTTCCTTTTGAATATTTCTCATATGAGCTGAAGCCGATAAAATAACAGGACCACTTACACCAAAATGAGTGAAAAGCATTTCCCCGAAATCAGAATATATTTTTTTATTTTTAGAATTAAAAACAGAAATTTCTATGTTTTTAAGAGATAACCCCATCAAATCAGAAACCCATTTTTCTTTGGTCACAATTGGTATTAATGATGGTTTTGGGGAAACGATAGTATGACCGAGAGATTTTGCCAATTCATATCCGCTTCCATCAGAGCCTGTCAAGGGGTAGGAACATCCGCCTGTAGCAAGGACTACAAAATCGGATTTCAAATTGTCTTTGGATGTTTTGACTCCAATTATCTTGTTGTTATCGGTTAACAATGCCTTTACATCATCATTAATGAGTGTAACATTTTTTTGCAGTGCATATTTTTTTAATGCATCTGCAACCTCTTTTGCAGAATCAGAAACAGGGAATACTCTCTCTCCGCGCTCAACTTTTGTTTTAACTCCCAAGGAATTTAAAAGTGCAATTATATCTTGATTTGTAAAGGAATAAAATGCACTGTATAAAAATCTTGGATTTGTCGGAACATTATTTATAAATTCCTCGATGTCGGCATTGTTTGTTATGTTGCAT
>JAZOTJ010000080.1:0-2629 GCA_045657585.1 Clostridia bacterium | reverse complement strand
ATTTGTTGTTTTTTTGGAGTTGAGCCCAATATATAACCTGTTTTCAAATCTTGTGAAGTATCACCTGAAATTGCGGCAACTATGCAGATTATTGAGCCGATAGCAATAGCTGCTGTCATACCCTCAACTGAAGATGCACCTGTAGCCTTCAGGATAAGAGTTGTAACCAATAATGTTGCAATAGCCATACCTGATACAGGGTTGTTACTGCTTCCGACAAGACCAACCATTCTTGAAGAAACGGTTGCAAAGAAAAATCCGAATACAACAATAATAACTGCACCGATTAATGATACAGGAATAGCCGGAATTAACCATACTAACAATGTAAGCACGATTATGGCCGCAATAACAAATTTAATATTAATATCTTTTTCAGTTCTTGATGTGCCTGCAGGAGCTGAACCTGCCATACTTTTTAATGCACCGCTAAATGTTCCGACAATAGTAGGAAGAGATTTAATCAAGCTAATAATTCCACCAGCTGCGAGTGCGCCGGCGCCGATATATCTGATATATGAGCCCCATATTCCGCTTGCTCCGCCTTCCTGGAAAATCTGTCCGATTGTCTGAACTCCGGGAGCAATTGTTGCATCATAGCCGAAAAGAACAATTAAAGGAATAATAACCAACCAGCTTAAAACTCCGCCTGCGAACATATATGAAGAAATTCTCGGACCGCAGATGTAGCCAACACTCATTACAGCTGGATAAATTTGTGTTCCGATTTCGCCTGCGAAGCCTTTTACTCTAAATGCAACTTCGCCAGGGACAGCTCTTAGCCCGTCAATAATAAACTTAAATATAGCGGCAAGTCCCATACCTGCAAACACAGTTGATGCTTTTGCACCACCATCTTCGCCTGCCAAAAGAACTTCTGCACAGGCAGTTCCCTCAGGATATGGTAGAACACCATGTTCCTTAACTATCAGAGCATTACGAAGCGGTACCATAAAGAATACACCCAAAAGTCCGCCAATTAAAGCTATCAATGTAATTTCCAATAGGCTTGGAACTTCTGTGATACCCTCTGATGCCCACAAGAAAAGGGCCGGAAGAGTGAAGATAGCGCCTGCGGCAAGAGATTCGCCTGCAGAGCCTATTGTCTGAACTATATTACTTTCTAAAATTGAATTTTTACGCATAATAATGCGGATAACTCCCATTGAAATAACAGCTGCAGGGATAGATGCAGAAACTGTCATACCAACTCTTAGTCCGAGGTATGCATTTGCAGCACCAAACACAACTGCAAGAATGATACCCATAAGGATAGATGTAACCGTCAATTCGGGAGAAACTTTGTCAGCCGGAATATATGGCTTAAAATCATTTTGATTGCTCATACATAATCTCCAATCTATAAAATTTAATGATTTATTATAACACAAATTGTCGAAAAAATCAACATAAAATTAGACAAAAATAAATGAATGTATAACATTATTTTTAGCAGAACAGGAAATTTTATAATAAAAAACATAAATTTTAAAAATTAATCATAATAATTTAGAGAGATTTAATATACCGAAGGGAATGATATTATGGAATTGATAAGGGAAGAAAAGAGATATTGGGAAACGGTGTTGTGTGGCTCGGAGAAAATAAATTCAGAGGGCGACATAATTGTTCCTGATGTAAAGCCTGATGTGATAAAGGTTTTGCAGATTGATGCAAGGAGTGTTGTGACGGATAAAGGAATTGCAATCGGAGGAATATATGCACAGGGGAAAATATATGTAAACATACTCTATGTTGCAGACAGTGAAACAGAAAAAACGGGGTGCATTAAAACTGTGCTTGATTTTAGGACAAAGATAGATAATCCGAAAATCAACTCTGATATGAAGCTTAAAATGAGCAGTGATGTTGTGGCGATTGATTTCATTTTGCTAAATTCTCGAAAGCTCTCAGTGAAAGCAAGTGTAAGAGTGGATTATGATTTGTCCCAACAAAAGTGCATTGAGATACCGAATTGTATTGAAGATGGCGAATGTATGAAAAACACAGTTATGTTAAATGCAATCGGAGCGCAGGAAGAATGTGGATTTACAGTAAGGGGAACACTTGAGTTGCCTGCAGGAAAACCATCTATAAGAGAATTAGTCAAAACTGATGTAAAGGTATTGGAAAGAGATATAAAGATATTGGAGTCAAAAATCATAATAGACGGAAGCTTAAGTGTTAGTGCTTTGTATTTCACGGAGGATATGACGCTTGATTATTGCGATGGAGAAGTGTCATTTACTGAGGTGTTTAATGTTGAGGACCTGTGTGAGACGGATATTTGCTCAATTGATTTGGTGATAGGCAATATTGATACGGAGTTGTCAGCGGATAATGATTCGGCTATTCGTATAATTGATGTTGAGAGTGTAGTTGAAATGAATATTCGGGCAAGGCGCAAAGTGGAGCTTGAATATGTGTGCGATTGCTATTGCTCTGAAAAAAAGACAGAACTTAATTATCAGAATGTTGAAGTCAAGGAATTTGTCGATTGCTTCTGTAAGGAAACAAACGAGAGAAGTGTTGTAAGAGCGGATGAAAATATCCCGACTATATGCAAGGTGTATAATGTTGTAGCCGAGCCTGAAATCACAAAGTGTACAACTGAAAAAGGGGGAGTAAG
>JAZOTJ010000079.1:0-8060 GCA_045657585.1 Clostridia bacterium | reverse complement strand
TGTCGGTGTTCAATCCTTTTGCGACAGTGAATTAGTAGCCATAGGACGAATACACAATGCAAAAAATGCCTATAATACCATAGAACTTATTAAGAAAAATGGTTATGATAATTTCAACATTGACTTAATGACAGGACTTCCAAATCAGACAAAAGAATCTCTTTTACACACTCTTGATTGTGCAATCAGTCTTAACCCCGCTCACATATCCTGTTACAGCCTTATTCTTGAAGAGGGCACTCCATTATATGACGAATACGAAAAAGGTGTTTATTCTTTGGTGTCTGATGAATATGACAGAGAGTTATATTCTTTTGTCTGTGATTACTTAATGAAAAATGGATATATACAATATGAAATTTCTAATTTCTCAAAAAAGGGCTTTGAATCAAAGCACAACTTAAAATACTGGAATTGTGACGAATATATCGGATTAGGCGTTTCTGCCCACTCATATCTTGATGGCATAAGATTTTATAATACTCACAATTTATGTGAATACTTAAATGAAAATTTTCATTCTGATGAAAGGAACATCCTTTCAGAAGATGATAAAATAAGCGAATATATCATAATGCGATTAAGACTTTATGATGGAATAAATGAAGAAGAATTCTATAAGAGATTTAAAAAGGATTTTTATCCTATCTATAAAGAAATAATTGATAAGTTTATTGAAAACGACCTTATGATATATGAAAATAATTCTTATAAGCTGAGCAAAAAAGGAATGGATGTTTCAAATTCAATTATGTGCGAATTTGTTTGATTTTTACTAAATGAAACAAATAATATATTTTTTTATGAACAATTTGTTAAATAAGCTTAAAATAACCAAAAAAACACTTGACAATTTGATTTAATAGTGGTATTTTATTATTGTTAGCACTCAATTGAGACGAGTGCTAAAACAAAAGAGGTGATTATAATGGAGTTAAGTGAAAGAAAACTTCAAATTCTTCAGGCTGTAATCGATGAATATTTTGGAACAGCAGAACCTGTTGGCTCAAGAGCAATTTCCAAGAAAAATCTGTTAGGATTATCAAGTGCAACAATCCGTAATGAAATGGCTGACCTTGAAGAAATGGGTTTTTTAATTCAGCCTCATACCTCAGCAGGCAGAGTTCCGTCTGATGTTGCATACAGATTTTATGTGAATTCAATGATGAAAAAATATAAAATCGGAATGGATACAATTGCAAAGCTTCAATCAGCACTTGAAGATAAAGTTAATCAACTTGACCATATCATTAAAAAAGCAAGCTTTATTGCTTCTACAATGACAGATTATACTACCTTTGCAACCACCCCCGACTTTAAAACAAACAACATAAAAAAATGCGAACTTTTAAGTCTTGGAAGTGGAAGTTCATTATTGATTATCGTGACCGAAACGGGTGCTGTGAAAAACAAGATTTTATCGTTGCCATTATCTGAAAAGAATGCAAAGACTCTTGGCAATATCATCAATAAAACCCTGTCAGGTTTATGTGCAAGTGAGATAACCTTTGAAAAAATTCAATCAATGCAACATGAAATAGAATCAAAGCTAAATCTTAACCCAAAAGCTCTTATAAACATTCTTGATTTTATCTACAATACGATTGAAGAACTTGATAACACTGAAATTTACATTGAAAATGCAAAATCAATTCTAAAATATAACAATATGGAAAATGCTCAGAAGATGCTGACTTTTCTTGATGATAAGAAAAATCTACGCCATCTTATTGAAAGCTCAGACGATAATGTAAATGTCAAAATTGGCTCAGAAATTGAAGCCGAAGAGCTTAAAAACAGCAGTCTTATTACAGTCAATTATTCTATTAATAACAAGCCTGCAGGAAAGCTTGGAGTAATCGGACCAAAAAGAATGGACTATGCAAAGGTAATTGCAAGTCTTGATTATATATCAAGTCAGATTGACAGACTATTCTATCAAATGTATATAGGAGAAAGTGAGGAATAAACTTGGCAAAGCAGGAAAAAAAGCAAGAACAGGCTGAGGAAGTTTTGGAAACTGTTGAACAAACCGACTCCCCACCTGATGAAAATGAAACGAAAATAGCAGAGCTTGAAGCATCAATTGCCGAATGGGAAGATAAATACAAGCGTTTATATGCTGAATTTGACAATTACCAGAAGCGTACTGCTAAGGAAAAAGATGCTCGTTATGCTGACGCAATTATTGACACAGTCGCATCATTTTTAGAAGTCAGTGATAATCTTGACAGAGCAATTGCAATTGAAGTTTCTTCAGAAGAAGCACAAAAGGTGTTGGATGGTGTTGTGTTAGTAAAAAAACAAATGACCGACACACTTTCAAAACTCAATGTCACAGAAATCAAAGCTGTTGGAGAAGAATTTGACCCCAATATTCATAATGCAGTAATGCACATTGAGGATGAAAATGTATGTGACAACACAATTGTTGAAGAATTTTTAAAGGGCTACATATATAAAAATGAAAGAGTAGTCCGTCACAGTATGGTTAAAGTAGCAAACTAATATTTAATATAGGAGGAAAATTAAATGGGAAAAATTATTGGTATTGATTTAGGTACAACAAATTCATGTGTAGCTGTTATTGAGGGTGGTAACCCAGCAGTTATTGCAAATTCAGAAGGTGCAAGAACTACACCATCTGTTGTAGCTTTTCAGAAAAATGGTGAAAGAATTGTAGGTCAGGTTGCAAAAAGACAGGCAGTTACAAATGCTGACAGAACAATTATGTCAATCAAAAGACATATGGGCGAAAACTACTCTGTAAATATTGATGATAAGTCATATACACCACCTGAAATTTCTGCAATGATATTGACAAAGTTAAAGCAGGATGCTGAAAGCTATCTTGGTGAAACTGTTTCACAGGCAGTCATCACTGTTCCTGCTTATTTTAGTGACTCACAAAGACAGGCAACAAAGGATGCAGGTAAAATTGCAGGTCTGGAAGTTTTGAGAATTATCAACGAGCCAACTGCTGCTGCACTTGCTTATGGAATGAATGACAATGACCAGAAGGTTATGATTTATGACCTTGGCGGTGGTACATTTGACGTATCTATTCTTGAAATCGGCGACGGTGTGTTTGAGGTTTTATCAACAAATGGTGACACACGCCTTGGCGGTGACGACTTCGATGAAAGAATTATCAAATACCTTGTTGAAGAATTCAAAAAGGAAACAGGCGTTGATTTAACAAACGATAAAATGGCTATGCAAAGATTGAAGGAAGCTGCTGAAAAATCAAAAATTGAGCTTTCAGGAATGACAACTTCAAACATTAATCTTCCGTTTATCACTGCTGATGCAACAGGTCCTAAGCACCTTGATATAACTCTTACAAAGGCAAAGTTTGATGATTTGACAGCTGATTTGGTACAAAAAACAATCACATGTATCAGAAATGCTATGGCTGATGCAGGTCTTTCAAAGGGCGATGTTGATAAGGTATTATTAGTTGGTGGTTCTTCCAGAATTCCTGCAGTTCAGGAAGCGGTTAAGAATGAGATGGGACAAGAACCTCACAAAGGTATCAATCCTGACGAATGTGTTGCTATCGGTGCTGCAGTTCAGGCAGGTGTTTTAGGCGGTGATGTTAAGGACTTATTGCTTTTGGATGTTACACCATTGTCACTTGGTATTGAAACAATGGGCGGAGTATTCACAAGACTTATTGAAAGAAATACAACTATCCCAACAAAGAAATCACAAATATTCTCAACTGCTGCAGACGGTCAGACAAGTGTTGAAGTTCACGTTCTGCAGGGTGAAAGAGATATGGCACAATATAATAAAACTCTTGGTCGTTTCAGCTTGACAGGTATCGCTCCTGCTCCACGTGGTGTGCCACAGATTGAAGTATCATTTGATATTGATGCTAATGGTATCGTTAAAGTATCTGCAAAGGATATGGCAACAGGTAATGAGCAAAAAATAACTATTACTTCATCTTCAAACCTGAGTGAAGAAGATATCGAAAAGGCTGTTAAAGAAGCTGAAAAATATGCTGAAGAAGATAAGAAGAGAAAAGAAGAAGTTGAAACAAGAAACAATGCAGAAAGTGCAGTTTCACAAGCCGAACGTACTCTTAACGAGTTAGGCGACAAAGTTGATGCAAACGACAAAGCATCTATCCAGGCTGAAATTGATAATGTAAAAGAAGCTCTGAAGGGTACTGACACAGAAGCTATCAAGGCTGCAAGTGAAAACCTTCAACAGGCATTCTACAAAGTTTCTGAAAAGATGTATCAACAGGCTAATCCGCAAGGAGCTCAGGGTGCAGGTTTTAATCCTGAAGATTTTGCTCAGGGCGCACAAGGTGCTGCACAAAACGATGACAATGTTTACGAAGCTGACTACAGAGAAGTTGACAACGATAAATAATTGTAAAACTTAATAAGGGCGGCTTATGTCCGCCCTTTTTGATGGTAATAACTATGCGGGTAGGTGAACTGATTTGGCAGATAAAAGAGATTACTACGAAGTGCTTGGAGTATCAAAAAGCGCTTCGGCAGATGAAATAAAAAAGGCATATAGAAAAGAAGCAAAAAAATATCATCCCGACCTCCACCCAGGAGATAAGGAAGCTGAAATGAAATTCAAAGAAGTCAATGAGGCTTACGAAATTCTTTCTGACAGCGAGAAGAAATCCCGATATGACCAATTCGGACACGCAGGAGTTGACCCTAACTTTGGTGCTGGTCAAGGCGGAGGTTTCGGTGGCTTTGAAGACTTCGGCGATATTTTTTCTAACATATTTGGTGGCGGTTTTGGTGGCTTTGGAGGTTCCTCGAGAAGAAATGGGCCAACACGCGGTGCTGATGTCCGCCATGTAATTGACATTACTTTTGAAGAGGCGGCATTTGGTTGTAAAAAGAACATTTCAATCAATAAACAAGAAACTTGTCAAACCTGTTCAGGAAGTGGTGCAAAACCAGGTACATCCCCTGTAACCTGTAAGCGATGCGGCGGTCAGGGACAGGTAAGAACTCAGACAAGAACACCTTTGGGGTATATGACAAATGTTACCACTTGTCCTGACTGTAAGGGTGAAGGTAAAATTATAATGGAGCCTTGTAAGGACTGTAAGGGTACAGGAAGAATTAGAAAACAAAAAACAATTGAGATAACTATTCCTCAGGGAATTAACCACGGACAGACTATTCAGATAAGCGGTCAGGGTGAGCCCGGTACAAAAGGTGGCCCTTCAGGTGATTTGCTTGTCACAATCAGACTGAAGCCTCATCAGATTTTCAAGCGTGAGGATTTTGATGTGTTTATTGAAATCCCTATCACCTTTGTTCAGGCAGCTCTAGGCTCAACAATAAGAGTCCCAACTCTTGACGGAGTTGTTGAATATGATATTCCTGAGGGAACTCAGACGGGAACTGTTTTCAAGCTGAGAAACAAAGGAGTTCCATACTTAAGAGGTAAAAATCGCGGCGATCAATATGTAACAGTTGAGGTTGAAGTTCCTAAGAACATAAATTCAAAGCAAAAGGAAATTCTTAAGCAATTTGAAGAAGCATCTTCTGATAAAGATTATAAAAATCAACGCTCATGGTTTGATAAAATGAAAGACTTTATAAAATAATTTAAGGCGGTATGACATTCATACTGCCTTTTTGTAACCAAAAATATTTTAGTTAATAGTATAATAATAAGAAACTAAAATAAGGAATGATATTATGATTGAATATATAACATTAAATGACATTAATCCAGGCGAAAAAGCTAAAATAATAGCACTTAATAATGAAAATTCAATGCAAAGACGACTATTGGATATAGGGCTTATCGAAAACACCATAACTGAATGTGTTGGAAAAAGTCCAATGGGTGACCCAAAAGCATTTTTAATAAGAGGAGCTGTCATCGCAATACGGTCCGATGACAGCTCAAAAATACTTGTAAAAAAAATCAGTTAATCATTAATCTTATAAACACATCCTCCTATTTTTGTAAGCTTATCCAAAAAATTCTCATATCCTCTTTCAATATGGTCTATGCCGTACACCTCGGTATCACCTTTTGCTATCATTCCTGCCAAAACCAACGATGCACCACCTCTTAAATCAAATGCATTTACCTTTGTGCCTGTGAGACAATGTCCACCTTCAATCACTGATGTCCTTCCGTCAATTTTAATATTTGCTCCCATTCTGTTTAACTCACCTATATGCAAAAACCTGTTTTCAAATACAGTTTCAACAATTATTCCTGTGCCATTAATACTGCTTAGGACAACTGTAAATGGTGCTTGCATATCTGTTGGAAATCCAGGAAATGGCAATGTTTTTACATCAGACATTTTTAATTCATTTGTTGCATCAATTTCTAAGCAATTCTCCCCTATTTCCATAAATTTAACACCCATTTCAGATAGTTTGGCCGTAACAGGCTTTATATGATTTAGGTTAACATTTTTAATTCTACCCTTCCCTCTCGACATTGCAAATGCACTCATAAAAGTTCCCGCTTCAATTCTGTCAGGGATAATTGTATGTTCACAGCCACATAATTCATTTACTCCTGTTATTTTTATTGTATCACTGCCTGCTCCCTCTATAATTGCTCCCTGCTTGTTTAAAAAATCTACTAAATCAACTATTTCAGGCTCTGCAGCAGCATTTTCAATTACAGTTTCTCCATCTGCCATAACTGCGGCAATAATCAGGTTTTCAGTTGCTCCGACACTTGGAAAATCAAGATATATTCTTGCTCCCTTTAATTTATCTGTCTTAAGCTCGACATAACCGTGCCCACGCGAAATCTCAACCCCCATAGCCCCAAAACCCTTTAAATGCAAATCAACAGGTCTTGTTCCAATTGGACAACCACCAGGCAGAGCAATTCTAGCATGCCCTACTCTTGCAAGCAGTGCTCCTGACAACAAAAATGAGCCTCTCATTTTTCCAACAAGCTCATAGGGTGTTGTATAATTTGAAATTTTCTCACAATCAATAACAGTTTTATTATTTTTTATATCAATATTTGCACCAAGACCCTCAAGCAAACTATACATAACATTTATATCACTTAAATTGGGTACATTATGAATTATATTTGTTCCGTGGGTAAGTATACATGAGGCTAAAATAGGCAAAGAACTGTTTTTCGAGCCACTTATTAACACATCTCCTAAAAGTTGTCCGCTGTTTTTTACAATGATGTTCGGCATTATATAAAAATCTCCATTCTGATTATAATTTTCAATTTATATTATAACCATTTAATGATTTTTAATAACTTTAATCAAATAAAAATGCACTGCCCAAAGGCAGTGCACAAAATTAACCATTTTTCAATTCGTGAACATCAAGCTTAATTCGTTTATCATTTTCAATATAATCCAAAACTTCACCAGCATCATCTGATACCAGATATAATAAACTGCATTCTTCTCTGATAAATTTTTGTTTTTGAGAATGAGCTAAAAAGTCTTCAAGCTTATCATAATAACCATTTATATCAAATATAGCAATCGGCTTTGTATGTCTTCCAAGCTGTTTTAAGGTAATGATTTCAAACATTTCTTCAAATGTTCCGACTCCACCAGGCACAACTATAAAAGCATCTGCTAAATCTTCCATCTTTGTTTTTCTCTGCGCCATCGTTTCAGTATAAATAAGTTCATCACATTCCTTAAAAATATGTTCTATTTTTTCTTCTTTAAAAAAATCAGGAATAACGCCTGTAATGTGCTTATTCCCATTTTTAACACCTCTTGCAACCGCGCCCATCATTCCATTGTTGCCTGCACCAAATACAAGATTATGACCTCTTTTTGCCATCATTTCGCCAAGCTTTTCTGCCGTTTCGATATATGACTTATCTATTAAATCACTTGCTGCTCCAAATACGCATATATTCATATATTTCACCTCTTAAATTATTAAATATGCACACTCTCCATCTTCAATGGAGATATATATAGTCTATTTGTATATTATCATATACATTCCCATCAGTCAACATTATTTATACATATTTGCAATTTTTCTATGAATAATTTATAGAAAAGAAAAATCCGCACACTATCGTGTACGGATTTTTGG
>JAZOTJ010000078.1:0-48438 GCA_045657585.1 Clostridia bacterium | reverse complement strand
GGAACAACATATCCGCTTGACAGAGAATATGTTAAGGAATTGTTAGGATTTTCAAGCGTGACACAAAACTCATTAGATGGCGTGTCTGACAGAGATTTTGCAATTGAACTCTCAGGGGTTTTATCAATAATAATGATGCATATGTCAAGATTTTGCGAGGAGCTTATCTTATGGTCAAGTCACGAATTTTCATTTGTGGAAATGGATGATGCATTTTCAACAGGCTCATCAATTATGCCACAGAAAAAAAATCCGGATGTTGCTGAATTAATAAGAGGTAAAACCGGAAGGGTTTATGGACATTTGATGGGGTTATTGACAACAATGAAGGGTATTCCTCTTGCATATAATAAGGATATGCAGGAAGACAAAGAGCCGATTTTTGATGCAGTTGATACAGTTAAGCTTTGCTTGCCTGTATTTTGTGATATGCTTGCAACAATGAAAATCAATAAGGATGTTATGCTAAAGGGAGCAAAGGGTGGTTTTACCAATGCGACTGATTTGGCAGATTATCTTGTGAAAAAAGGTATGCCATTCCGCGAAGCTCATGGAGTTTCAGGTAGAATGGTGTATCGTTGCATAGAAAAAAATATTAGCCTTGACGAACTTACACTTGATGAAATGAAAGAATTTTCTGATTTAATTGAGAATGATATATATGATGCAATTAGTATGAAAACCTGTGTTGATGGTAGAGATATCATAGGTGGACCTTGCGAAGACAGAGTAAAAAAAGCAATAGAAGATGCAATGAATTTTCTGAAAAATTGCTAAAAGCTATTGACAGGCTTACAAAAATATGTTAATATACCAATGAGTTATGCGGGAGTGGCTCAGTGGTAGAGCGTCACCTTGCCAAGGTGAACGTCGCGAGTTCGAATCTCGTCTTCCGCTCCAAAAAAAGCATCGGCATTTGCTGATGCTTTTTTAGTTATTCTATTGAATTAACTCCCAATATTCCACCAAGCATTCCGCCTGCAAGGTCTGCTGCAAGCATAGTCAACAGATTTGCATTAACATTTATACTTTTATTAATAACTATTGATGAAATCAGAATAATGATAAAATATCCAGTCCCAACCAGGGCACCGTGGATTAATCCATTATTTGATGTAGTTCGTGCAAGTAAAAAAGTACCAATTAAAGCGCTCAAAACTGACGAAACAAATAATGAAACAGAAATTATCTTATCGCTGATATCAGCAAAATAGCTTACAATTGCAATAATAAAAACAAGTATCAATGTGATTATGAAACTAAATATTATTCCTTTTAAAATACCTTTGAAATTTATCGTGTTATTTTTAGACATAAAAAACCTCCGCAACATTTTATAGTAAAATATATTGCGGAGTTTTCTCATTTATGCATCTGTTTTTTCTACTGAGTCAATAGCAGATCTTTTGAATTTGATGTAAGATTTATCTTCTGGAGCTCCAGGTAGAGAAGATTCAACCCAGATGTATTCGTCTTTGATTTTTGCTACCTTACCACAAATTCCTCCGATTGTAACAACCTTGTCGCCAACTTTCAAAGCATTTCTCATAGCTTGTTGAGCCTTTTGCTGTTTTCTTTGTGGGCGTATCATTACAAAGTATAATAATGCAAAAATAATAACCATTGGCAAGAAACTCATAATTAATTCCATAGGACCTGCTTGTGAAGCTGCTTGTGTAGTTGCTGAAGTGTTTTCGGCGTAAGCTGTAATTGTTTCAAACATAATTTTCTTCCTTTCCAATATACAATTTATGTCAAGTATTATATATCATTTTTTATGAAAAATCAAGTCTTTTCTTCATTAAAAATTTTCTTTACATTTTGTTAATAAAATGATATAATATTTATAATGAATAGAATGGAGATGTTATGTTTTGTTACGGAAATTTTTAAGTTATTATAAACCACACAAAAAAATATTTATATTAGATATGTTAGCATCATTGTTGGTTTCCTCAATAGGTATTGTATATCCTATTATAACAAGAAGTATGATAAATGACCTTATACCCAATAAAAATTTAAGACTTATTGTTATTTCAGGCATATCATTAATGATTTTATACATAATCAAGATGTTATTAAATTATTTTATTCAATATCAGGGACATATTATGGGTGTCAGAATGCAGGCAAGCATGAGAAGTGAAATGTTTTCACACCTCGAAAAATTACCATATAAATTCTATGATGAAAATGAGACAGGAAAAATTATGTCCAGAATGACAAATGACCTTATGGATATAAGTGAGCTGGCGCATCACGGTCCTGAGAATATTTTAATTTCAAGCATTGCCGTTTTGACATCTTTTATCTATCTTTGGAGTATTAATATGTGGCTCACACTTATTATTTTTGTGTGTGTACCATTTTTGTTGATTATTGCTATAACACTTCGCAAAAAAATGAGAGAGGCATTCAAAAAGAGCCGACTTTCTATTGCAATTATTAATGCAGCATTGGAAAGCAGTATATCAGGCATAAGAGTCACAAAAGCTTTTACCAATTCTAAAAAAGAAGAAGAAAAATTTGAAGTGGGTAATGAAGAGTTTGTCAAAGCAAGAAGTGAAGCCTATAAAAGAATGGGACAATTCCATTCAATGACTGCGTTTATAACTGATGTATTTAATGTTATTATAATAATTGCAGGTGGATTTTTCTTATACAGTGGTAAAATAAATTTCGGAGATTTTTCAGCATTTATTGTTTCAGTCAACTTGTTTTTATCACCTGTTATGACTCTGATTCAATTTATGGAACAATATCAAAATGGAGTAACAGGTTTTGAAAGATTTATAGAAATTATGGATACCGCAACTGAAACAGATTCTCCGGGAGCGAAAGATGCCGGCAGACTGTCAGGAAAAATTGAGTTTAAAAATGTATCAAATTCATATAGTGAAAATGCAGAAATATTAAAAGGTATTTCATTTGAAATAGAAAAAGGCAAAAAATATGCACTTGTTGGACCGAGCGGAGGTGGAAAAACCACTATTTGTCATCTTATACCAAATTTTTATAAGATATCAGGTGGTGAAATATTAATAGATGGTCATAATATCAATGAGTTTACTTTAGAGTCATTAAGAAGAAATATAGGAATTGTTCAACAGGACATTTATCTCTTCAATTCAAGTATCAAGGAAAACATTTTATACGGAAATCTTGATGCAACAGATGAAGAAATTATTGAAGCTGCAAAAAGAGCTAATATTCACGACTACATTATGTCTTTGGAAAATGGATATGAAACACAGATAGGTGAGAGGGGAGTAAAATTATCAGGCGGACAAAAACAGAGATTGAGTATTGCAAGAGTGTTCTTAAAAAATCCTTCTATTCTTATTCTTGATGAAGCAACAAGTGCACTTGACAATACAACAGAAATTCTCATTCAGAAATCTTTGGATGAATTGTGTGCAGGAAGAACAACAATTGTTGTTGCTCACAGACTTTCAACAATAAAAAATGCTGATGAGATTGCAGTTATTGATGACGGAAGAATAATTGAACAGGGAGCACATGATGATTTGATAAAAAATAATGGTCTTTATGCAATGTTATATAACCAACAATTCAGAGAAGAATAAAAATAAATTGTAAGTATTTGCAAATAAAAACTATAAAATGTATAAAAAAAATAAAAAATATTCAAAAAAACTGTACAAAATATAAATTTTATGATAAAATAAGAATATCTATGTAAAAAATGATATCCAGGAGGGGTTATTAATGATTAGTAAAGCATTTGGGAATATTGTTTCACAGATGGCGGAGGTATTTCCCAAAAGATTTGGTATTGCTGATGCACAGGGATTGATATTAGCAGCGAACGGTCCGGAGGTTTCCGAAGAAATTATAGAGGAATTAGCATACTCAATTCCTACTGATGATAAGCTGTATTTTAAAAACGGATATACTGTCAGATTGATTTCAGGGAAATCTTATCCTGAATATGTTGTATATGTTGAGGGTGTTGATGAGATTTCAAAATATTGCTGTAATGCTGTAACAGTTGCTGCAAATAATGTAAGATTGTATTATGATGAAAAGTATGATAAAACAATTTTTATGCAGAATATAATTCTTGATAATATGCTATCATTTGATTTGCATCAAAAAGCTCTTGAGCTTCATGTCGATACCGATGCTCCTCGTGCAGTTTTTTACATAAAGGTTCAGAAAAAGGCGGATACAGCTATATATGAAGTTATCAGAAATCTTTTCCCTGATAAGGAAAAGGATTTCGTTGTTAACATTGATAGTGAAAATATTATTTTAATTAAAGAATTAAAGGAAATACTGACATCCGAGGAATTGGATGAAATTGCAAAGTCAATATTGGATACTGTGAATTCAGAGTCAATGAATAAAGTGTTGATTGGTGTAAGTACGGTTGCTGCCAATATCAATGAGCTTAACTCTGCATATAAAGAATCACAGGTTGCATTGGAAGTCGGAAAAGTGTTTGATGACGAAAAATATATTTTAAACTATGCAAACCTTGGTATTGGCAGACTTATATATCAATTGCCAACAAAGCTTTGTGAATTATTTTTGTCAGAGGTTTTGAAGAAAAACGATATTGCGTTATTAGATGCTGAAACAATTCTTACAATCAACAAATTCTTTGAAAATGATTTGAATGTTTCAGAAACATCAAGACAGTTATTTGTCCACAGAAATACTCTTGTTTACAGACTTGAAAAGATAAATAAACTCACAGGTCTTGATTTAAGAAAGTTTGACCAGGCAATTGTATTTAAGGTTGCTATGATGGTAAATAAATATCTAAAGTCAAATTCACTTAAGAAATAATTTGTATCACAGGTGGAAGCTAATGATTGAGTTGATAAATGTAACAAAGGAATATGACAACGGAACGCTTGCACTTGAAAACGTAAATCTTCAGATTGAAAATGGAGAGTTTGTTTTCTTGGTAGGCTCAAGCGGTGCAGGAAAAACAACAATAACCAAGCTTTTGATGAGAGAAGAAAATGTCACATCAGGTGAAGTTTTTCTAAATGGTGAAGATATCACAAAGATAACTGAAAAAGAAATTCCATATCTTAGAAGAAAAATGGGTGTTGTTTTCCAGGATTTCAGACTATTAAATGACAGGACTGTTTATGAAAACGTCGAATTTGCAATGAGAGTTGTAGGTGCGACAAAAAGGGAAATAAGAAGAAGAGTTCCTGTTGTATTAAATATGGTTGGCCTAAACTATAAGGCAAAGATGCTTCCGACAGAACTATCTGGTGGAGAACAGCAAAGAGTTGCCTTGGCTCGTGCATTAGTAAATAACCCTTCAATTCTTATTGCTGATGAGCCGACAGGAAACCTTAATCCCAAAACTGCAATGGAAATAATGGAAATATTTGAAAATATAAATCAAATGGGAACAACAATTATTATGGCAACACATGCTAAAGACATTGTTGATGTAATGCATAAAAGAGTTATAGAAATATGTGATGGACATGTTGTAAGAGATGAGCTTGGAGGTGAATATCATAATGAATCTGTCGAAGATTAGATATTCAATATCGCAGGCAAAGAAAAATGTCATCAGAAATGGCCTTATGAGTGTGGCATCTTTATTTACAATTAGTTGTTGTCTGTTAATATTAGGCTTATTTACTATAATCACTTTAAATGTAAATTCATTTACGTCGCAGATTAAAGACCAATGTGAAATTCAGCTTTTTATAAACCTTGGAACTGATGATACAAGAGTTTCGCAGATTGCTGATGAAATATTAACATATCCGAATGTTAAAGAGGTTGTTTTTTATTCTCGCGAGGAATTGTATGAATATGCAATGAATGATGTTTTTGATGGAAAAACTGAGTTAATAGGGGATTATACTGAGGAAGACAACCCTTTTTCTGATTCATACAAAATAACATTACAGGATATTTCAAAAACTGCGCAGACGGTGTCTGAACTTGAAAAAATCTCAGATGTGAGTCATATTGAAAACAAGCAGGATTTAACTAATATCGTTATCTCTGCATCAAATGCAGTTAAAAATCTGAGTGCGATTGTAATGATTATTTTATTTTTGATTTCGGTTGTTATTATCTCCAACACTGTTAGACTGACTGTTTTTAACAGGAGAAAAGAAATAAACATTATGAAGTACATAGGTGCAACTGACAGATTTATCAGAATTCCATTTATTATCGAGGGAATAATGATAGGATTTCTCGGAGCATTGTTGTCATTTGGTCTGATTTCGTGGGGATATATTGTAGTTTATTCTAAATTTTCACAATCTTCTTTTGATGTTGTTGAGTTAATTCCATATTTGAATATGGCACCATTATTATGTGCTGTGTTTGTAGTATTTGGTTGTATGATAGGAATTATCGGAAGTTCAATTTCAATGAGAAAATATTTAAAGGTTTAGGATGAGTTTTATGCGAAAAAATAAATTATTTGTTTTATTGTTGACTTTATTCCTGCTTACAAGTTTTAGTTCCGTTAATGCTGCTAAAAGCGTAAGTGAATTAAAATCTGAAATGCAAAAAAGAAATGAACAGATAAAACAAAAAGAAAAAGAAATAAATGCCAAGAAATCTGAAAAGAATGCTGAAGTCGAAAAAAGAAACAGTCTTGATTTACAAATTTCAGCATTGGTTGATGATATTGAATCAACACAGGTATTAATTGATGAAAAAGAAGCTCAAATTCAGGAAAAAAATTCAGAAATTGAAGCTCTTTCTGCTGAAATTGAAAAAAATGAAGACAAGTTGAATGAAAGATTAGTTGTAATGTATGAGTATGGTACTACATCATATCTTGAGCTTCTTCTTGAAGCGGACGGTCTTTCCGATTTGGTTACCAGAATTTCTGTTATAAAAAGTGTATATAATTATGATAAAAATGTAATTAATAATTTTATTGCATCAAAAGAGAAGGTTGAAGAGGCAAAGCAATTAATTGTTAATGAGCAAAATGAACAGATTGAGGCAAGAAGTATTTTAGAAAACAAAAAATCAAAGTTAGATTCCCTGAGAAAAGAAAAAGATAAGATTATTAATGAGATTAATAATGATATAAAAGCTTTGGAAAGAGAAGAGGCCAAGATGGAAGCAGATTATCAGGCAATTCAGAATGAATTGAATGCTGCTATGTCTTCATCTTCATCAAAATCATCAGTTAAATATTCCGGCGGAAAACTTTGCTGGCCATCAGCAGTTTCACAAAGAATAACATCTTCATATGGTTATAGAATTCACCCTATTTCCGGAGTTAAAAAGCTCCATAGGGGAATTGATATTGGTGCGGCAATGGGAAGTAATGTATTGGCAGCAGAAGCAGGAACAGTTGTGACAGCAGGCTGGAATAACAGCTATGGATATTATATTACAATCAATCATGGTGGTGGACTTGTAACATTATATGCACATAACAGTAGTTTGTTGGTTTCTAAGGGTGCAAAAGTCACAAGAGGACAGGTTATTGCAAAATGCGGTTCGACAGGCAACTCGACAGGTCCACATATACATTTTGAAGTACAGCTTAATGGTAGTTTGCAAAATCCTATGAATTATTTTTAATAAATTATATGCCTCAGTAAATTACTGTGGCATAGTTTTTATCTGTATGTATTAATATAAAATATTTTATCATAGAATATAGTATTTCTATCAGGAGGCATTATTCGTGAATAAAACTTTTAAAACAATTATTATAACTGTAATAATCACACTTATTATTGAAAGAATATCATATGGTATTATTTTAAAGCCATACAATAATCAAGTAACTAAAAAAATAACAACCATTAACCATATAATTAATGAAAAAGGCTTGTATGATGTCAGTGAGGAAGAATTGGCTGATTATGCAGCAGCAGGTCTTACATTAGCACTTGATGATAAATATACTAACTACTATTCTAAAGAGCAATTTAAGCATTTTATGGATAATATCGTTAATGGCTCATATGTAATAGGGATTGTTGTAAGTGTTGATGAAGAAAATAGAATAATTGTTCAGTCTGTAATGGAGGATAGTGCGGCCGAAAAAGCAGGAATAAAAGATGGAGATATAATTTTAGAGGTAAATTCGGTTAAATACTTCGGAGATGAGCTTGAAAAAGCAGTTTCTGTTATGCGCGGCGATGAACTGGAAGAAAAGGAAGGCACAAAGCTTCAACTCAGGATTAAAAGAGACGGAGAGGAAAAAAACATTACTGTTATTAGAGAAAAACTGGCATATAGCTCAGTTAAATCCAAAATGCTTGATAACAATGTCGGATATTTGAGAATTTTATCCTTTAACAGTGCATCTGAGGAAGCAGACAGCAAAGATACCTACGATGAATTTATTGAAAAATTAGATAATCTCAAAAATAGCGGGATGAAAAGATTAATTATAGATTTAAGAAATAATCCGGGCGGCAGTCTTGATGTTGTTAAAAAAATAGCAGATGAACTTTTGCCTGAGGGCATTATAACATATACTGAGGATAAATACGGAGAGAGGGTTGAATATTTTTCTGATAAAGAAGAGTTAAATGTCCCGATGGTTGTGTTGGTTAATGAAGACAGTGCATCAGCGTCTGAGGTTTTAACAGGTGCGCTAAAGGATTATAATAAAGCAAAGATTGTTGGAACAAAAACATTCGGAAAAGGTGTTGTTCAATCTGTAATACCTTTTGATGACGGAAGTGGTTTAAGTATAACTACATCAAAATATTTCACTCCAAATGGTGTTTGTATTCACGATATTGGCATTGAACCTGATATATTGATTGAGTCAAATGAAGAATATGAAATAGCAGGAGAAAATGATAACCAATTTAATAAAGCAGTTGAAATTATAAATAAAATGTAGTATAATATAAAAAAATAAATTTCAGGAGTGATTACAAAATGACAAATTTAATAGATATTTTAGAGATACTTGAGAAAAACGGACCAACAATGACAAAAGAACAGATAGCGAAAATGACAGGAAAAAACGAAGATGAAGTAAAGGCAATTATTGAAGGTCTTGAAAAGGAAAATATAATTGTTGGTTATAAGACAATGATTAACTGGGACATGACAGAATATGAAAAGGTCAATGCTCTTATAGAGCTAAGAATAACTCCTCAAAGAGGCGAGGGGTATGATAAAGTTGCTGAGAGAATATATAAATATCCTCAGGTTAAATCATTATATCTTATGTCAGGAGCGTATGATTTGTGTGTTATTATAGAAGGGAAATCAATGAAAGAGGTTGCGCTTTTTGTTGCGCAAAAACTTGCACCAATGGATTCAGTTATCAGCACTGCTACTCATTTTGTGTTAAAGAAATATAAAGATGATGGTTTAACATTTTATAATAATGAAAAGGATACAAGACAGGTGATTACATTATGATAAACTATGATGATTTGTTGATAGAAAAAGTTAAAAAAATTCCTCCATCAGGAATAAGAAAGTTCTTTGATGTTGCAGCAACAATGGATGATGTAATTTCTTTAGGAGTTGGCGAGCCTGATTTTGCTACTCCCTGGACAATCAGAGAAGCAGGCATATACTCTCTTGAAAAAGGAGAAACACACTATACCGCTAATGCGGGTTTGTTGGAATTAAGACAAGAAATATGTAATTATACAGAAAGAAAATATGGTGTCTGTTATAAACCGCAGGATGAAGTATTAGTTACCGTTGGAGGAAGCGAAGCGATTGATTTAGTAGTAAGATGTCTTATTGATAAGGGCGATGAGGTATTAATCCCAGAACCAAGCTTTGTATGCTACAAACCCTGTACCGAACTTGCAGGAGGTGTTGCAGTTTCTATTGAGACGCGTGAAGAGAATAACTTTAAATTAATGCCTGAGCAACTGAAAGAAAAAATCACTCCAAAAACAAAACTATTGATTTTACCATATCCTAACAATCCGACAGGCGCAGTAATGACAAAAAAAGAGCTTAATGCAATTGCAGAGGTTCTAAAGGGAACAGATATAATTGTCTTGTCTGATGAAATTTATGGAGAATTAAATTATTCTGATGAGGGACATACAACATTTTCTGCAATAGATAAAATGTGGGAAAGGACAGTTGTTGTAAATGGATTTTCAAAAGCTTTTGCAATGACGGGCTGGAGACTGGGTTATGCACTTGGTCCTGCACCAATTATAAAAGCAATGACCAAAGTTCATCAGTATGGAATAATGTCTTCTCCAACAACAAGTCAGTTTGCTGCAATCGAGGCAATGAAAAATTGTGACAACGATGTTCATAATATGAGAAATGAATACAACAACAGAAGAAGATACATAGTTGATGGGTTCAGACAAATGGGTTTGTCCTGTTTTGAACCTTTAGGTGCTTTTTATGTGTTTCCATGCATCAAGTCACTTGGTATGACAAGTGAAGATTTTTGTATGAAACTTTTGGAAGAAGAAAAGGTTGCAGTTGTGCCGGGAAATGCTTTCGGACAATCAGGCGAAGGATTTATCAGATGTTCATATGCATATTCTGTAAAGAGTATTGAAGAGGCGTTAAAGCGAATTGAGCGATTTGTGAAAAGAAATAAATAAAATTGATTTCAGATAATTGTACATAATATCATTATACAAAACTTTTTCGCATTTAAAGTATTGACATATGATATTGTTTTTGATATAATAAGGAAAATTTATTACATTTAGGAGAAAAAAAATGATTAATTTATCAATTATGCCGTTGAATGCTGATCATATTGAAGAATATTGTGCTGATATAATTGAGCAGCAAAAAAGCGGAGCCACAACTCATGCTATGTTCGAGATGAAATTTCAGCCTGAATATACGCCTCCGATAAATAAGGCAGAAAAACAGTGCAAAATATATGACATTTACAGAGAAAAACTTGATAAGGTAGGTGCAAAACACGGTGTTCTTGTTCAGGCAACACTAGGACATATTTTGAATCCGAGAGAAATGTATCCATATACACCTGCAACAAGCCTAATTGACGGAGAACCTATGATTTCAACTTGTTGTCCTCTTGACAAAGGGTTTCGTGAATATATAAAAAATCAGATGAGAATACTTGCCGAGCACAATCCGTCAATTGTTATGATTGATGATGACTGTGGTCTTCTGTATCGCAAAACAAAAGGATGCGCCTGCAAAGCTCATATGGAGGAGTTTAATCGCCGTGCAGGAACCAATATGACAAGGGAAGAATTGTATGCACATACCCAAGGAAAAAGTGAAGAAGACAAACGCTACACCGATATTTATGTTGAACTCCAGAGAGACTCTCTGGTAGGTGCAGTAGAGGCTATGCGTGCAGGTATTGATGAAGTTAATCCAAGCATACAGGGCATTGTTTCTAGCATATATACTTCAACATTCTGTGAATTTTCAGGAGATGTTGCAAAAGCTTTTGCGGGTAAAGGAAATCCGGTAATGATTAGATATAACGGAGGACCATATGCAAAGCTTGGCACAAAATTTTTTACGAAAGAAATTTTCAGAGCTGCTATGGTTCGTGAGCATACAAAAGATCAGGTTGATATATGCCTTGCAGAAACTGACACTTGCCCACAAAACAGATATAGTACAGCAGCATCTATGCTTCATGGGCATTATAGCGCTATTATTTTAGAGGGGGCAGTAGGTGCAAAACATTGGATTACAAGACTTGGAGATAGATTTGAACTAGATTCAGGTAAAGCTTACCGTAAAATTCTTTCTAAATATTCAAAATTCTATGATAAATTATCTGAATATGCTAAAGAGCTTTCTCCGTTTGGTTGCCGTATCCCTTTGACAAAAATGCAAAACTACGGTTTCGTACCATCAGAGCAGGGATTAAACCGTGCTCCATGGGCGTTATGTGTACTTGAGCGAATGGGATTACCTTTATTTTTCTCAAATGATGACAATGGTGCAGTATTTATGGACGACTTTTTAGTTGATGGTTTCACTGACGATGAGTTCAGAAAATTTTTCTCCGGAACTTTAATTTTATCTGCAGGTGCTGCTGAAAAACTTAATAAACGAGGTTTTTGTGATTGCACAGGAGTAGATATACAGGAATGGGGAAATGTTGTAGTGACAGGAGAGTTGATAAATAATAATATATCAACCACACAGTTTGAAATGAAAAAACTTGTTATTACGAGTGACAATGTTAAAGTTCTTTCTAACAATGTTATTGCTGATCCTTCAACATCACAATACTCAAAATACATTGATGTTGCACCTGCAGTGGTAAGTTATCAAAATCCTCTTGGTGGTGAGACGATTGTATTTTGTGGAACTCCGGACACTCCGTTTACATATAATGCGGCATTTTCAATGCTTAATGAAACAAGAAAGAAACAGTTTATAGAAATTCTGTCAAAAGGCAATCATATACCATTGTATTACCCTGAAGATTCCGAAATATATCTTCGTGCAGGATATCTCAAAAATGGTGAGATTATGGCAGTATTCTTCAACCTCAGTCTTGACCAACATGAAGATATTCCATTTGTTTGTACAAAGGAAGTATCGAATGTAGAAATTCTAAATCCTGATGGAACAAGAAGTAAGTGTAATTTTAAATGCGTAGACGGCATCGTAAGAGTAGATAAACCACTTAACACAATGATCCCTGCTGTATTATTTATTTCATAATAAATTTAAAGGCGTATGGTTTTTACCATACGCCTTTTTGGCACTCCCGACCAGAATCGAACTGATAACTAACCCTTAGGAGGGGTTTGTTATATCCATTTAACTACGGGAGCAAATCTTTTAATATTATAACATAATTCAAATCAATTTGCAAGAAAAATATTTCATAATATCAATATAATTCTTGACTATACAATGTTTATATGATAAAATTATATGGAGAATATTTTACCAACATAGTATTTTAAAGGAGATGTTAAAAATGGAATTTGAAAGAATTAAGTCAGTTATAGTTGAACAATTAGGTGTTGATGAAGAACTTGTTACTATGAATGCATCTTTTGTTGATGACCTTGGAGCAGACTCACTGGATGTCGTTGATTTAATAATGGGTATTGAAGATGAATTTGATATAGAAATTGAAGATGAAGATGCAGAAACAATATCTACTGTTTCTGATGCTGTAAATTATATTAAAGAGAGATTATAATGATATAGGGGTTTTTACCCCTATATTTATATTATTTTTTCTTTTACAACCGGAGATGATGATCATGAATGAGTTAGAAAAGATAATTGGATATGAATTTAAAAATAAAACGCTTTTAAACACCGCTTTGACACATAGTTCATATGCAAATGAATTCAGATGTCAAAGTTATGAAAGACTTGAATTTTTAGGAGATTCCATCTTAAGTATCATAATAAGTGAGTACCTGTATGATAAAATGAAAACGATTGCTGAGGGAGATTTATCAAGAATTCGTTCAGCATTAGTTTGTGAGGATTCTTTATCATCTTTGGCAAAAGATTTTGGATTTGGAAAATTCATTTTACTTGGAAACGGCGAAGAAAAATCAGGAAGCAGGGAGCGTAACTCCATTTTATGCGATGTTTACGAGGCAATTCTTGCAGCAATATATCTTGATGGCGGCATGAATAAATCAAAAGAATTTGTTATGAAAACTATGTCAGATAAGCTCACATCTGACCTTTATAATAAATCCACAAAGGATTTTAAAAGTAGTTTGCAGGAAGAAGTTCAAAAAATTTATCACGATAGATCAAAAATTGTTTATACAATATCAAATGAAACAGGGCCAGAGCACAGAAAAAATTTTAGTGTGGATTTATATATAAATGGTAAATTGGTTTCAAGTGGTGTTGGTCACTCAAAAAAAGAAGCGGAGCAGGAAGCAGCTAAAATTGCGCTTTCTAAATATAAACTATGAAGCATTACAATATTCCGATTTTTGTTCCACATATCGGCTGTCCTAATGATTGTGTTTTTTGTAATCAGAAGAAAATAACTGGAAAGAATACAGATGTTACGGCAGAAAATATTAAAGCTATAATAGAGGAGCACTTAAAAACGCTTCCGAAAAGTGACAGAGTTGTTGAAGTTGCTTTTTTCGGAGGCAGTTTTACCGGTATTGAATTTAGTTTACAAGGTCAGTTTTTAAGTGTTGCTTACGAATATATTAAATCAGGACATATTGATGGTATCAGGCTTTCAACAAGACCTGATTATATTGACAGAAACATTCTTGACCAATTAGAAAAGTATGGAGTTACTACAATTGAACTTGGCGTTCAGAGTCTTAATGAGAATGTTTTAAAAGCATCCAACAGAGGTCACACAGAACAAGATGTATATGATGCAGTTAATATGATAAGAGAGTACAAATTTTCTCTTGGATTACAAATGATGACCGGATTGCCCGAGGATAATGATGAAATATCAATTGAGACTGCAAACAAAATCATATCTCTTAAACCTGATTTTGTAAGAATTTATCCTACTCTTGTTTTAAAGGATACTAAACTCGAAAAAATGTATCTTGATGGGAATTACCATCCACAAGAGTTGGATGATGCAGTATCGCTTTGTAAAAAATTATTGCTTTTATTTACAAAGGCTGATATTCCGGTAATTAGAATTGCACTGCAGACAACTGATGAAATTTCGCCAAATGGTTCATTAGTTGCAGGACCGTTTAGTTCTCAATTCAGAGAACTTGTAGAGTCTTCAATATATTTTGATTTGTTTTGCAAATCCTTAAATGATTTTCCATATAAATCCGCTAAAATTCTTGTTAATTCAAAAGAAATTTCAAAGGCAACAGGCAAAAATAAATCAAATATAATAATGATAAAAGAACAATATGATATTGACATAAAAATTGTCGGCGATGATAATATTTCGCCATTTGAATTTACTATTTTAGATAATTAGAAAGAGAGGAAAAGAATTGTATCTAAAAAGATTAGAGTTGCAAGGCTTTAAATCCTTTGCTGATAAAACCGTTCTTGATTTTGGTCAGGGAGTTACAACCGTTGTAGGACCAAATGGAAGCGGTAAAAGCAATATATCTGATGCTATAAGATGGGTTATGGGAGAGATGAGTGCCAAGAGTCTCAGAGGCTCTAATATGCAAGATGTAATTTTTGCAGGAACCCAGACAAGAAAGCAAGTAAACTACGCTGAAGTTAATCTCGTCCTTGACAATAGTGATGGTATGTTTCCTATTGAATATGATGAAATAGTTGTAACCAGAAAAGTGTATCGTTCCGGCGAATCTGTATATCAGATAAATCACGCTGATTGCAGACTTAAGGATATTCATGAGCTGTTTATGGACACAGGTCTTGGCCGCGACGGATATTCGATGATAGGACAGGGAAATGTTGCGCAGATTTTGTCAACTAAGGCAGAGGACAGACGTGCATTCTTTGAAGAGGCTGCAGGTGTTTCAAAGTATAAGCACAGAAAAGATGAAGCAATGAGAAAGCTTTCATCAGTTGATGAAAATTTAGTCAGAATTGATGATATCACTTCAGAACTTGAGCGTCAACTCGGACCATTGGAAAACCAATCAAAAAAAGCTAAAAAGTATTTAGTCCTTTATGAAGAATATAAAGGGCTTGATGTTAGTATGTGTTTAGTTAATCTGAAAAGAAATACAGAACTTTTCCAAAAAGCAACAGAACTATGTAAAAATGTCTCTGAAGAAATGCAAGAGCTGAAATCCAAAGAATCTGAAATTGAATTCCAAAGAAATGAGCTCTATTTAAAAAGCAGTAAGAAGGATGAAGAACAATCACAGAAGAATAATGAATTAATTGAGAATGAAGCATTATTAATGTCATCTTCAAATGAAATATCAATTATTGAAAATGATATTAAAAACAATGAAGTTCTTGCCTTGAGGATTGATAGTGAAATAAAAGAAATAGAAGATAAAACATTAGTTCTGAAAACAAGAATTGATGAAATTTTATCAGCTATTCATGCTTGTGAAACCGAGAAAAAAGCATTAATGGAAAGTTTTGAGGAAATTCAGCAATCAAACGTTGAAATATATGAGCGTATTACCTCATGCAGAAAGCTCATTGACGAAATGAAGGAAGAGCTTATTGTTAAAATGGAGACTCTTTCAACTGAAAAAGCAAAAATTAGCGGAATTGAAAATCGCAGAAGTGCAATATTGGAACGCAGGGAAGTTCTTGAAAATGAAATCAAGAACTTTGGTTTAGGTGTTGAAAATACCAAAAAGGAAATTGAAGAAACAACCAATTTAATATCCGAAAAAACTCAAAAAGCAGAAACGATGCGAAAAAGAGTAGATGCTCAGACTGAAAAAATAAATTCATATAACGATGAACTCAATATTGTTTCAAAAGACATATCTGAAAACCAAGTATTATTAAATTCAAAATCTTCACAAAAAAGAATGCTGGAGAGTATGGAAAATGAATATGAAGGATTTTCAAAAAGTGTCAAAGCGGTTATGACTGCACCTGAATTAAAAAAAGCAGTAATATACGGTACTGTTTCGGGATTAATTAATGTTGATAAAAAATATGTAACTGCAATTGAAATTTCACTTGGCGGAGCAATGCAGAATATCGTTGTAGAGAGCGAAGATGATGCAAAGCTTGCCATTAATTATCTTAAAAACACCAAAGGGGGAAGAGCTACTTTTTTACCTCTTTCATCTGTGTCATATAGGGATATGGAAAATATTGACGAAATATCTGATTGTAATGGATATCTTGGAATAGCTTCAGACTTGATAAAGTGTGACAAGAAATATTCTCCGATAATGAAAAGTTTATTGGGAAGAATTGTTGTAATTGACACAATGGATAATGCAGTGACAATAGCCAAGAAATTCAAATATAAGTTTAAAATTGTCACTCTTGAAGGTGAATTTTTAAATTCCGGTGGATCAATTTCTGGAGGTAGTGTTAATAAATCAAGCGGATTTTTGTCCAGAGCAGTCAAGATAAAGGAATTAGGTTCAGAGATATCAGAACTTACCAATAAACTAAAAGATTTATCGACAAAAAAAGAAAAGCTTGATTTGGATATAAGCAATTGTAAAATTCAGCTTGAAACATATACTCCATTATTGCGTGAATATGAAAACGAAATATTGGTTGCAAAAAACAACCTTGAGCATCTCAATAATTCCTTATCAACAAGTGGTAACTCGCAAAAATCCCTTGCTGATGAATTGGAACGAATTGAAACTGAACTTTCTGCATCAACTGATGAATATGCAATTCAGATTAATTCTCTAAGAAGTGCAGAAAGAGCAATTAATGAATTAAATGAACAAATTTCTCAAAAAGAAGAGGAATATGACAAAATATCTGCTCAAAAAGATTTAAAATCACAGCAATTAATGGATGAAACTATGAGATTGAGAGCTTTGGAGCAAGATATTGAAAATAAAAAAGAAGCCAATGAAAATCTTTTGTTATCTATTGAAGACAACAAAAAACAAGTATTAAAAAAAGCTGAAGATAAACAGGATTTAATCAAAGCAAATGAAGAATTATTTGCAAAAATTGAGTCTAAAAAGCTTGAAATTGAAGAAATAAAATCTGTTTCTGAAAAAATCAAGTCTGAAATTGATGCAATTGAAAAAGAAAAGCAAAACATTGTTGATGGATTAAAGGACATAACAAATGATAACAAAGATTTAACTGATAAGCTAATTAATCTCCAGCAAGAATTGTCACGAGCTGAGGCAAAACAGGCTAAATATGAGAGTGATTCTGAAGCAATTGTCAATAGACTCTGGGATGATTATGAACTTACACAATCTGATGCAGAACAAATTTGTATGCCTGTTGAAAATTATGAAGAAACTAAGCAAAGAGTATCAGAACTCAAAAGTAAAATAAAAGCTTTGGGAAGTGTAAACCTTGAATCAATTGACGAGTACACCGAGTCAAAAGAAAGATATGATTTTCTGACAGAACAAAAGGCTGATTTAGAAAAATCAAAGGATAATCTTAATAAAGTTATTTCATCAATGCAGGAATTAATGGAAGAACACTTTGAAAAGCAGTTTGCTGAGATTAATAAAGCTTTTTCAAGAGTATTCAATGAATTGTTTGGCGGTGGAAAGGGTAGATTGTATTTATCAAATCCTGACGATATTATGGAAAGTGGAATTGAAATAGAAGTTCAACTGCCAGGTAAAGGATTGCAAAATATCAATCTGTACTCAGGTGGTGAAAAATCATTTATAGCTATTGCATTATTATTTGCAATATTGGAGGTTAAACCAACTCCATTCTGCTTCCTTGACGAGATTGACGCCGCTCTTGATGATGTAAACGTATCAAGATTTGCAACTTATTTAAAAAATTATATGAATGCCACTCAGTTTATTGTTATCACACACAGACGAGGAACAATGGAATCTTCTAATATTATGTATGGTGTAACAATGCAGGAAAAGGGCGTTTCAAAGTTATTATCACTACATATTGATGATGTTGATGATGAAATGTTAAAATAGCAGAAAGGAAATGTTAAATGGGATTTTTTGATAAACTCAAAAGCAGTCTGACAAAAACAAGGGAATCGATATCGGACCAGGTTAATAACGTTTTTAAAGTTTTTGTAAAAGTTGATGAAGATTTTTTTGAAGAACTTGAAGATGCGCTTATTTTGTCTGATATGGGTGTTGAAACAACTGAATACATCATTAAAGAGTTAAGAGACAGAGTAAAAACAAAACGTCTGACAGATGCTGAAGATGTCAAAGAAGAACTTAAAAATATTATCAGTGAAATTTTGACCAAACAAGACTGTAAAATGGATATTGATAAAAAACCTGCAGTAGTATTGGTTATTGGTGTTAATGGGGTAGGAAAGACAACATCAATCGGAAAACTTGCAAACTATTATAAAACTAAGGGAAATAATGTTTTGTTGGTTGCTGCTGATACATTCAGAGCTGCAGCAATTGACCAGCTGGATATCTGGGCGAAAAGATGTGGTTGTGAAATTATTAAGCAGGCAGAAAACAGTGATCCCGCTGCAGTTGTATTTGATGCATGTAATGCAGCAAAAGCAAGAGGGACAGATATTCTGATTTGCGACACTGCAGGAAGACTTCACAATAAAGTTAATCTTATGGCAGAATTAAATAAAATTTCAAGAGTTATTGACAGAGAATTGCCTGATGCATCAAAAGAAATATTACTTGTTTTAGATGCTGCAACAGGGCAAAATGCGCTAAATCAGGCAAAGCTGTTTTCGGAAGCTGCACAAATTTCAGGCATTATACTTACAAAACTTGATGGTACTGCTAAAGGTGGAATTGTTGTTCCGATATCAAAAGAACAGAATATTCCTGTAAAATTTGTCGGACTTGGCGAAGGTATAGATGATTTTGACGAATTTGATTCTCAGGCATTTGCTAAAGCATTATTTGATTGAAATATAAACGTTGAAAGGGTTGAAATTACAGATGTTAATTACACAAGCACCAAAGGGTACTGAAGATTTATTGCCACAGGAAAGCTATAAATGGCAATATCTTGAAGACAAATTTAAAAAAGTTTGTGATTGTTATGGATATAAAGAAATTCGAGTTCCGACATTCGAGCATACAGAATTGTTTGAAAGAGGAGTAGGGGACACTACAGATGTTGTTCAAAAGCAGATGTATACATTCTTAGATAAAGGAAACAGAAGTGTAACTCTTCGTCCTGAGGGCACAGCATCAGTTGCAAGAGCTTTTTTGCAACATAATTTGTATGCCGAAACTCTTCCGTTCAAGGCATTTTATAATGTGCCATGTTTTAGATATGAAAACAAACAAAAGGGCAGATTAAGAGAATTTCATCAGTTTGGAATTGAAGCTTTCGGAGCCCAAAGTGCAACAATGGATGCTGAAGTTATTTCCCTGGCAATAACTTTTTTAACATCAGTAGGGTTAAATGATTTATCAGTTAATATTAATTCAATCGGTTGCCCTGAATGCAGAAGTACTTACAGTAAGGCATTGCAAGATTTTTTGAAACCTAAATATGATGATTTATGTGATACTTGCAAAAGCAGATTTGAAAGAAATCCATTAAGAATTTTAGATTGCAAATCTGAAATTTGTCAGGATTTGATTAAAGATGCACCATCATTGTTAGACTATATATGTGATGATTGCAGAAATCATTTTGAACAGTTCAAGAGTTGTCTTGATGCAATGAATATTTCTTATTCAATTGACTCAGGAATAGTAAGAGGTCTTGATTATTATACTAAAAATGTTTTTGAAATTATAAGTGGAGAATTTACAGTTTGTGGCGGTGGAAGATACGATGGTCTTGTAGAAGAACTTGGTGGAAAAACTATGCCAGCTGTTGGGTTTGGATTAGGTATTGAAAGATTGTTGTTGAGACTATCTGATAATGGAGTTAATATTCCAAAACCTGATGCTTTAAAATTATTTATTATTTCACTTGGAGATGAAGCTGCATTAAAGACACAGGGGATTGTTTTTGACTTAAGACAAAAAGGTATAAGCGTTGAAACTGACCATATGTCCAGAGGCTTAAGAGCAAGTATGAAATATGCTGATAAAATTGAAGCACAATACACTTTAGTTCTTGGCGATAATGAAATTAATAGCGGATATGCAGATATAAAGAATATGGAAAACGGAGAGCAAACAAAAGTTGAACTTTCCAATCTATATGAATTTTTAAAATAAGGAGATAAAATTATGGATACAATGAAGGGATTAAAGCGCACAAACTACTGCGGAGAAACACAGGGAATTGGTTCAACAGTTGTGGTTGGCGGATATGTGCAAAAAATCAGAGATATCGGAAACCTGATTTTTATAGATTTAAGGGACAGAACAGGTATTGTTCAACTTGCTTTTGATGATAACAGTGACAGAGAAGTTTTTGAAAAGGCAAAATCTTGTAGAAGTGAATTTGCCATTATGGCAAAAGGTGTTGTAAGAGAAAGAGAAAGCATAAATAAGGACATTAAAACAGGAAATATAGAGATTTTTGTTGATGATTTGAGAATTTTGGCAAAAGCTCAGACACCACCGTTTGAAATTGTAAACGATACAAATGTTAATGAAGAATTGAGACTAAAATATCGTTATCTTGATTTGAGAAGAAATGTATTGCAGAATAATATTATAATGCGTTCTAAAATTGCAAAAGCTGCAAGAGATTATTTTTATGATAATGGATTTATTGAAATAGAAACACCAATGATGATGAAATCAACACCTGAGGGAGCAAGAGATTATGTTGTTCCATCAAGAGTACACCATGGAAAATTCTATGCTTTGCCACAATCTCCTCAGATTTATAAGCAATTATTGATGATTGCGGGATTTGACAGATATATTCAACTTGCAAGATGCTTCAGAGATGAGGATTTAAGAGCTGACAGACAACCTGAATTCACTCAAATTGATTTGGAAATGTCTTTTGTAGATGTTGAAGATGTTTTGGAGATGATTGAAGGATTTATAAAATATCTTTTTAAAACTGTTTTAAACACTGACATAATCGCTCCATTACCAAGACTAACTTATAAAGAAGCTATGGAAAGATATGGTTCAGACAAGCCTGATACACGTTTTGGAATGGAAATTCAAAATATTTCTGAATTAGTTAAGGATAGTGAATTTGTCGTATTCAAATCAGCTCTTGATAATGGTGGCTCTGTCAGAGCGATTGTTCTTCCTGATGCTGCTGAAGTTTATACAAGAAAAGAAATTGATAAGCTTGTTGAATTTTCAAAGGGAATAGGTGCAAAAGGTCTTGCATATGTTCGTTGGGTTGATGATGAACCGAATGCAAGCTTTAAAAAATTCTTTACTGATGAAGAATTGGCATCATTGTTAGACAAAGTTGGTGCTAAAAAAGGCGATGTTGTTTTAATAGTTGCAGATAAGGATAAGATAACACTTCCTGTATTGGGAGCTCTTCGTCTACAAACTGCTAAACGTCTTGATATTATTCCTGAAGGATGGAATTTCTTGTGGATTACTGATTTCCCATTCTTTGAATTTGATGATGAATCAAATTCATGGGTTGCAATGCACCATCCATTCACTATGCCAAAAGATGAGTGTATACAGTATCTTGACAGTGACCCTGAGAAGGTTATCGCAAAGGCATATGACCTTGTTTTAAATGGCATAGAATTATCAAGTGGTTCAATCAGAATTAATGATTATGAATTGCAACAAAAAATGTTTGAATCACTCGGGTTAACTGCTGAAGAAATCGAAGCTAAATTCGGTTTTCTTGTTGAAGCATATAAATATGCTGCTGCTCCTCACGGCGGAATGGGCATAGGCCTTGACAGACTTGCTATGCTTATGACAGGTTGTGACAGTTTAAGAGATGTTACCGCTTTTCCAAAGGTGCAAAATGCATCAGAGCTCATGTCACAAGCACCAGGAACAATTGATGAAAAGCAGCTTGATGAACTTTCAATTGCTATTGTCAATAAGGAAAACGAATAATACGGTGATTAATATGTTATAAAGAACGCCGTTTTCGGCGTTCTTTCTCATATTTCACATAAAAAATTCACCTTCATATTATAAATATGGGGTGGTAACTATGCGCATGGGTTTATCTAAACGACAAATAATCAGACATAAATATAAAAGAATTGTATATAAATTATATTTTTACATAATTTTTTTAGCTTCACTTGCATCTATGACATATATTTTGTATATGTTGGAATTCGCATTTTTAAATTCATATTCTCCATATGCAATAAATATTGGGTCTGATGCGATAAATTATACTGTTGCTGACTATTTTTCTGATAATCAGTATAATTATAATGATTTTGTTGAATTATCATATAATAAAAATAATTCTATCACCTCTGTACAGACAAATTCACCTCTTATGAATGTTGTCAAATCAGAACTATCAATTTTATTGCAAGAAGAACTTGAAAAATATAAATCAAAGATTATTTCAATACCAATCGGAAATATATCTGATAATATAATTTTTCACGGACTCGGCCCTATGATTGATATTAAGATAAATTCTGCAGAGGTAACAGACCTTGTATTTAATGATTTGTTTGAGTCTGAAGGAATAAATCAGGTAAGACATAAAATTTATATAGAAGCTTATGTTACAATATCAATAAGTTGTGCAACTCTGACTCGTTCAGAAGTAATTCATGATACTATTCCTGTTGCAGAAACTGTTATAGTAGGAAATGTTCCTAACTACTACAGTCAGAATGGAGAAATGCAAGTAATAGCAGAAGATGGGGAGGATAATTAACTTGGATAACATAAAGAAAAGAATAGAAGAATTAACCAATAGCTTAAATTATCATTCGCATAAGTATTATGTCGAAGATAGTCCTGAAATTTCCGACTTTGAATACGACAAAATGCTTGTTGAACTGGAAAAGTTAGAAAATGAATATCCTCAGTATGCATCAGAAATTTCGCCGACAAAGCGCGTTGGCGGTGCTGTGCTGAAAGAATTTAATGAGGTCGTTCACGAAGTGAGAATGGAAAGTCTTCAAGACGCTTTTAATGAAAATGAAATTATGGATTTCAATAAGAGAGTTTCTTCTCAAATTTCAGATTTTTCTTATGTTGTTGAACATAAAATTGATGGACTTTCAGTTTCGTTGGAATATGTTGACGGAAAATTTTTCAGAGGCTCAACAAGAGGCGATGGAAATGTCGGCGAAGATGTATCAGAGAATTTAAAAACAATTAAGTCAATTCCTATGAAGTTAAAAGATAGTATTCCATATTTAGAGGTTCGTGGCGAAGTTTTTATGTCACGCGACAACTTTATAAGACTTAATAAGACTCGCGAAGCATTGGAGGAGCGTTTATTTGCAAATCCGAGAAATGCCGCAGCAGGCTCACTTCGTCAGCTTGACTCTAAAATTACTGCAACAAGAAATCTTGATATATTTGTTTTTAATATTCAGCAAATAAAAGGTATGGAATTTTCAAACCATCTTGATGCACTCAAATTTTTAAGAGAGCAAGGGTTTAAGGTTATTGAAAATAATATTGAATACAAAACTATTACTGATGCATATAAACGTGTATTGGAAATTGGAGAAGAACGCGGAGATTTATATTTTGATATAGATGGTGCCGTCATAAAAGTTAATGATTTTAAAATGCGAACAGAGCTTGGTTCTACATCTAAATATCCAAAGTGGGCAATTGCCTATAAATTTCCTGCTGAAAAGCAAAAGACAAAAATTGAAAATATATTAATTCAGATTGGAAGAACGGGAGTTCTTACACCATTGGCAGTATTGACACCTGTAAGGATTGCAGGCTCGTTAGTTTCACGTGCAACTCTCCATAATCTCGATTATATAGTCGAAAAAGATATTAAAATTGGCGATACTGTTGTAATTCAAAAAGCAGGAGATATAATTCCTGAGGTTGTAGAAGTAGTTTTAGATGAGAGAGATGGAACTCAAACAGAGTTTTCTATGCCAAAACATTGTCCTGAATGCGGTGCCTTGGTTGTAAGAGAAGAGGGAGAGGCCGCACACAGATGTACAGGCATAAACTGTCCAGCTCAGAGATTGAGAAATATTATTCATTTTGTTTCAAGAGATGCAATGGATATTGAGGGATTAGGTCCTTCTATTATTGAACAGATGCTTGATAAAAATCTAATATCTACTCCGGCTGATTTGTATAATTTAACTCCTGACATAATTTCAAATATGGATAAAATGGGTTACAAATCTGCAATAAATCTTATAAGTGCTCTAGAAAAATCAAAGTCAAATCCATTATACAGATTAATATATGCATTAGGTATCAGACATATAGGCGAAAAAGCTGCAAAAATACTTGCAAAAAGATACAAATCGATTGATGCATTAATTGATGCCTCATTGGACGAGCTCACTCAAA
The DNA here is from genome assembly GCA_045657585.1 of Clostridia bacterium. Taxonomy (GTDB): domain Bacteria; phylum Bacillota; class Clostridia; order UBA1381; family UBA1381; genus RGIG1988. The sequence continues at coordinate 23,596 of JAZOTJ010000078.1, read as the reverse complement.
TTAATGATATTGGCAAAGTTATGGCACAAAGTATTAAAGAATTCTTTGAAGAGGAGCAAAATATAGAGTTATTGGATAGGCTTAAATCTGCGGGAATTAATATGAAAGACGAAGAAGATAATACAGAAAACGATTTGAGATTTGAAGGAAAGACTTTTGTTTTGACAGGAACACTTTCTGAGTTCACAAGAAAAGAAGCAAGCGATATCATTGAAGGATTTGGAGGAAAAACATCTTCCAGCGTCTCAAAGAAAACAGATTATGTGCTTGCGGGCGAAGAAGCAGGCAGTAAGCTTGATAAGGCAAACAAATTAGGCGTAAAAGTAATAACAGAAGAAGAATTTAAAGGGATGATTATATGATTTATGAAGAGTCACAAAAAATAATTGACAAACTAATAAAAATCAGAAGGGACTTACATCAGATTCCTGAACTTGAATTTGATGTTGTTGAAACTGCAAAATATATTGAAAATCAATTGGATTTACTTGGTATTGAACATTACAGACTCGCAAATACAGGTGTGGTCGGAGTCATAAAAGGAAAAAAAGATGATAAAACAATCCTGATCAGAGAAGATATTGATGCATTACCAATCACTGAACAAAATGATGTTCCTTATAAATCAAAAAATGTTGGGAAAATGCACGCTTGTGGACATGATGCCCATGCAACTTGCCTTCTTGGCGCTGCAATGATTTTAAAAGATATGGAGCTCTCAGGCAATGTAAAGCTTGTATTTCAGCCCGCAGAAGAAGGAACTGGAGGAGCTTTACCTATGATTTTGGAAGGTGTAATGGAAAATCCTAAAGTTACAGCCGCAATTTCATTACATGTTGAGCCTTTGGCTAGTGTTGGAACATTATTATTAAGGGATTATGCAATTGCAGCATCTCCTGATGAGTTTTCAATTATTATAAATGGGGTAGGGGGGCATGGTGCTTGTCCTAAGGATTGCAACAATCCAATTATTCCTGCTTCTGTTTTAATAAACAGGCTTAGTACAATTGTTTTAGATAATTCTATGAGTGATGACGAATGTGTAGTTTCTGTTTGTATGGTAAATGCAGGCAGTTCAAATAATATTATTCCTGAAGAAATTAAAATTTCAGGAACTGTCAGATCATTATCTGAGGATACACGTTTAAAAATAGAAAAACTGATTGAGCAATATGCTGATACAGTTACAAGTGAATATAATTGTTCCTCTGAATATGAATTTATTAAATCATATCCGCCTCTGATTAACGATAAAAAAATTAATGATATAGTTATAGAGGCATCAAAAAAAATTCCGCAATTTAATAATATATTGTATCTTGAAAAAGCACCTATGTTGGGAGATGATTTTGCATATTTTGCAGAATTGGTACCATCATCATACTTTAAATTAGGCGTTGGAAATGATAAAATTAACAGTCCGCTGCATAGTCCTAATTTCAACATTGATGAGTATGCTTTATCACTTGGTGCTGCGATTTTAGCACAATCTGTAATTGATTATTTAGAAAATGAGTAAATATATTTTATTTCCTAATATTCCAACTAATAAAGTTACAGATGTTATTGTTGATTACAGATTAAGCGAGGAATCGGAAAAAACTATTAAAGATTTAGGTATTAATGTTATAAAAACTGCAAAACTAAATAGTCTTTATGAGGCGGTCGATGGACATCCTGATATGCAGATACATCATTTGGGCTATAATCTTTTTGTGTGCGAGAAAACATTGTTATCCTATTACAAAAATATGCTTCCTGATGCTGTTATTTTTCCTTCAACATCAGCATTGATCTCTGAGTATCCATACGATATAGCCTTAAATGCATGCAGAATAGGTAATTTTCTTTTCCATAATTTGAAATTCACTGATTATCAAATACTTGAATATTATAAAACAAAAGGTGTTAGATTAATAGATGTAAAACAGGGATATACAAAATGCTCTGTTTGCATAATTAATGAAAAGACAATTATAACATCAGATATTAAAATTGCAGAAAAAGCCAGGGAAAATGGCATAAATGCTTTTGTTTATAATAGTAATAAGATTTGTTTAAAGGGACTTGATTACGGATTTATAGGTGGAATTAGCGGATTAATTGACAAAAATGTGATTTTATTTAATGGAGATGTTTCAAAATTAGATAAAAGCGAAAGTTTGTTAAATTTTTGTCAGAATAATGGGATGACAATAATAAAATTAAATTCTATGATGCCTGAGGATATTGGGAGTATTTTGCCTATAAAACAGCTTTGATGTTATAATACTGAAAGGAGAATTATAATGTCAGGCTACGAAATGAAACTATTAAATAAAAAATATGAAAATAAAGAATATTCGGATTTAATTGATTTTATCACATTATATATTAATATGCAGGAAGCTTTAGTTGATAAAATTTCTATAGCAGTTATTGATAATAAATATTTAATTTTTGATAAGAATAAAAATGTATTATTCAGTTTAATAGAATATGATGATTCATTGTTGGATTTAGTTGTAACATTGGCTCCAAAGAAAATAGAAATATATAATATTTTAAATTTTAAAAACAGAGAATTAATAAAAACGGTTATTAATATATTTAAAGAACGTGTCGAAATATATAATGATGATATAGATGTATAGTAAATCGACATAAAATATACTTCCAAGTTTTATAAAGGGTGGTTTATAAAACTTGGAAATGTTTTATATTATATACCCTATTAAAAAAGAGCAGGATTTTTATTCCTGCTCTTTATCAAATATACTGTCTACATTTTCATATCTTGATAATCTATTTTCAAGATATTCAATGTGGTATTCATAATCTATCAATTTATTTTTCAATTCATTGATTTCTGCTTCTGCAGTATTTTTATTAAATACCCCATTATCAAAAATTGTATCTCCCTGACTTGTCATAAAATATACCACAACCAAAATAAATGCAATCGACAAGATAACAAATATACTTCTTTTGATCATCTGAGCTATTCGTTCTTTTCTTACTTTGTCATATATTATATTCTCCCCTCTTCTCTCCATCTCTGAAGAAGGATCATAATTTCTTTTCTGGTAATTTTTTGAACCACTATAATGATGATTTCTATGGTGGTGATGGCTTGAATGTTTTGATGAATGATATTTTCTTTCTTTTGTGTTACTCATAACATATTACCTCTTTTTCTTTATTCATTTAATATTGTATCATACTTTTTGCAGAAAATAAATAGATAAATTTATTTTTTACCTTTTTTGCTGTAATTTTTTCTATTGCAAAGGAATATAATTGTAATTGTTGACGATATTTTTCTTTTATTTCATTTATATCTGTGTAATAATCTGTCTTATAATCAACCAAAACAATATCATCACCCTCATAGAAATAGCAATCTATTATACCTTGTAGTATAATTTTTTCAGTGGATTGAATTGAAGAAATTTCATTTAATGAAATTTCAATTTCAAACGATGCCTCTTTAAATACTTTATCACTCTTTAGAAGCCTTTTCCCAATATCACTTTTGTAAAAATCATAAATAATTTGCGGATTAATTGAATTAGCTTCCTCAACAGTCAACTCCTCATTATTTATAAGTTCATCAATGAAACTTTGTATTTCGGCGACAGATATGTTTTCGCGCGGAGAATATTGTTGCATCACATAATGAATTGCTGTTCCCCTTCCTGCACTGCTTATTCCTGTATTTGTATTTAAAAATGAAGGCATTTTGACTAATTCATTTATTGACTTCTTATCAATACTGTTAATTTGTGTGACAGATATTTTAGTAGGAAGACTTGTCTGTTTTATGAATGGATATTCCATTTGTGAAATGTTTATACTTAATATTTCTTCTGTGTTATCTATGAAATCTGTTTCATCAAACATAAAATTGTTATTTTTAACTTCCGAATAAGGAATAGTATCGAAACACCAATTTTCATCATCAACCATTGCCACAGGAGCAACCCAATCAATAAATCTTTGTACTGATGCAGCAGTTGCTGTTATCATAACACCAGACCTGTCGCACATTTTTTTCCAGTTTTCTAATTCAACAGGTTGTTCTTTTTCAAATTCCTGTGTATTTTTTCTTTTACATACAGCACTGACAAATAATTTTTCCTTTGCTCTTGTCATTCCGACATAAAGCTTTCTGACTTCCTCAGAAACAGATTCCTGAGTAATTTTTAATGAAATAGCATTTTTTTGAAGTGTATTCCTATGATAACCCTCTTCGATATTTATATATTCAGCACCTATTCCTAAATCCTTGTGAAAAAGTATTTTTCCTTTTGAATCAATCGTCTGGAATTTTTTTGCAGTGCCTGCCAGAAAGACAACAGGAAATTCAAGACCTTTACTTTTATGAATTGTCATCAGTCGTACAACATCATTATTTTCTCCGAGTGAAACTGCTGAACTTAAATCCTCTTCCCTCTTCTGAAGTTTATTTATGTATCGGATAAAATTGAATAGACCCTTATAACCTGAATCCTCATATTTTTTTGCTCTGATAAATAAAAGTCTAAGATTACTTGCAGCATCTTCTCCATACACCGATTCACAAAACGAATACAATCCTGTTTCTTCATACAGTGTCCAGATAAGCTTATCACACGGCATAATTTTCTTATATTGACGCCATTTATCTATTTGATTACATAAATTTATACATTTATCGCGCAATTCACCCTGTAAATATTCTTTTGCATATTTTAACGAATTATAAAAACAATCTTTTTTACATAATCTTATTTCACATAATTCATCATCAGTAAAAGAAAAAATCGGTGAGCGCATAACCGCAATCAATGCCAGGTCATTATATGGATTATTTATCATTTTTAATAAAGAAAGAGCCATAGTGATTTCATTTTTTTCAAAATACCCACTTGATTGAGCATAACACTCTATTCCAAATGAAGCTAATTCTTCCTGATAAATCGAAGCAATATTTTTATGTGATGACATAAGTATTGCTATATCTTTGTTTTGTATGGGTCTGTAATAGAAAACTTCTTTTTCTATTATATTACCGCTATCATCTGTTTCATTTATCTTTCGTTTATCACGAATTTTAAAATTGTTGTCTTTTAATTCATTAATCTTATTTGCAATTGCTCTTGCTTCTAATTGTGTTGATGTAATTTCCTCATCTTCATCATCAGATGATAAAATAATCATACACTCGCTTTTATATCCTGCATTATAATGTGAATTTTCATCACTATATGACGTATCTCCACAATTAAGTCTTTGGTCCTCATCGTACTCTATTTCTCCGACTTCCTCGGACATTATTCCATTAAAAACTGAGTTAATTGATTCTAAAACGGATTTCCTGCTTCTGAAATTCTTCGATAAGACTATTTTTCTGTTAGCTGAATTTTTTTCTTTTCTATATGTGTCGCTTTTACTTTTAAAAATTTCCGGATCACTTCGTCTGAAACGATAAATACTCTGTTTCATATCTCCAACCATAAAAAAGTTATTACCTGTAGAAATTTTTAAAAAGATTTCTTCCTGTAATGCATTTGTATCCTGATACTCATCAATAAGAATTTCTGAATATTTTTCTTTCATCATATCCTGAACATCTTCATTTTCATTAATTACCTTGAGACATAAATGCTCTATATCAGAAAATTCCATTATATTTCTGTCTTGCTTTGATTTACTGTATCTTTCCCCGAACTTGAAACACAAATCAACAAGTTTACTTATCATCGGATATAGCTCATTAACAGATATATCACATATTTCGCTGACTGTACCACAAATATAACTTTTAGCATCTGAAATCAGTTCTTTTGCGGTGTCACGTCTGTATTTTAATGGTTCTAACTTGTCTTTGTCTTTTATCAGAAGTTCCTTATCTTTAAATTTTGGCGCACTGTTAAGGCGGATAAAGGAAAAAGTCCTGAAAATGTCATACATTTCATCCCATTTAAGAGATTTCAGATTACGACAGAATATGTATTCGTTATAAATTGCAGTATAATAAGTTCCAAAACGATAATATATTTCATTTTCCTCTTCAGGTGGATATTTTGAAATGATTTCAAATATTTTTTTCTCGGTCAATCTGTCCGAAACAGTAATTGATTCTCTTATCATATAACGAAGTGCGATAATAAGATGTTTTCTTGCAGAATTTATCTTTTGTATGATATCCTTTTTAAGAGTTGTAAAAAATATATTGTTTTCATCATTTGATAAAAGTAAGTCTTTCTTTTCCATAAGCCATTCATCCGGTCTTGGCAAAGAGCGTGTGTAATCGTAAAGACTTCTCACAATATTTCCAAGTGTTGATATATCACGGCTGTCTGACAGCTTCAGAGCTATGTCAACAAACTTACTGTCCTGATATTCATCTTCAAACAAGTCTTCTATAATTTCATCTTTAATCATTTCACATTCTGCAGAGTCTGCTATTTTAAAATCAGGGTCAATATTCAATAAATGAAAATTGTTTTTAACAACTTTCAGACAAAATGCATCTATAGTTGTTATATCAGCAGAATTAATATTTTTAATCTGATTTTTCAGACGTTCAACAAATAAAAAATCATTATCATTAATAGCTTCTGATAATTTATCATTTAAAGCATCAGAAATACGCTGTTTCATTTCCTTTGCAGCAGCATTAGTAAATGTAACAACCAACAGATTCTTAACATCACTGTAATCCGGTGAATTTATATCACAACAAAGTTTATTGACAATTCTTTCAACCAAAACAGCAGTTTTCCCTGAACCGGCAGCAGCATTAACAAGAATATTTGAGCTTATGCTCTTGTTCTCGTCACACCATTTTGAATAAATTGCATCCCTTTGCCCGTCTGTCCAATTTTTCATTTTTTATTCCCTACCTTTATTTAATATAATATCATTTTAAGATTAAAAAATCAATATATAGTATAAATTGTAATCTATATTACATTTTGGTTACACAAAGTATATGTTAAAAATTATAAAAACAGGCAATTTGTATGTAATATCAATGTTTTTTGATGGTTATAAATTGTGTAAAAATTATTAAATATATACTTTCAACCACAATATATTGTGGTTTTTTATAAAAATCTATTGACAATTATACTATTATTTGTTATTATATGAGAGTACTAAAAAGATTGGAGGGTTTTATCTTGAAAATTATTAAAAGAAACGGTTCTGAAGTTGATTTTGATATTTCAAAAATTATAATTGCAATATCAAAAGCAAATGATTCTGTGAATTCAAATGAATTATCTCAATCACAAATCAAAGACATTGCAGAATATGTTGAATTTAAACTTTCTAAGGCAGGCAGAGCATATTCTGTCGAGGAAATTCAGGATATAGTAGAAAATCAGATTATGGCTCAGGGAGCCTTTGAAGTAGCGAAGAGCTATGTAAAGTATCGTTATACAAGATCATTGATTCGTAATTCCAACACAACAGATAATCAGATTTTAACACTTATTGAGTGCAATAATGAAGAGGTTAAACAGGAAAATTCCAACAAAAATCCTACAATAAACAGCGTTCAGCGCGATTATATGGCTGGTGAAGTTTCAAAGGATTTAACAAAGAGAATTTTATTGCCGCTGGATATTGTTCAGGCACACGAGGAAGGTCTCATTCACTTCCATGACAGTGACTATTTTGCTCAGCATATGCACAACTGTGATTTGGTTAACCTCGAAGATATGCTTCAGAACGGAACGGTTATCAGCGGAACCTTAATTGAAAAACCTCATAGTTTTTCAACTGCATGTAATATCGCAACACAGATAATTGCTCAGGTTGCGTCAAGTCAGTATGGCGGTCAGAGCATCAGCTTAACTCATTTGGCACCTTTTGTTGATATTTCCAGACAGAAAATCAAAAAACAATTAATTGAGGAATATGCAGAATGCGAAATTAAAGTTTCTGATGAAAAGATTTCTGAAATGACAGAAAAAAGAGTAAGAGACGAAATTAGAAAAGGTGTTCAGACAATTCAGTATCAGGTTGTAACTCTTTTGACAACAAACGGACAAGCTCCATTTGTAACTGTATTTATGTATCTTAATGAGGTTTCTGATCCTCAACAAAAAGCTGACCTTGCAATGATTATCGAAGAAACCTTGAAGCAAAGAATTCAAGGTGTTAAGAATGAAAAAGGTTATTGGATTACTCCTGCATTCCCTAAACTTATTTATGTATTGGAAGAGGATAACATCCACGAAGATTCTAAATATTATTACTTAACTGAATTGGCAGCTAGATGTACTGCTAAAAGAATGGTTCCTGATTATATATCAGAAAAAATGATGCTAAATCTCAAGATAGACAAAAATGGTGAAGGACATTGCTATACTTGTATGGGTTGTCGTTCTTTCCTCACTCCATATGTTGACCCTGATACTAATAAACCTAAGTATTATGGCAGATTTAATCAAGGCGTTGTAACATTAAATCTTGTTGATATTGCTTTATCATCAGGAAAGAATTCAGAAAAATTCTGGAAAATATTTGATGAAAGACTCGACATTTGTTATCGTGCACTTATGTGCCGCCATAACAGATTAAAGGGAACACTCAGTGATGCGGCTCCGATTCTATGGCAGCACGGTGCTCTTGCCCGTCTCGAAAAAGGCGAAACAATTGATAAATTGTTATATGGCGGATATTCAACCATTTCTCTTGGTTATGCTGGTCTGTATGAATGCGTTAAGTATATGACTGGAAAATCTCATACTGACCCTGAAGCAACACCATTTGCATTAGAAGTAATGGAATATCTGAATAAAGCTACAAAGAAATGGAAAGAACAGGAAAATATAGATTTTAGTATCTATGGAACTCCATTAGAGTCAACGACTTATAAGTTTGCAAAATGTCTGCAAAAGAGATTTGGTATTATTGAAGATGTTACTGACAAAAACTATATTACAAACAGTTACCATGTTCATGTAACAGAGGAAATCGATGCATTTACTAAGCTTGCATTTGAATCAAAATTCCAAGCTCTCTCTCCTGGCGGAGCAATCAGTTATGTTGAAGTTCCGAATATGCAAAATAATATTAAAGCAGTTTTAGATGTCATGAAATTTATTTATGATAACATAATGTATGCTGAACTTAATACCAAGTCGGATTGTTGTCAGGCTTGTGGCTATGAAGGAGAAATTCAGATAGTTACTGATAAAGACGGCAAACTGATTTGGGAATGTCCTAACTGCGGATGTCAGGACCAGAGCAAGATGAATGTTGCAAGAAGAACTTGCGGATACATCGGAACACAATACTGGAATCAGGGCAGAACTCAGGAAATTAAAGAAAGAGTGCTTCATTTATAATATGAATTATTGTAACATTAAAAAAGTTGATATAGCAGATGGTCTGGGTGTTCGTGTTACTCTTTTTGTATCAGGGTGCACCCACCACTGTAAGGGTTGTTTTCAACCTGAAACATGGGATTTTAATTATGGCGAACTGTTTACTGTTGATACGGAAAACGAATTGATAGAAGCGCTGAAACCAGACTATATTGATGGTCTTACCCTTTTGGGCGGAGAACCATTTGAGCCCGAAAATCAAAAATCCCTCTTACCTTTTTTGAAAAAAATCAAAAAAATATATCCGAATAAGACTATTTGGGCATATTCAGGATATACAATTGATGAATTACTTAATAACTCACGAGCAAGATGTGAATATACTGATGAGATGTTGTCTTTGATTGATGTATTAGTTGATGGTGAATTTAAAATTGATTTAAAAAATATCAGTTTAAAATTTCGCGGAAGCTCAAATCAACGAGTAATCGATGTGAGAGAAACATTAGAAAGAGGAGAAGTTGTTTTATTTCTTGACTAATTTAATCCGCTGTAATAAAAATTACAGTGGATTTTTTTATAAAAATAATAGACAAATCAAATAAAAAGGTGTATAATGATAAGAGTATCACAAAAGTGAAGGAAAGGAAGTTTTTTATGGATAGTATGGTTAATATAATGTCACACCCACTTATAACTCATAAGCTTTCAATTATGCGTGACAAAAACACATCTGTCAAGGATTTTCGTGAATGTGCTCATGAAGTTGCTCTGTTACTTGGCTATGAAGCAACAAAGGAACTTAAGCTTGAAGAATATGAAATTGAAACTCCAATAAGAAAAACAGTTGGAAAAAGAATTCAAAGACAAGTTGCACTTGTTCCGATATTGCGTGCGGGACTTGGTATGGTTGATGCAATTATGGATTTAATTCCTGCTTCAAAAATCGGTCATATCGGACTTTACAGAAATGAAGAAACATTAGAGCCTGTCGAATATTATTGCAAGCTACCTACAGACATTTCTGAAAGACAAGTACTTGTGCTTGATCCTATGTTAGCAACAGGCGGAAGTGCAGTTGCTGCAATTAATTTTATTAAAAAACGTGGTGCAACAAATATTAAATTTGTATGTATAATAGCTGCACCTGAAGGCATAAAAACACTCAGAGAAGCTCATCCTGATGTTGAAATTTTCTGCGGTGCTTTGGACGAAAAATTAAATGAGAACGGATATATTGTTCCTGGTCTTGGAGATGCAGGAGACAGATTATTCGGAACTCTATGATATATGTTCTTAAATTAAATAATATAAATATTTTTTCTGAAAGGGATGTTTTAAATGGAAATCAAAATCACAAAAACAACTACACCAAAGCAAAAACCAACTGACCAGTCAACACTTGGCTTTGGTAAATATTACACAGACCATATGTTCGTTATGAACTATGACGAGGGACAGGGATGGCACGATGCAAGAATTGTTCCATATGCTCCTATTCCCCTTGATCCGGCATCAATGTGTCTGCACTATGGACAAGAGGTTTTTGAAGGAATGAAAGCTTATAAAACCGTAGATGGCGGAATTCAGCTTTTCAGACCTGAAAAAAATATGGCAAGATTAAATGTTTCAAATGAGCGTTTATGTATTCCGCTAATTGATGAAGCTTTTTGTGTTGAGGCTATAAAGAAACTTGTTGAAGTTGACCAGGACTGGATTCCGACTCAAAGCGGTACATCTCTATACATAAGACCATTTATATTTGCTGTTGACCCTCATGTAGGTGTTCATCCTGCAAAACATCTTATGTTTGTTGTTATTCTGTCACCTGTTGGCAACTATTATCCACAAGGTTTGAACCCTGTTGATATCTATGTTGAACAAAATTATGTAAGAGCAGTTAAAGGTGGTATGGGCTTCACTAAAACTGCAGGTAACTATGCTGCATCTCTGAAGGCACAGGATGAAGCTGAAAAAATTGGTTACACACAAGTTCTGTGGTTAGATGGTGTAGAAAGAAAGTACATTGAAGAAGTAGGAACAATGAATGTATTTTTCATAATCGGTGACGAGGTTATTACTCCTGAATTATCAGGAAGTATTTTATCAGGTATCACAAGAATGTCTGTTATTGAGTTGTTGAAGAGCAAAGGATACAATGTATCTGAAAGAAGACTTTCAATTCAGGAAGTTTATGAAGCTCACGAAAGAGGTCTTTTGAAAGAAGCGTTTGGAACAGGTACTGCTGCTGTTATTTCTCCTATTGGTACATTTGAATGGAATGGTAAGAAGATTACAGTTGGAGATGGCGGAATTGGCGAAACATCTCAGATGCTTTATGACACAATTACAGGTATTCAGTGCGGTAGAATTAAAGATGAATTCAACTGGATTCAAAAAATCTGATTTTAATATGAAAGGTGCTGTCGATATTATTTTATATCGACAGTAACTTTTCCATATACAAAAAATTACGAAAGGATGAAATTGATGAAATTCAAGACAAGATTTGATTTTCTGAATAAAATCATAACTGAGCATTATGTTGTCTTATGTATTGTTCTTTCTTTTTTGTTGAATATTTCAATTGAATGTGCTGCAAGACACTCTCTTTTAGGTGGCTTTTTGTATTTTTCAAAACATCCTTTTTATTTTATTTATAATGTTTTTTTAATATTCTTTACTTATCTCATTTCTCTCGTATTTAAAAGAAGAATATTTAGTATTTCGGTTGTAAGTATTTGGTGGATTGTTGCCTGCATAGTAAACTCAGTTCTGATACACTTTCGCCATACTCCTTTTATTGCAGCCGATTTCTTTATCATAAAATCAGCACTGGGTATTATGGATGTGTATCTGTCCCTGTCTCAATTAGTTCTGATAGGCGTACTTATTGTCGTGGGAATAACATCTCTTATATATATTTTTATTAAAGAAAAATTTAAACGACCCGATTATCAAAAATTATCAGTTTTACTTGCTGTTACTATAATTCTTTCACTTCTTCCTGTCGAATTTATATCTGCTGAAAAAGACAGGTCTAAAAATCAAAATCTGACAGATGAAGCATACGAATTCGGATTTGCCTGTTGTTTTTTAAACAGTATATTTAATAATGGCATAAATGAGCCCGAAGTTTATTCTGAACAAAACATAAAATCTATTGCAAAAAAGCTTGCAGAGGACAATGAAAATCCGACAACACCTAATATCGTGGTTATTCAGCTTGAATCTTTCGTTGACCCATATGTGATTAAAACTGCAAAATATAATGATGACCCTATACCGAATTTCAGAAAATTAAAAGAAAACTATTCAAGCGGAAAATTGGGGGTATCGGTTTTCGGCGGAGGAACTGCTAACACAGAGTTTGAAATTCTAACCGGTATGAGTACCAACTTCTTTGGAATTGGCGAATATCCATATGAAACTATTTTACAAAATCAGACCGTTGAATCTGTATGCTATGATTTAAAAAAACTTGGCTATGCCTCTCACGCGATACACAATCACACAGGCACATTTTATGACAGACACAAGGTTTACAAAAATCTTGGATTTGATTCATTTACACCAATCGAATATATGAATAATATCAAATTAAATGCTCTTGGCTGGGCAAAAAGTAATGTTTTTACAAAATATATCCTCAACGCATTAAAATCAACTCCAGGTAATGATTTTGTTTTTGCAGTCACCGTACAAGGACATGGCAAATATCCTGAAACAATTAATCCCAATTTCAAATATCAATTGACAGATGGTTCTGATGCCGTGATGGATATGAAGGGTTCTATTGATTTCTACATAAATGAAATACACGAAGAGGATGTATGGTTGGGCGAGATTATCAACGAGTTATCAAAATATCCTGAACCGGTTATGGCTGTAATTTACGGCGACCATATGCCGACTATGAACTCTCCTGATGACATACTTAACGAAGATGATATATATTCAACTGAATACATTATATGGACAAACTATAATACTCCAAGAGTTAATAGAAAATTGGAAACATATAATTTATTGGCTGCAGCATTTGATAAGCTTAATATTAATAATGGTATTCTGACAAAACTTCATCAATATGGCATGAAAAAAAATGAAATATATTCTGCTGAGCTTCACAGAATTCAATATGATATGTTATACGGAGAAAAATTTATTTATGGCAACAACCCCGTTACCTACAAACCAACGAATATGAGATTCGGAATATATGATATTATAATTGAGGGCATAGAGATAAAGGACAATGATGTAATAATATCCGGCAAAAACTTCACTCCATACAGTGTTGTATGTGTTGACGGAAATGAAGTTGATACGGAGTTTGTTGATGAAAACACTTTAAAAATAACAAAAAAATCATATAATGATTGTGAAGAATTGGTTGTTGTTCAAAAAGCAACAAATCTTACAGTGTTAGGCAAATCCAACCCATATAAATCAAAATAAAAGGTGTCATCAGACACCTTTTTTCATTAACATATTTTTCATTGTAAGTGAATCTTCAATTTGAGTACCAGCTGACTCGCAAATTATTGTCGGAGTTAGATTTTTCTTATATATAATTTCTGCAACATAAGAAAAATCAGGACCGAAGACAGTATCCTCAAAAGTTAAATGTTTCTTTTCCCCACCCTTTGTATACTCAATTTTACTAAAATGAGAATGGAAAATTTTTAATCTGTCACTGCCCAGTTTATCTTCAATTTTATTAAAAATTTCTAAAAAGCTCTCGTATGAATTAAGGCCACCAAGAGTTCTTGCATTCAAATGCCCAAAATCAATTGTAGGCAAAAGTCTGTCATCTAACGAACACAACTCCAAGACCTCATCAAGATTTCCTAATTGATTTATCTTCCCCATTGTTTCAATACACATATGAATGTCAGAAAATCCAAGAGCGTCTGCCTCTAAAATTGCCATTTTGACTGTATTAATCGCATGAGAAAGAGCTTCTTCTCTTGTCATCTTCTGCAGTGCACCACTGTGAACAACAACTCTGTTGCCACCCATAGCTTTTATAGCATTCATACTTTGTGTTATATAATTTATACTGTTCTTTCTTTTTTCCTCATCAGGATTTGCCAGATTAATATAGTACGGAGAGTGAAGACTCATAACTATATCATTTTGTTTTGCCGCTTCGCCAATTTTTTTTGCTGTTTCTTCGCCAACCCTTACTCCATTACCACACTGATACTCGTATGCATCAAGACCATATTTATTTAAAAACTCAGGCATTTGCTCTGATGTCTTATAGCCATTCTGATAAAATAAATCGCCATTTCCTGCAGGTCCGAATAAAGCTTTCATATTTCTTCTCCCGTAAATTCTTTATATGCTTCAATTGCTAAATCAGCACATTCTTCTATGCTTATATTGTCTTCAATTTTAATTGTAATATCATTGTTGTTATAGTAAATGTACTATTAATTCAATATTTTTAGGTTCAATTTTTTCTTATTGTTCCTCAATAATCATATTAGTATCATAAAAAATCATATTTAATTTTTTTAAAATAGCTTTTCCGACACCAGTCTTTCCGCTTATCGTAAAACCTGTCAAAACAATGTTTTTCATAATTTACTGAAAAAACATCAGTTATTATAATCCTTCAAAACAATCTTTTCAAAATGCCGTTTTAATCTGAAAAAAAGACTTGTGCACTCTTTTATAGGTTCAACCAAAATAGTCATAATTTTAGCCCTTTTTCCTCCCCACACATCTGTGAAAAGCTGGTCACCTATCATAACAGTATTTTCTTTAGTTGCTCCAAAGTTTTTCATTGCTTTGTTTATTCCAAACAACAAAGGTTTGCAGGAATTTGAATATACAGGTGCACCTATATCTTCATTGAATGTATTAATTCTTGAGTTGTGGTTATTTGAAACAAAACAGTATTTAATATCGTTTTCTTCTAATTTCTTTAAAAATTTTACTGCACTGTCATCGGGTTTAGCTGATGTATAAGGAACAAGAGTATTATCAATATCTAAAATGGCAAACTTAATTCCAAGTTCTTTTAAGAGGCTTATGTCTATATCATTAACAGAGTTAAATTTATAATCAGGAAAAAATTTTTTTGATATTTTCATAATACACCATCCTTTTTAATAAACTAACAATTAATATCTCCTAATTCATACATCACCATTGCAAGAACTGCTTCACCCGCTGTTTCAGTTCTTAAAATTCTTCTGCCTAATGTAACGGTAGAAATATTGTTATCCTTTAAATATTTTATTTCATCAAGGTCATATCCGCCCTCAGGACCAATCATAAATGCAATGGTTTTCACATTATCCTTAGATGTTAAAATGGTCCTCAATTTATTTTGTTCCTCGCATTCATATGGCGCAAAAGATAAATCAAAGCCTTTCATCATTTCGACTGCCTGTTTAAATTTTACAGGCTCTGAGACTTTCGGAATTATACCTCTTCCCGATTGCTTTGCAGCTTCCTCGGCTATTTTTTGCCATCTGTCAACTTTTTTCTTTGCATCCTTCGAATTTTCTATTCTGGATACACATCTTGACATCTCACAAGGAATAATATTAACAATTCCTAATTCCGTTGTCTTTTGAATTATGTAGTCCATTTTTGATGCTTTGGGGAGTCCCTGAAAAATAGTAATTTCAATGTTTGCTTCTGTTAGAGATTTTTCACTCGAAATAATATCACATATTATTTGCTTATCCTCTATTGATGATATAGTAGCAATATAGTTTCTTCCTTTTCCGTCACACAATGTAAGCTCATCACCGACAGATGCTCTTAAAACTCTTTTTAAATGTGATACATCATCATTATTTATAATTATTTTATTTTCTGATATATTCTCTTTTGGTACAAAAAATTTAGGCATTTACCAAATTTCTCACTTTCAATTAATATATTTAATAAATTCTTCCAAATATTCATCTATTGATTTTAAATCTGCATCAGTTGGTTTGAACATAACTCTGAATGGTGATTTGAAAGTATTAAAATGTCTTGCTTTTAGCATAGAATAAATAAGGTTTGGCGCCTCCCCACTCCAGCCATATGAACCAATGGCGCAAAATACAATGTCTGAAACTTTATGGTGGTTAATTCCTGTAATAATATCACTTATTTGTTTTGGAATATTTCGGTATTCAGTAGGAGTCACAAAAATAACCCCTTTTGAATTATATATATTCCCATAAGTTTTATAATTATCAACATCAACAAGTTCAGTTTGATAGCCAGATATTTTTTCTTGACAATACTGAGCTAAATATCTGTTGTTTCCCGAATTTGATTTATAAATAATCGTAATCTGTTTACTTTTATCTTTTTCATCGCACCACAACAAATAATCATCAATAATTGATTTAGTAAGTATTTTATTGCCACTGCCTGTATATATCTTATATATATCTAAATCCTTTAATTGCAACATGGCAGATTGAACATATTCGCTCATAGGATAAAGCTTATTTATAAAATATTCCTTTTCATCGGATTTTTCAGATGAAAAGGCATCGCAACTAAAAAGTATCTTGTCCTCAACAAGATATGTCATCATTGAATCAGGCCAGTTTATATTATGAGTTATAACAAACTTTAATGTCAAATCAGTGCCTGGGCTGTAGAGCATATTACTTTTAGCCAAGGTCTGTTTAAAGCTGAAATTCAGTTGTTGTTCAAGATTTTTGAGTCCTGCCAATGATGCTATGACCTCAATTTCAGAATTTGTTTGCAACAGAGCTGAAACAGCCCCTGCTCTGTCCTCTTCTGTATGATTGACCACTAAAGCATCTAAGCATTTAACGTCAATATATTTATTAATATTTTCAATTAACTGGTTGGCACATATCCCAGGGACTGTGTCTATCAATATATTCTTCTCTCCAATAATCAAGTATGAATTATAACTTATTTCTTTATACTCCACACCAACATTGATTATATTATATGGCACAAAATCTACTCCTTCAACACTGCAACAATTGATGCCCAGTCTTTTCTGCGATTAATCTTTAAAATTTCAAAATTATTGTCAGCGAGCGCTGATTTAACATCATCAATTCTGTCTTCTATAATTCCTGATGAGATAAATACACCATCTTCTGAAATCACATCTTTAACCAAAGGCAATGCAGCGATAATAACATCAGCAACAATATTTGCCAACACAACGTTGTATTTATTCTTTTTAATATATTTGCTTATGTTTTCATCTTCTAAGATATTACCCGAAATAACTTCATAATTGTTTATATCAACATTGTTTCTTTTAGCATTTTGATATGCAATATCCATACAATTAGGGTCAATATCAACTGCCAGAGCTGACTTTGCTCCGAGCATCAGGGAAATGATTGATAATATTCCACTGCCACAACCAAGGTCTAAAACAGTTTTTGATTCATCAATGTAATTTTCAAGTTCTTCAATACACAATTGAGTTGTATAATGAGAACCTGTGCCAAATGTCATACCTGGATTAATATTAAATACCATTCTATCTGTTGGTTCCTTAAGCTCTTCCCATTCAGGCTTAATCAAAATTTTATTTCCAACATTCATTGGATGAAAATATTTTTTCCAGTTATTCGCCCAATCCTCTTCGGATAAATTACCTAAAGAAATCTCTAATGAGCCAAATTCACCAGACTTATCATATGTTTTCAACGCTTCCATTGCCTGTCGAATTGCCAAAAGCATCTCATTTCCTGATGCATTATTGCTTACATAGGCTTTAACACAGGTATCTTTTTGCTTTTCTTTTATCAAATCATCATCAACATAGTCCCAGAACTGGTGATTATTTTCTAAAAAATCCTTAAAATCCGCTTCATCTTCAATTTGAAGACCTGTTATTCCGAGCTGATATAAATTTCCGCAAACTGCTTCAATTCCCTGAGATGTTGTTGTTATTGTAATTTCAATCCAATCCATATTTCCTCCAATATGCAATCTATTAGTCGAGATAATCCTTAAGTTTTTTACTTCTGCTTGGATGACGAAGCTTTCTTAATGCTTTAGCTTCAATCTGTCTTATTCGTTCACGAGTTACATTAAACTCTTTTCCAACATCTTCCAAAGTTCTTTGTCTTCCATCATCAAGCCCAAAACGAAGCTTTAAAACCTTTTCTTCGCGAGGTGTAAGTGTTTTTAACACTTCAACAAGTTGTTCCTTTAAAAGTACAAAACTTGCTGCATCTGATGGAGCAGGAGCATCATCATCAGGAATAAAGTCTCCTAAATGACTATCCTCTTCTTCACCAATAGGAGTTTCTAATGAAACAGGCTCTTGTGAAATTTTTGAAATTTCTCTTACTTTATCAATTGGTATATTAAGTTCTTTTGATAATTCTTCAGGAGTAGGCTCTCTTCCCAGTTCCTGAACCAATTGTCTTGAAACTCTCACCAACTTATTAATTGTTTCAACCATATGAACAGGTATTCTTATTGTTCTTGCCTGGTCAGCAATTGCACGGGTGATAGCTTGTCTTATCCACCAGGTTGCATATGTTGAAAATTTATAGCCCTTTGTATAATCAAATTTGTCAACTGCTTTAATAAGACCTAAATTACCTTCCTGAATCAAATCAAGGAAAAGCATACCTCTGCCGACATATCTTTTTGCGATTGAAACAACTAGTCTTAAGTTTGCCTCTGCAAGCTTTTTCTTTGCTTCCTCGTCACCCTCTGCCATTTTCTTAGCTAAAAGAGTTTCCTGTTCAGCATCGAGCAAATTAACCTTACCAATTTCTTTTAAATACATTTTGACATGGTCATCAATGCTAACACCTTCAGGTATTGATAAATCCTCAAGATCTTCCTTTGTTACTTCAATTTCTTCAAGTTCTTTGTCGAGGTCTTCAACAATTTCAATGTTTTCCTTTTCCAACAAATCATAAACTGTTTCAAGCTCTTCTGCTGTAATTTCAAGTTCAAAGAAAGAAGAGACTATTTCATTATGTGTCATAACTCCTTTTTTCTTGCCCTTGTCGATAAGCTCTTTAATTATATTTTTTTTAAGTTCTAAATCAGCCATTGTAACTACTCCTCCTGATCGCTGAAATCTCGTCAACTAATTGTCTGACAAGCAAAGCATCTGTTTCCTTAGAAATTTTTTCTGATAATTTTTCTATTTTTATAGATTTAATTAATTCAAATACTGTCTCATCTTTGTTTTTGTATTCTTCCATATTATAAAATATGTCTGAAGCATAATTTGCGCTTTCATCAGTGAAATCATTCAAAAGTATTGAAAGTTCAATATGCTTACTGTTTTTATATGAATTTTCAATTTTTTCCAAAAGCTTTTTGTGTATTTCATTTGAAAATTCATCAACAGAAAATTCTTTCATAACAATATCAAAATATTTCTTGTTTTCTGCCATCAAAAGAATTAACTTTTTCTCTGCATTAATTAACTTTGGCGAAACCTTTGTGTTGATAACGCTAAAATTATTTTCTTTTTCTTTTTGAGCTTCTCTCAAACTGCTGCTGTCTGTTATCTTTTCATATGCTGCGACCTTTTTTTTGTACTCACTGTAAATTGCATCCTTGCTTATTTCGCAAAGCGTTGAAAGCTGATTTATATATGCATCGACTTCAACCGCATCTTTGATACTCTGCAAAACTTCGCAAGCTTCTGAAATAAATGATGATTTACCCTCAGGGGAGTCAAGTGAATATTTTTGTTTTAATAACCCTATTCTGAATGCAGTTGATGGCAGAGCATCCGAAATTGCTCTAGCAAATGCTGATGCACCATATTTATTTATGTATTCATCAGGGTCCTTTGCATCCCTTAACTTAATTACTCTTGAGCGACCTCCAATTGAATTAATAATTTCAATTGCTCTTATTGTAGCTTTTTGACCTGCCTCATCAGAATCATAACAAATAAGTATTTCATTACAATATTTAGATAAAAGTTTCGCTTGATTTTCAGTAAGTGCCGTTCCTAGTGTTGCAACAACATTAGGAATTCCAGATTGATATACACTGATTACATCCATATATCCTTCTGCAAGAATAATTGAGACGGGTGATGATTTTTTTGCAAGATTTAATGAAAATAAGTTTTTACCTTTATTGAAAACAGGGGTTTCGGCAGTATTTAAATATTTTGGTAGTTTAAATCCACTTTGTGTTTTTGTCTCTCCCATAATTCTTCCGCCAAAACCAATTATATTTCCTCTTAAATCAATTATAGGAAACATTACTCTGTTTCTGAATTTGTCGTAGATCTTTCCTTCTCTTAAGACCACAAGACCTGCAGATAACATTTCGTCATTTGAATACCCTTGAGTTGCAAGATAATCACGCAACGAAGTATAGCTATCTCTTGCAAAACCAAGCCCATATGATATTATTGTTTTTTGAGATATCTTTCTCTCTGCAAAATATGCAAGTGCCGTTTTCCCGTCAGGATGCCTTGTTAAATTCTCATAAAAAAATCTTGCTGATAATTTGTTCATTTCGTAAATTTTCTTTTTTAACGAACCGGATTTTGCATCGTTCTCTCCACCATCTTCAGGCAATTGAATTCCTGCACGCTCTGCTAAGAGCTTTAAAGATTCCACAAAATCAAGTCCTTCTGTTCTCATAACAAATTGAACAAGATTGCCGCTTGCACCACATCCGAAACAATGAAAAAGTTGTTTTTCGCTACTTACATGAAAGGAAGGAGATTTTTCCTTGTGAAATGGACAAAGACCACTGTAATCCCGCCCTGCTTTCTTTAATTTCACATACTTTGATACATAATCAACTATATCATTTTCCGCAAAAATATCATTCACTATTTCATCGGGATAATATGGCACTTTTATCACACCTCCTAAAAAACATTTCTATATAATTATTTCGACAAATTATTCCAATATCCTTTAATTATTCAAAATTTAATGTATTTATATTAATTCAATATGTAATATTTCCTTATTTAAAACAAATATGCACAATAATTGTAACCATCTTTTAATTATAACATAATATTATATCTGTGTCTATAAATTTATTGTAAAAAGATATTGAAAATACAATAATTTTGTAATATAATATATGACAAGACAAAACTATAGGAGAAATATATGAAAATAATTGATACGCATGCACACATTTTCCCAAAAAAAATTGCAGATAAGGCTGTTCAGTCAATCTCTGATTTTTATGAAACACCAATGACGCACCACGGTTATGCAGAATCACTAATCAAGTCAGGAAACAAAATTGGAGTGGAAAAATATCTTGTTTTTTCCACTGCGACAAAAGCTGAACAGGTTGAAAGCATAAATAATTTCATTATTGAACAGATTAATGAATATTCGCAATTTATTGGTCTTGGAACAATGTATTTAGGTTATAAGGACTATGAAAAAGAGCTAATGAAACTGAAAAGTAATGGAATTAAAGGCATAAAATTACATCCCGATTTCCAGAAATTTAACTTTGATGATGAAGGATTGTTCCCTATTTATTCACTTTTGTCAGATTTAGATATGTTTGTGCTTACTCATGCCGGAGATTATCGTTACGGATACTCTCATCCGAAAAGAATTGCAAAAATTGCAAAGCTCTTTCCAAAGTTAAACATTATTGCAGCACATTTTGGTGGATGGAGTCAATGGGATATAGCTTTTAAAGAATTAGTTTTACCAAATGTTTATTTTGACACAAGCAGCACAATGGGATTTGCAGGACTTGAAGTTGCTAAGAAAGCATTTAAAATATATGATAATTCTCATATATTCTTTGCTTCAGACTTTCCTATGTGGGACCATAAAAAAGAATTGGAAAATCTGCAAAACCTCGACATCAGTGATGATGTATTAGAAAATGTGTTAGGCAAAAACTTTGATGATTTTTATAATAGTTTATAAAAAAACAACAGGCACATTGCCTGTTGTTTTTAAATTATTAATTATTCTTCTGTCTGTGTCTCTTCAGTTGTTTCTTCAACCTCAACGGCAGCATCTTCTGCCACTTCATCAGCAGTTTGAGCTTCTTCAGCTTGTGCTTGTTCTTCAGCTTTCTTTGCTTCTTGGGCAAGCTCCATTTCTTTTGCTTCAACTAATTCTCTGATATCTTTATATTTTGTTTCAGCAGTTATGGTTTCATCGGTAATACCATAATATTCTTTAAATGTATCAAGATTTTGTTCACCTACATAATTTGCAAGTGTCAATTCTCCCATAACAATTCCCCAAGGAGTATTTTCATCAATAGGTTGAATGTCATATACACCAAACAATGCCTTTATTTTACCAATAATAGTTGTTGGCTTTGAAGGAGTTGTTTCTTCAGGAATCTTATATGTTTCCTTAAAAGTAGCATAGTCAACGCCATACATCCCAGCAAAAACACTTACTGGAATTGAGTAATATGCAGCCATTTCCTCCGTATCCTCAGTCATATCTTCAGGCAACTTATAATTTGTCTTGAACTCTTTAACAGTAATTCCAAGTTCCTCACAGACATCTGCAACAGTTCTTCCATATGGATTAGCATAACCTAATTTGTTATACTTATTTCCACCAAAAGCATCATATAAAATGTAAGCAGCCAAAGCAATAATAACAACAGCAACAATAGCAATAATTGCAGGTGTTTTAGACTTTTTCTTTTCAATAATTTCTTCAACAGCTTCAACATCTTCTGAAGCCTCAATTATACTATCTTCAAATTCATCTGCTGTTTCTTCATCAACAGGTGTTTCCTCCTCAACTTCTTCTGCTATTTCTTCAGTAACTTCATTGATTTCTTCTGCAACCTGTTCTACAACATCATCTGTTGGAGCAGCTACCTCTTCATCAACTTCAGGAGTTACATTTTCAAATTCATTTTCAGTCATAATCTTTACCTTCCTTTCAAAATTATTCATCTGTTTCTGTTGATTCTTCTGCTGGAGCCTCTTCGTTGGCAACCATGTCATCAAGAATTTCACTAACTAATGTATCTTCAGGATAATCCTTTGTTATTCCCATATTTTCTTTAACTGCCTCAATGTCTAAATTTAATAATGTAGCATAATTATTAAGAGTCATATAAGGAATTGCTTCTGTTAGCAAACTATCGCCTGTGATAGCTAAATCAGCCGGGATTTCATATTTTGACAAAAACTCCTCTACGCTAATACCCTCTGTCTGAGCTTGTTCAGTAATCGTTGGAGGTGTCATCTCCTCGCTGACATTTTGTTCAGCTTGCTGACTAAACTTTGAATAAACAGCCCAACCACCAATTCCTAATACAGCAAGAACCAAAACAATAATTATGATATTTGAAAAAATATCCAA
>JAZOTJ010000077.1:0-2033 GCA_045657585.1 Clostridia bacterium | reverse complement strand
CCGACCTGTCCATATCTTAAAGCTTTCAGCACCCTGATAAAGCAGCATTTTAATTCCGTATACAGGTTTTGCATCTGCTTTAATGGCTTCGCTTAAAAGTACTGTTTCATTCGGATTGTAAACAGCATCAAAAACAACAAGGTCTTCATGCATATCTTCTGCAGCTGCAACGGGTTCATCGTCAATGTGAGGATGCATTCCAAGAGGAGTCGTATCAACTAGGATATCTGCATCGCCAAGAAGATTATCAATTTTTGAAATTGAATCTGCATTAACATCCCCTATCAAATCAGACGCCAGAACATCATCTGCCAAACTTTGAGCTCTTTCAACATTCCTGTTCAATATTGTTATTGAAGCTGCTCCGAACTTGGCCAGGTAAAATGAAATTGCTCTTGAAGCACCTCCTGCACCTGCAACAATAACATCTTTATTTTTTATGCTTGTAACCTCTTCAATAGCTCTTACTGCACCTATTCCATCGGTATTGTACCCTTTCATATTTTTAAAATCTATTGTATTTACAGCACCAATCAATTCTGCAACTTCATCAAGCTCATCCAAGTACTGCATCACTTCAATCTTGTGAGGAATAGTTACATTGAATCCTTTGATGTTTAATGATTTGGCCCCTTCGATGGCTGATGACAAATCTTCAGGATTTACATCAAATGCAACATAAGCGTAATC
The DNA here is from genome assembly GCA_045657585.1 of Clostridia bacterium. Taxonomy (GTDB): domain Bacteria; phylum Bacillota; class Clostridia; order UBA1381; family UBA1381; genus RGIG1988. The sequence continues at coordinate 1,343 of JAZOTJ010000077.1, read as the reverse complement.
CATGCCCAGCTCATCAAATGAGGCATTGTGCATTGGTGGTGAAAAACTATGTTCGACAGGATGGCCTATCAAACCTACAATATTTGTACTGCCTTTAATTTTCATATAATATTTAATTGATTAACAAAGATTATATAAATTTGTATGTACAAAATTTTATTATAATAAATTATATTCAAAGGAGAACTAAAATGGAATTTACAAGACCAAGAGGTACTAGAGATTTCTTATTTGATGAAATGAGACAACGTAAAAAAGCAGAAAGTACCTTAAGAAATATATTCGAAAATTACGGTTATCAGGAGATTAAAACTCCACTATTTGAAGAATTAAAGTTATTTACAACAAAATCAGGAGAGGAAATTGTAAATCAGTTATACAATTTTAAAGACAAATCAGACAGAGAATTAACTTTAAGACCTGAAATCACTGCTCCTGTTGCAAGACTATACTTAAACGAACTTGAAAAGACTTCCACAAAACCTATTAAACTTTATTATTATGGAAGCTGTTTTAGATATGAAAGACCTCAGAAAGGAAGATTCAGACAGTTCTGGCAATTCGGTTGCGAACTTATCGGAGCAAAAACACCGCAGGGGGAAGCTGAAGTCATTGCACTGTGCAGCGATGCGATAAATGCACTCGGAATAACCACAGCCGACGTTAATGTCAACCACCTCGGAATCATCAGAGGACTTTTCAAACACTTCAATATCACACAGGAAACCCAAAGGGAAATAATGGTCGTTATTGACAAAGGTGACAAAGACCTGTTAATCGAATCATTAAGCGGAGACAATCCTGTAATCGATAATGATGAGTTAAATCAGATATTATTAAAACTTATTGACATGGTTGGTGACAAATCAATCATCAGTGATGTCGAGGAACTCATTAATCCGTATGATGAGCCTAAAGAAGCTTTGAATGAATTGAAGGAATTAATTTCACTTCTTGAAGCCTTTGGCGTTGACAACTATACCTTGAATCTTGGTGTTGCAAGAGGACTTGACTATTATACAGGAATTGTATTTGAAATTTACGTTCCCGAACTTGGTGCCCAAAAGCAGATTTGCGGAGGAGGATCATACAGCCTTGTTAAACTCTTTGGAGGCCAGGAAGTTGAATCAACAGGATTTGCACTTGGATTTGACAGATTGATGAATGCAATCGAAGAGCTTACCGATGCAGAAGAGCTTCCGTCACACCTGGACATTTATGTTGCTCCAATATCCCAAAGCGTAAGGCCTAAAGCTTATGAGATTACTCAAACTTTAAGAAAAAACAACATTAAAGTGGATGTTGACCTGAACGGTAAAAAATTCAAGAAACTGATGAATTAT
>JAZOTJ010000076.1:0-17076 GCA_045657585.1 Clostridia bacterium | reverse complement strand
GATTTTGATTCTGCACCAACTCCTGATAAGGTTATTGTTCCTTATGGGGATATTGTGCACGACAGAGTTATGCTCGAAATATTCAGAGGATGCATAAGGGGTTGTCGTTTCTGTCAGGCAGGGTATATATATAGACCCGTAAGAGAGAGAAAGGTTGAAACTTTAACTTGTCTTGCAAACAGATTGCTTGATACAAGCGGATATGATGAAATATCACTTTCATCACTCAGTTCAAGCGATTATACAGGCTTAGCAGAGTTGACAGATAACCTGTTGGATATAACTGAAAAGAAAAAAATCGGACTGTCATTGCCATCTCTGAGAATTGATAATTTTTCTTTGGAGCTTATGAAAAAAGTTCAGAAGGTAAGAAAATCAGGAATAACCTTTGCGCCTGAGGCAGGAACTCAAAGACTAAGAGATGTTATAAATAAGAATATAACAGAGGAAAACATTTTGTCATCAACTGCTATGCTTTTTGCAGGCGGATGGACTAATGTAAAGCTGTATTTTATGATAGGGTTGCCGACTGAAACCTATGAAGATGTTGAGGGAATAGCAGAACTATCACAGCAGGTATTGGACAAATATTTTGAAATACCAAAGGAAGAACGAGCAAATAATATAAATATAACTGTAAGCACATCAAGCTTTATCCCAAAACCATTTACTGCATTCCAGTGGTGCAGACAAGATACCAGAGAGGAAATTATTGAAAAACAAAATCATCTGAAATCATCAATTAAATCTAAAAGAATTAAATATAGCTGGCACGATAACAAAACAAGCTATTTAGAGGGTGTTTTTGCAAGAGGTGACAGAAGACTGATTGATGTTATAATAAAAGCGGTTGAAAATGGTTGTCGTTTTGATGGTTGGAATGACCATTTCAGATTTGATAAATGGATGCAAAGCTTTGAAGAATGTGGTATAGATCCTGATTTCTACCTAAGAGAAAGAAATATTGAAGAAGTTCTTCCTTGGGATCATATAGATGTTGGCGTAACAAAAAAATTCTTTATAAATGAATACGAAAGAGCTAAGATGGAACAAACTACTCCTAACTGCAGAGAAAAGTGTGCGGGCTGTGGGGCTAATTCCTTTGGAACAGGTGTATGCTATGAGTAATTATATAATTAAATATTCAAGGGGAGAAGAGGTAAAATATATATCTCATCTTGATTTTATTAAATTTATTCAAAGAGCAGTAAGACGCTCAGGCCTTATGATGACTTATTCTCAGGGTTTTAACCCTCATCCTCAGATGGCAGTTGCTCTGCCTTTGTCTGTCGGAGTGACTTCGGATTGTGAATATATGAGAATAGGGTTTGTGGAAGACTATGCTGAGGATGAAGTCAAAAACACATTAAATTCTGTTCTTCCAAACGGATTTAGTATTGTCGATGTGAAAAACTGTAAAGAGTCTAAAATTGACTTTTCTGCAATTAACAGAGCAAGGTATATATGTGAATGTGAAGTTGGAGATAAAAAAGATTTTGACATCGAAAAGTTCTTGTCAAATGAAAAAATTGAAGTTCTGAAAAAAAGTAAGAGCGGAACAAAAGAGGCAGATATTAAGCCTCATATTCATTATATTAAGCATTTAAAAACTGAAGATGATATCGTGAGTTTTGAAATGTGTCTTGATGCAGGAAATGAATATAATTTAAAGCCTGACACAGTTATTGATGCTATGCAAAAATATGACGATAAATTCATAGTAAATTATTTTAGAATACACAGATACGCACTTCTGGTTAATGATAAAGAATTTATGGCATAAGTGATATTATAAGATTGAAGGGGATAGAATGAATATAATCATTGTTGGCTATGGAAAAGTTGGTCAGAAGATTACCGAAAGACTGAGTGAAGAAAAAGAACACAACATTACTGTAATTGATAACAGAGCATCGCGTATTGAAGAGCCTGTCGGACAATATGATGTTATGGGAATGGTCGGCAGCGGAACGAATATTGATGTGTTGCACGAAGCAGGTGTTAAAAAAGCTGATTTGTTGATTGCGGTTACAGGTTCTGATGAAATTAATCTTCTTACTTGTTTGTTGGCTAAAAAAACAGGTAACTGTCAGACTATAGCAAGAGTAAGAAATCCTGAATATTTTAAAGAAATTCAACTTTTAAAAGATGATCTGGGACTTGAAATGATAATTAACCCTGAACTTGCAGCTGCAACAGAAATTGCAAGACTTTTGCGTTTCCCAACAGCAATTCATATTGATACTTTTGCTAAAGGCAGAGTGGAAATATTAAAATTCAAAATCGGAGAAGATTCTGAGTTAAATAATCTGAAGGTAATGGAATTGGGTAGCAAGTTAAATTGCGATGTGTTGATATGCGGTGTTGAAAGAGAGGATAAAGCATTTATTCCTGGTGGAGATTTTGAACTTTTATCAGGTGATCTGGTAAGCATTGTTTCCTCTCCTGAAAATGCAGTGGCTTTCTTCAAAAAAATAGGAGTTAAGACAAATCGTGTTAAGGACACTATGATTGTTGGCGGCGGACCTACCGCGTACTATCTTGCTTATCAGCTAATTAAGTCAGGCATTAAGGTTAAACTGATTGAAAAGAATAATGACAGATGTATGGAACTTTGTGACCTTTTACCAAAAGCTGAGGTTATAAATGGTGATGGAACAAATAACAGCCTGTTGGTTGAAAATGGTCTTGAACAATCTGATTCTTTTGTGGCATTAACCAATATAGACGAAGAGAATGTTTTGCTTTCACTGTTTGCAAGAAAGAAAATGAAGGGTAAAATTGTTACAAAAATTAATAGAATAGCATATGATGATGTTATTTCTGAATTGAATCTTGATTCGACAATTTATCCTAAAAATATTACTGCTGAATATATAGTGAGATTTGTTCGTGCTAAAACAAACTCTTTAGGCAGTAACATTGAAACAATGCATAGCATTCTTGATGGCAAAGCCGAAGCATTAGAGTTTCAAATTGATGATAATTCGCCTGTTGCGGATGTTACGATTGAAAATTTACATCTTAAAAAAGATATTCTTATTGCATGTATTCATAGAAATGGTGCAGTCATAATACCAAGAGGTAAGGATGTTATTAAAACAGGCGATACAGTTATAGTTATAACAACGACAAAGGGATTTAAGAATATCAATGATATTCTTATAAAGTAAAAGGATAAGGGACTGATATGAATTTTCGTGTTATTTTAAATACACTTGGATGGGTGTTGAATTGCGAGGGTGTATGTATGATTTTGCCATTGATATGTGCTTTGGTTTATGGCGAATCAGAAATATATACATTTTTAATTACAATTGCAGTATGCTTGTTCTTTGGAACATTGCTTGTTTTTATTAAACCTAAAACAAAGAATATGTATGCAAGAGAGGGATTTATAATAGTTGCTCTCAGCTGGATTTTAATAAGTATATTCGGAGCATTGCCATTCCTTCTTTCGGGCAGTATCAAGTCGTGGTACGATGCGATTTTTGAAACTGCATCAGGATTTACTACAACGGGAGCATCCATTCTTACGGATGTTGAAATTCTTCCGAAATCTGTTTTAATGTGGCGAAGTTTTACACATTGGATTGGCGGAATGGGAGTTTTGGTTTTTTTGGTTGCATTTTTACCTTTATCAGATGGAAACAATGTGTATATGATTAAGGCAGAAAGCCCGGGACCGGCTGTTTCAAAACTTGTACCGAAGGTAAGGTCTACAGCAAAAATTCTGTATGGCATTTATGTTGCAATTACATTAATTCAGATAATTGCATTGCTTATAAGTGGTATGGATTTGTTTGATTCTCTTACACTCACATTTGGTACAGCAGGCACAGGTGGATTTGGAGTTAAAAATTCGAGTATTGCGGATTATACATCTATACAACAGATTATAATAACTGTTTTTATGATTTTGTTTGGAATTGATTTTACATTTTATTATCTGATATTGAGAAAAGATATAAAATCAGCTCTCAAAATGGAAGAGGTAAGGGTATATTTAGGAATAGTGCTGACTGCGATTGTTTTAATCGGTATCAATTGCTTTAATATGTATCCATCTTTATTTGAAAATATTAAGCATACAGCTTTTCAGGTTGGTTCGCTTATTACTACAACAGGATACTCTACAATTAATTATGATATGTGGCCTGAATTTTCAAAGATAATTGTGATTTTACTTATGTTTTTCGGAGCTTGTGCAGGAAGTACAGGCGGAGGTATTAAGGTTTCAAGAATTGTCATATTTATAAAAAGTATTTTCAAGGAAATTAAATTGGCGGCGAGACCAAACACAACGCATAAAGTTAAATTTAACCAGAAGCCTGTTGAACATCAGGTAATAAGAACAATAAATGTGTATATGGCTGCATATATTTTAATATTCTTTGTTTCAGTTCTTATTATATCAATTGATAATTTCGACTTTACAACAAACTATACTGCAGTTTTAGCCACATTAAACAATATAGGTCCGGGATTATCACAGGTTGGACCTGTAAGCAATTTTTCAGTTTTCTCACCATTATCAAAAATTGTGTTAACGTTTGATATGTTAATAGGAAGACTTGAAATATTCCCGTTTTTGGTGTTGCTTTCACCATACACATGGAAAAAATAAAACCGCTGAATTCAGCGGTTTTTTCTTATACTCTGTATAACAGGTCTTCGTATGTGGGGAATGGCCAGAAATCTTTTGAAACAACTGTTTCTAATGTGTCAGCTGTTTCGCGAAGTGTTACCATTTTTGGAACAACAATATCCTGATAATATTTTGCGGTGTCAAGTATTTGTGTATTGGTTGGAACATTGTTTCTTGCATTATCCAACTCATCAATCTGTGCTATTAGAGTTTCAGTTAATTCTGACATTTTTGCAGCAGATGCCTTTTCGTTTGGTATTGACAATCCGATTGTTTCTTTTGCAATTATACCATTAGCTAAAGAACTCACATACTCAATGCATGCAGGCAGAATTTCTTGTTTTGCCATTTCAAGCATAGTAAGCATTTCGATATTGATTTTCTTTATATACTCTTCTAACAGAATTTCATATCTTGATTCCAATTCGATTTCTGATAATACGTTCATAGAAGAATACGCTTTGATGTTTTTTTCATAAAGAAGGGCAGGAATTGCATCAACTGTTGATTTTAAGTTTGGCAAGCCTCTTTTTTCTGCTTCCTTAACCCATTCCTCAGAATAACCATTTCCGTTAAAAATCACCCTGTCATGTTTTTTGAATATTTCTACGATAATATCTGAAACATCTTCGCCTTCATCAAGTCTGTCTGCAATGTCAGAAAGAGTTGCAGCAACGGCAGTATTAAGTGCAGTGTTAACTCCCGCAATTGATTGTGATGAACCAGGCATTCTGAACTCAAATCTGTTTCCTGTGAAAGCAAGCGGGGAAGTTCTGTTTCTGTCGGTTGAGTCCTTTTTAATTAAAGGTACAGCGTCAACTCCTGCAGAAAGCTTACTTCTTGTATCATCAACTGATGTCTTGCCTTCTTTAATTGCTTCAACAACATCCTCTAATTGCTTTCCTAAGAAAATGGAAATAATGGCAGGTGGTGCTTCATTTGCACCTAATCTGTGGTCATTTCCTGCAGTTGCAACAGATACTCTTAAAAGTGTAGCATAATCATCAACTGCTTTTATAACTGCTGCTAAGAATAACAGGAATTGTTTGTTTTCAATTGGCTTTTTGCCTGGTTTAAACAGATTTTCTCCTGTATTTGTTCCGATTGACCAGTTATTGTGTTTACCTGAGCCGTTTACTCCTGCATATGGTTTCTCGTGCAATAAACAAACAAGACCGTGTTTTTTTGCAATTTTTTTCATAACTTCCATTGTTAATTGGTTATGGTCGCAGGCAATGTTTGTGGTCGAGTAGATTGGAGCAAGTTCGTGCTGAGCAGGAGCAGCTTCGTTATGCTTAGTTGTTGCAAGAACACCCAATTTCCATAATTCTTCATCAAGCTCTTTCATATAATCAGCAATTCGCTCTTTAATCTGACCAAAATAGTGGTCATCCATTTCCTGTCCTTTGGCAGGAGGTGCTCCAAAGAGAGTTCTGCCTGTTAACATCATATCTTTTCTTTGATTATATAGTTTTTCATCAACAATAAAATATTCTTGTTCAGGTCCTACATATGAAATGATATGAGTTGCATCTGAATTGAAGTATTTCAATACTCGCAGTGTTTGCCTATTAATAGCCTCCATTGAACGAAGAAGAGGTGTTTTTTTGTCAAGAGCCTCACCTGTATATGAATAAAAGGCTGTCGGAATACATAAAGAACTGTTTTTAATAAATGCAAATGACGTAGGGTCCCAGGCGGTATAGCCTCTTGCCTCAAATGTGGAGCGAAGTCCTCCTGATGGAAAACTTGATGCATCAGGCTCGCCTCGAATAAGCTCTTTTCCTGAAAATTCCAGAATAATGTGTCCATCTTCGGTTGGAGTAATAAAAGAATCATGTTTTTCTGCAGTAACTCCTGTCATAGGCTGAAACCAGTGAGTATAGTGTGTTGCGCCCTTTTCAACAGCCCAGTTTTTCATTGCTTCTGCCAATATATCAGCAACACCGGAATCAAGAGCAGTTCCTTCCTTTATCGTTGTTTCAACAGACTCGAAAACATCTTTTGGCAAGCGTTCCCTCATAACAGATAAGCTAAAGACATTCTCGCCAAAATAATCAGTTACAGTCATATGAAATACCTCCTTATTTTTATGAATATGGCGACGCTATTATATTGCCCACATTTGTAAGCGATACAATAAAACGCCGCCGTTTTATCAATCATTACATATTAAATATTATAACATTTATTTCAATTTGTCAACTTATATCAATAAAAAAAACAATTAATAATATTTTTTTGCGTGTTATTATTTTTGTATTTGTTAAAAATGACTATAAAACACTGTCTAAATATTGTTTTAACAGCTTTGCAACAGTATCTGGATTGGCGCTTTTTCCAACCGTTCTCATAACCTGACCCATAAGATATGTATAGACTTTTTGATTTCCGTCTTTATACTGAGAAACTGCCAACTTGTTTTCTTCAATAATTTTTTTGATTGTATTGGTTACAAGTTCCGTATTATCCTCCATCAAAAGCTTATATTTTTTTGCAATTTCTATGGGTTTAAGATGCTCGGAAAACAGTAATTTTACAATCTGACAAAGAGCCTGCTTTGTGATTTTTTTCTCATCATATAATTTTGAAAGTTCTGCAATATCAGATGGGGAAAAGGGAATGGCCGAAAACTCAATTCCGAGATTGTTAATATTTCGGTATACCTCTATTAATAATATGTTTTTAATTGTATTATATGACTTATAAATTTTAGTTGCTTCATTATAAAAATCTGAAAGTGATTTGTCCTCAATCAGTAGCAGTGAATCTTCTTTTGACAGATTATACATATTGGTATATTCATAATAAAGTACACCAGGCATTTTGGGGATTTCATTTCTGATTTTTAATATTTCATTATCAGAAATATACACAGCTGGTAAATCAGGCTCAGGGAAATATCTGTAATCTCCTGTTGTTTCCTTTTTTCTCATTGTGTATGTTTTTCCTGTTTTTTCGTCAAAGTTCCTTGTTTCGCATTTTACCACTTCGCCGTTTTTAATTAATTCTGTCTGACGATTAAATTCATAAGATATAGCCTGCTTTATTGATTTAATGGAATTTAAGTTTTTTATTTCAGCCCTTGTTCCTGACTTTTTAGAATTTTCTTCCATAACTGAAATATTCACATCAACTCTTAATGAACCTTGTTCAAGTCTGGCATCACAAACATCAGCATACTTTAAACGAAGAGATATTTCACGAACAAATTCGGCAACCTCATCAGCTGAACGGAAATCAGGAGCAGTTACAATTTCAATAAGAGGTACTCCACATCTGTTGAAATCTATTACAGAGATGTTTTTTTCATTATTATGAATAAGCTTTCCTGCATCCTCTTCCAGGTGTATTCTTTCGATTTTTATTCTTTTATTCTCAAGCTCTAAAAAACCATTCTCACAAATAGGATTATAAAACTGTGTTATTTGATATGCTTTTGGCAAGTCGGGATAAAAATAGTTTTTTCTGTCAAAAGATGAATAATTATTTATTTTGCAGTCTGATATAATACCTGCTTTTACAGCAAGCAAAACAGCTTCCTTATTGAGATATGGAAGTGTTCCGGGCATACCTGAACAAATAGGGCATACAAGAGTATTGGGTTTTTCTCCGAACTTATTTGCACACGAACAAAATATTTTTGTTTTTGTTAAAAGCTCGGCGTGAATTTCAAGACCGATAACGCTGACATATTTCATAAAACAGGCTCCTTTTTTATAAAGTCTTTTTCAAATCTGTCTGTAACAGAGATGATTTTTGGCTCATCAAAAGCCCTGCCTGTTATACTGAATCCAATTGGCAGATTATTCTTATCATATCCGCAGGTTGTTGTTATTTCGGGCAATCCCGCAAGACTTGCGCAAACAGTAAATGCATCCAGGGAATAATCCTGTATAGCATTATTTCCCGGGAAATCAAGTTTCCTTGCCGTAGTAAATGTGGTCGGAGATATAATAATGTCGCATTTATTAAATATTTCACTATATTCGTATATAAGTTGATTACGGACTCTGCAGGCTGTTTGGTAATACTTATTATAGTTTTCTTCTGACAGGACATAATTTCCCAGAAGTATTCTTTTCTTGACTTCTGCTCCAAATGCATTTTTTCTTGAATGTTTAAGCATTTCACTAAATAACAAATCATCGTTTTTATAACCATATTTCAATCCATCGTATCTTGATAAGTTTGAAGATACTTCCGCGGAGGATATTGCAAGATATGAAGCAGTGGCAAATTTTGATGAGGGAAGAGATATATCAATTACTTCGGCTTTGTTTTTCTTAAAATAATCAATAACTGAAAGAAAGCATGATTTCACTTCATAAGAGGAAATATTATCTATAAAATCTGTGAATACACCAATTTTCAGATTACTGATTGGTTTATCTATCATACTTAAAAAATCGTTATTCTCATCAGCTATTGAATTAAGAACATATCCGGTGTCCTGTGCATTTTTTGCTAAAACACCTATCTGGTCAAGGCTTGATGCAAAGGCAATTAGTCCATATCTTGAAACAGTACCATATGTTGGCCTGAGACCTGTAATTCCACATAGTGCAGCTGGTTGTCGAACAGAACCACCTGTATCAGCACCAAGTGAAACAGGAGCCATATTTGCAGCAACACAGGCAGCTGAGCCTCCGGATGAACCGCCTGAAATGTGATTGGTGTTATATGGATTTTTGACCGCACCAAAACATGAATTCTGATTGGAGTCGCCCATGCCAAATTCATCAAGATTTGTTTTGCCAAGTATAATTGCATTTTCTTTCATTAACTTATCAATAACTGTTGCATTATAAAAAGGCACAAAATCCTCAAGCATTTTTGATGCGCAAGTTGTCTTGAGTCCATTAGTGCAAATATTATCCTTAATAGAAATCGGAATTCCTGTCATTGCTGAAGCTTCGTTTTTGTCAATTAAATCCTGTGCTTTTTTACAAGAGCACAAAGAAAAATCCTCACAAACAGTTATATAGCTGTTAATTTGTGAGTTAAATTTTTTTATATTGTTAAGATATAATCTGGTAAGCTCGTAAGCTGAAATTTCCTTTTTATCGAGCTTTTTTCTCAATTCCAATAAAGTAGGCATCGTGTTGCTCCGTATCATATAATCTTAGTTACTATAAATCCGTCGTCGTTTTTTGATTTTGAATTTAAAAGTACATCTTTTTTGTCTGAAGATTGACTTATTATATCATCTCTTAACTCAGAAAGGGGAGTGTGTTTTTTTAAAATTTCATTTTTTGTATCAGAGAAACAAGACAAGATTTCAAGCTCTTTTGTCATTTTCAAAAATTCCTTTTCAATTATTTCCTGATCGTCATCAAGTTCCATACCTGAAACATTTAATAGTCTTGTTAACATTTATCTCACCTCGTTTTTCAGTATATCATATCAAAATTTTTATGTCAACAAAAAACCTCTTAATCAAGTGATTAAGAGGTTTTGAATCATTATTCAATCCATAGAAGGTATGAAACAGATTTTTTCAAGTTTATTTTTATTTTATTGTCTGAAACTTCATAATTTGTATCAGTAAAGATATCGCGGGCTGTACTATATTTGCCATTTAACTTCAATTCAACATCAACTTCATCCTCATTAAAGTTTGATATGATTGCCAAAGTTCTGCCGTTTTTGTCAAATGTTGAAATATATACTTTCTCCTTATCCACTGTTACACTTGCATTGTTTTCCCAATAAGGATGCCAATCTGCTGTCTTTGTTCCGAATGCATCATATGCTTTCCATATCTTTGATACAGTAGGCAAGCTTTCCTGGTTAGGTCTTGGGATTATATTGTTGATAAGACAAACTGAAAGAACATTTTCAATAGTATATGACGGTGGATTTAAGTAGTTGATAAAATTAGGAATTATTCCCAAATTTCTGCCCATATACTCACATCTTACACTGTCTAAATCAAGGAACTTATCAAGATTTTTAGAGAACTGGTCCTGAATGCTTTCGCCATCATAATATGTATCGCAAAAAGCAAGAGTAGGCATAACACAACATGCACTCTGATGTGTATCAATAATACCACCACGTTCATGAATAGCTGTATATAACTTTCTGCAGTGTTCTCTTACAGCCTTTATTGGATATACTTCGTGTAAATTGCCTTCTTCATCTCTGTATCCGCAACCATGATTTTCATTTGCACAGGACCAAGGGAAATATGTTCCGTCAGTATAAATACCATCAGTACCATATACATCCATAGATTTAACACAATTATCAATCATTTCCTGTGAATATCCGCCATTGTAACATACGATAAAGGCTTTCTGATATGTACCTTGTCTTGTCCAACCGCCCGGATGAGTGCCATCACAAGTTTGTAACAGATAGTTGTCTGCATTTTTCTCGAAATGAGGAAGTGCATTTGACATTTCATATCCGAAATAAAGCATAACCTTTAAACCATGCTTATGACAATTATCAATTTTTTCTCTCAGAACTTTTTCATCTCTTGGGTAACAATAGTTTTGGAATTTGCTCCATCTTTCGTGAAAGATAACCCAGTTTGCACCGCTTTTCGCAATGTTCTCATAATCTAAATCTTCATCATAGTTAGAGTGAACAACACGCCAATTTTCTTCAAGGTCTGTATCAAATTTTTTGACAGGAGTTGCCTGGAAAATCAAATCGTATATTAATGGGTCACGAGTTGAAAGCCATTGCTCTTCATATTTTTCCCAAAGTGACGGATATTTTGCCAAAAGATTAATGGTTATTTCATTATAATCATCATATTCTTTCAGTATCATATATTTATTCTTGTCAGCAAGTGTTATATTTTTCTCACTTTCTATACAGAAACATAATCCACGATATTCATTACCAACCCATATGTTTGGTTTAAATTCTTTTTCAAGGTTTCTGAATTTACCGCTATTCATAACACTGCCATCAACTGCAGTACTATTTTTACCTGCAGGCCACCAATGGAAAAGTGATGATTGTTTTTTGTTAAGTTTCATAGAAAGATAAGCTTTAGATAGCTTTCCGGATGTACTGTTTTTGATTTCAGGTATATAACAGTATGTTCCCGGAGGAGTCATCTTAAATGCTATATTCATATAACCGTCAAATTCAACTGTAATTGTTGAATTAAGAATAAGATTTCCGCATACAGCTGAAGAAACGATAGTAACACTTCCTTCAGTTTTTTCAAAAACGCAATATTCAATTTTTTGTATTTTTTCTATGCCGTTTTCAAACTCAAGATTCATTGTAAGAGGTTCGTATAAAAGTTCCTCACCTGATGCAACGATGGATGTAGGAAACATGCTGTTTTCAAAAGTGTATGTTCTGCCCCATACATCAACAATGAGTTTATTTGCTTCTTCCTTTAGCTGAACATTTGTCCATGGTTTTAAAGTTTTCATAATGCATGCATCTTTCTATAGACTTCATTAGTTAAGCTTTGGTAGGCTTGCTGCCGCAACAGATTGACCAACTCTTCTTGAATTTTCATCAGGGATATGTAACTGGATTGTTTTAGCTAATTCAGGGAATTCCTTGTCAAGAACCTCCTGAGCTCTTTCAAGGAGGATAACACCACCCTGACCTGATGTAACTCTGCCCATTATCAATACATGCTTGATATCATAGAATTCTGCATAATAGGCAATAGCATATCCGAAATATGCGCCGATTGTATCATAAATTGATGCGGCTCTTTCGTCACCTTTTTCCATAAGTCCCTGAACAACCTTAAGTTTTTCAGCAGGAGAAAGTTTTTCATCAAGCTCAATTCCTGCATATGGTGCTAATTTGATAACGCCATCCTGTGAGAAATACTTAACTCCGCAACCATAGTCACCTGACCATTCATCAACCATAGCATCCTTGCAATAGTCAACAGGAACGAATGCAAGCTCATTCAACCAACCTGTTATATTACCCTGAGGGTCAACATAACCACCTGCTTCAGATGTACCCATAGCAACACCCAAAACAGAATTATCATCTAAATCCATAGCGCCTGCCAAAGCAGTAACATCTCCATCATTTGCAACTTCGATAGGAATATTTTCGCCTATTTCCTTTGCTACATCTATGTACATATTCTTAACTTTCTTGTCAAAGTCCTCATCACTTACTTTTAAGAAAAGTGATGCAACCATTATACGGTTATCAATGTATACACCAGCACTTGAGACGCCAATAGCATCAACTCTTGGCATATGTGATGCTGCAGTCTTCATAGCGTCAAGGATACCTTGATAATGATATTCAGGGTCAGAGTTTGTCTTAGGGAACCAGACAACTTCCTCTGAATATACACTCTCGCCATTTATAACAGCGCTGACTTTTCTGTCACTTCCGCCTGCATCAAAACCTATTCTGCAACCATCAAGATGTCTTCCGATAGGAGCTGCTGATGATTTGTCAACAGGAGCATTTTCGATAGGACATACAATAACTTCAAACTTTTCTTCATAAACTCTTTCCATGAAATGAACATCAAAGTCACGAAGTCCGCCATCTGTATAAGCTTCTTTGATTTTGTTACCAACTACATCACTGCCGGCAATTATAATTTTGTAACCGCCTGCAACCCAGAGAAGTGATTTTGCAATTCTTTCAATAAACTGGAAATTTTCTTCGTCATGGCCTGTACCATCTTTGAAAATTCTTGTTTTATAAGTGGTGGTATAACCTTTGTTTCTTTCAATACCGATAACGATATCTTGTCCGTTTTCTTTTGTTTGCTCTCTCATATCTCTGCAGATTACAGAAAGAGGTGCAAATTGTGGGTCTAATTTTGCATTAACTTTAAGCTTCATATCTTGTTTCTCCTCCAATGATTGTTTTTCTTACATTAAATTTATTATCAGTTATGATAATATCCGCATCTTTACCGACTTCAATTGAGCCTTTCTTATCCTCGACACCGATTACAGTAGCAGGGTTAAGTGTCGCACAGTTTACACATTCCCAAAGAGGAATTTGTGAATTCGTATATACATTCCATACACCATTGTTGAAATGAAGTCCGCTTCCTGCAATTGTACCGTCTTCCAATTTACATATATTTCCGTCATAAAAAATTTTTTGTCCGCCAAGCGAATATTCGCCCTCAGGCAATCCTCCGGCAGGAAGACAATCTGTGATAAAGCAGAGCTTTCTGCCTTTTAATTGCCATAATATATCATAGAATACAGGGGAAACATGTAATGTGTCAACAATAATTTCACAGCTGACATTTGCTTTCAGAGCGGCAGTTACAACACCCGGAGCACGATGGGATAATGGTGTCATAGCATTAAATAAATGAGTAACGTGCTTAACACCTGCATTTGTGCTTGCCATAGCAGTATCATAATCAGCAGATGTATGTCCCATTGATACAACAACATCTGTTTCCTTACACATATTTCTTATTTCTGCAAAGTCATTACTGTCTGTTTCAGGAGCAAGAGTTATTATTTTAATAATATCTGAATACTCTTTAACAAACTTTGAATCGGGCTTTAATATGTATTTTGCATCCTGAGCGCCTTTTTTTGATTCACTGATGAACGGACCTTCTGCATGACAACCTAAAATTGTGCTTCCGTTCCATGTTTTGCTTTCTTCTTTTAATTCTTTACAGACCTCAAGAGCTTTTGTGATTGTTTTCATATCCTCAGTCATTGTTGTTGGCAAAAATCCCGTCACACCATTTTGTAAAAGACCGTTAGCCATTGTTCTAATGCTGTCTTCACATCCGTCACATACATCTTTTCCCAGATATCCGTGGATATGCAGGTCAATTAATCCAGGAGACACATATCCTCCGGCTGCATCAATTATTTCCGCATTATCAGGTATATTCTCTTGCGGAATAATGCCTTCGATAACATCTGAATATAAAAGAGCATTGCCTTCGACAATTCTATCCTTTAAAATGATTTTTCCGTTTATAATTGCTTTCATTTTCATTCCTCCTTTTTACAAAAAAACCTCATTTTAAATTATATATCATTTGATATTTAATGTCAATAGAAAAAGATATAATGTAAATGTTTATTTTCGTTTTAATGTAAATTAAAATTTACATTAAAAATCTCTCAATCTAATCGATTGAGAGATTCTTTGTTAACATCCGCAATTATTTTCACAACATTCAAAATCCTGTCTTTCCGGAGGGAAGAATTCATCAACAGGGAATGATATTCTTTCAAATAAGTCACAAGGATTATCGTCTGTTGCGCCTATACATTCTTTATGAGGAACACAGAAATCATATGCAGGAATGAGAAGCTGAACTCTTCTCTCAAGCTTTATGATTGAGAAAATTCCGATTGATACAAATACTCGTTTTTGTTCTCCGCCAAGAATCAAGTTGTCATCAAATACTCTGCAAACTGATTCTGGAACACTTGCTAAATCAAAATCATCATCACAGCAGCAAGAATTATCTTTGACATCAACTACCTTTGCACCAAGAGTAATCGGGTCAACAACTTCAACAACGGCGTTAGGCATATTTGTTTTACGCCATAGTTGAGGGTCAAATGCATCTTCTTTATATTTTGAAGCAAATACTTTTGCATTCCCCTCTGATCCGAAAAGGATTACTTTCTTATCAAAGGTTGCCAAACCTTCAACCTCTGTTGGTCTGCCAATTCCTGTGAAAACTGCTAAAGTGATTCGGAAGAAATACTTTAAATCAACGGAGTAGAAACCTCTGTTAAAAGGTACAGCTTCAATGTCTGAGAAGACCCATATAATTTCTGCTTTAGTACATTTCACATTTATTGCTCTGTCAACAACTGATTGACCTGATGCGGTCAGATACACTCTTATATTCTCCAAGCAATCTTTATCTCTGCAACTGTCATATACCTTGTCAGTATGTATGCAGACAGCCTCTTTGAACCCGCTGTCACAACAGTTATTGTTTTGGTTGTTTCTGTCATTCATTAAAATAACACCCCTTTAATTTTTTAGAATGCTGAATTTTATTACAACTATTCCTAATAATAGGATATGATAATATTTATAAAATGTGATTGTAAAAATATAAATTATATGATATTATATATTACAGTGGTATATAATGTGGAGGTACTTTAATGAATATTATATCGAAAGCAGTGTTGGCAGGAGCGGTTTTGGTTATGGCAAAGGGGCTCGACAACAGACTTGAGGTTTCTCACTATGCAATTAAATTGGATAAAATTCCGAAAGAATTTGATGGATTTAGGATAGTGCATTTATCAGACTTTCATTGTGACACAACTGCGGGATTGATTGATGCAATTAATAGAGAACATCCCGATGCAATATGTATAACTGGGGATATGACACATGATACTGGTTCGTATGAACCATTTTTAAGACTCCTGACCGAGCTTTTAAAAATTGCACCTGTATATATGATTTCAGGAAATCATGATGTGTGGAGAAAAGATTATAATGAATTAGTTATAAAATGCAAAGAAATTGGAGCGATTTTTTTACAGAATGAATCAGTTATAATTACCAGGGATAATTCGGATATACTTATTTCAGGTATCGAGGATCCTTCATCTATTTCACATGATATTGTGGTCGATAAGATTAATGATGGTATAAAAAAAATCGAAAAAACTGATTTGTTCAGTATACTTTTATTTCATAGAGCTAATCTTTTGGATTTATTCTCCGATTGTGGATTTGATTTAATTTTATCAGGACATATGCATGGAGGACAAATAAGAATCCCGGGAGTCGGAGGAGTACTTTCTCCTAAAACTAATTTTACGCAAAACGACAAAATTATTTTTCCTAAATATTTTGGCGGAGAATATAGGATTGGAAAAACAAAGATTATTGTTTCAAGAGGTATTGGCAATCCTACAATTTTGCCAAGAGTTTATAATAGACCGGAGATTTGTTCAATTACACTTAAATCAGAAAAATAGTATGTTTACTTGACAAAATATTGATTTTTTTGTAAAATATACTCTGTATGAAATGGATTAAACAGAAGGGACTGTATTTATGGGAAAGACATTAACAGAAAAAATTCTGTCAGCGCATCTTGTTGACGGAGAAATGGTAAAAGGCAAGGAAATAGGAATTAGAATTGACCAGACACTTACTCAGGATTCAACAGGTACAATGGCGTATCTGGAATTTGAGGCTATGGGTATTCCAAGAGTAAAAACAAAAAGATCAGTAGCGTATATCGACCACAACACACTTCAGTCGGGATTTGAAAATGCCGATGACCAGAAATTTATACAGACAGTTACCAAAAAACACGGAATTTATTTTTCAAGACCTGGTAACGGTATTTGCCATCAGGTGCATCTTGAAAGATTTGGTATTCCGGGCCAGACTCTACTCGGTTCTAACAGCCATACACCGACAGGCGGCGGTATAGGTATGCTTGCAATAGGCGCAGGCGGACTTGACGTTGCAGTTGCAATGGG
>JAZOTJ010000075.1:0-40531 GCA_045657585.1 Clostridia bacterium | reverse complement strand
TGAACAAATGCGTACTATTGACAGCTTGGCTGAAAGTATGGGAGCCATACCATCAATTGTTTTGATGGAAAATGCCGCAATTGCCTGTGTGGAAGAAATTTTAAAAAAAGAGGGATTGCAATCTGCAATAGTATTTTGTGGAAAAGGTAATAATGGCGGAGATGGCTTTGCGATTGCAAGACATCTTTTTAACCGAGGAATAAAGACAGAGGTCTGTCTTTTATGCGGAAGTGATTTTAACGGAGATGCACTTATAAATTATGAAATCATTTCAAGGCTTGGGGTTAAGATTACCGAATTAAATGATACTGACTGTCTTGATTTAAAGGTTAGTAATGCGGATATTGTTGTTGACGCAATTTTCGGTACGGGTATCAGGGGAGAAATAACAGGAATTGCAGGCAGTGTGATAGACATTATAAATAACAATGCAAAATATGTTCTAAGTGTCGATATTCCGAGTGGAGTCAATGCAGATACAGGAGAGGTAGCAAACAGATGTATAAAAGCTGATAAGACAGTGACTTTTGCTGCTTATAAGCTTGGAATGTTATTGTATCCCGGAGCATTGAAAACAGGAGAAGTTATAGTTAAGGATATCTCAATACCTGAATATATCATTAATTCTCAGAATGTAAACATCAATGTTATAGACAAGCAGTTTATAGAATCTGTAAGACCTAAACGATTTGAAAATTCACATAAGGGTGATTATGGTAAAATTTTAATTATCGGAGGCTCTGTAGGATTGACAGGTGCTGCCTGTATGGCAGGTGATGCGGCACTAATAAGCGGAGCAGGACTTGTGAGTGTTGCAGTTCCCGAAAGTCTGAATCATATTTTTGAAACGAAATTGACAGAGGCAATGACAATACCGTTAAATGATAAGAATGGTCAGCTTGATGTACTTTGTATTCCGCAGATACTGGAAAGATTAAATAACTTTGATGTGTGTTTGTTTGGAGTAGGTATCGGAAGAAATGAATGTATTTGCAAAATACTTGAGGCGATTTTAGAAAAATCTGAAATACCTGTTATAATTGATGCTGACGGTCTTTGGGCATTCTCAAAAAATCCGAAGATGCTTGAGAATTGTAAATGTAGTGTCATATTAACACCGCACGAAATGGAAATGGCAAGAATTCTGGGTTGTGATATTGATAATGTAGTAAATAACAGACAAAAATTGTCATATGAATATGCAACACAAAACGGTGTTACACTTGTGCTAAAGGGACATCATACAATTGTCACATCGCCGGGCGGAGAACAATATATTAATATTAATGGAAATAGTGGAATGGCAACAGGCGGAAGCGGAGATGTTTTATCAGGAATGATAGCGGCATTTGTTGCAAGAGGCAAGTCTGAAACTGAAGCGGCGGCTATGGGAGTTTATTTTCACGGACTCTCGGGCGATTTGGCAGCTTTGGAAAAAGGAAAGGATTCAATGCTTCCGACAGATATAATTTCCAATATTTCCAATGCCCTTAAATTACCTGTGGAATAAATAATAAAAATATGCTATAATAGTGAGGAAAGAGAATGAATACAAGGACATGGGCAGAAATAAGCCTTGATGATTTAGAAAATAATATCAGAGAAATAAGAAGAATTACATCAAAAAATGCAATGATTATGGCTGTTGTTAAGGCTGACGGATATGGTCACGGTGCAATTGAGTGTGCAAAAGTTTTTTTGAAAAACGGAGCAGACAGACTGGCAGTGGCGTGTTTTAGTGAGGCTATGCAATTAAGAAATGCAGGGATTGATGTGCCGATTCTTATTTTGGGCGCATCTTTTGAAGAAGATTTAGAAGGACTTATCCAAAATGATATTACAATTTCTTTATTCTCATTTGAATTTGCAAAAAAAGTTTCCAAAATAGCAGTAAAAAACAATAAGACAGCAAAAATTCATATAAAGCTTGATACAGGAATGTCAAGAATAGGTTATTTAACAGGTGTAAATGACGAAGAAATTATTGACGAAATCATAAAGATTTCAAGACTGGATAATATAGAGACTGAGGGCATTTTTTCCCATTTTTCAACAGCAGATGAAAAAAATTCAGAATATACAAATCTTCAGTTTGAAAGATTTATGAAGATATGTGATGGATTGGAAGAAAAGGGTTTGAAAATTCAAATTAGACATATTGCAAACAGTGCCGCAATAATGATGTACCCCGAAACTCATCTTGATATGGTAAGAGCAGGTATCATATTATACGGACTGTATCCATCAGATGAAGTGGATAAGAAACGATTGAACTTAAAAAGAGCAATGAGTGTCAAATCACGAATTACTCAAATAAAGGAAATCTGTGATAACAGAGGCGTGAGCTACGGAAAACGATACATAACCAATGGAAAAACAAAAATAGCAACTGTTCCGATTGGTTATGCAGACGGATATACGCGAATGCTTAGCGGTAAGGCAAAGATGCTTTTTGAAAATCAAAAGGTTGATGTTGTTGGAAGAATTTGTATGGACCAATGTATGATTGATGTGACAAGTGTCAATAATATCAGTACAGATGATGAAGTAACAGTTTTTGGTCCTGATACCGTTACAGCAGATGACTTGGCAGCGTGGTTAGATACTATTAATTACGAAATAGTATGTATGATTTCCAAGCGTATTCCGAGAGTTTTCTATGAAAAAAGGAAGGAGGGCGAGCGTTCTTAGTTATCTTGACAGATAATGAGCAAAAAAACAAAAATTAACTACGGGGGGCCTGATTACTTTGTCACAACTAAAAAAGGTCATATCCGGTCTGTCTTTCAAAAAATCCGAAAAAAATCAGTATATTTTATGCTATTTGGTAAAAAAATATAATCGGATGAATTCACTGAAGAAGGGCTATTTGGAGATGGCTTCAATCAATCTTTCTTTAGCCGAAATGTGTTTGGATGCCGATAATGAAGTTTTTCGGCAGTGTGAGGAAAAACTGACGGAGAGTGAATAGTGGTGATTGTAAAAAGAGGAGATATTTATTACGCGGATTTGAGTCCGGTGGTGGGAAGTGAACAGGGAGGAATAAGACCTGTTCTGATTATACAAAACGATGTCGGTAATAAATACAGCCCAACTGTGATAGCAGCGGCCATAACCTCGCAAATTAACAAGGCCAAAATGCCTACGCATATTGAGCTTGCTGCAAAGGAATATGGCTTAAACAAGGATTCTGTAATTTTACTGGAACAGATAAGAACAATAGACAAAAAACGCCTGCACGAAAAGATAGGTCATCTTGATATGGCGCTTATGTCAACCGTAAATGATGCATTGGCTATCAGCTTTGGTCTTTACGGAATTTAACCTTTTAAAGTATAGAGAAGATTTTAGGAGGTAGATTATGAGGATTGTAAAAGAGCTGATATATGTAATATAAGTTACATATATTGCTGTATATAAATATAAAGGTCTGTTTTATAACAGACCTTTTTTATATAAACACTTGCTATTAAAGAATAAATATGTTATAATAATATGATAACAAACTTGGGGGTGAATAGCTATGAATATAACAGATGAAAAGATACAAAAAATATGTTCCCAGAATATTTATAAAAGGGGAATAGACTATCTTAAAAAAGGTCGTATTCATATTAAAACCCGTGAGGAAAACGGAATCACAGCTGTTGCTGACGGAGAAAGTGTATACAGCATCAGGATAGATTTTGATGGCGATGAGATATCAAATGCTTTTTGCACCTGTACTTATTATAAGACTATGGGCGCAACCTGTAAGCATATTGTTGCAACGCTTAAAAAAAGACAGTCAGAGCTTTTGGAAAAAAATATTGTCGGAGATAAAAACGATTATCTGGCTCAATATTTGTGTTCACAATTTGCAGATAATTGCTTCACAAAAAAACGTCTGAATATGAAGTTTTTACTCTTAATTAATACTGATGATGAAAGAAAATGCAACTTTGGTATTGAGCTTATGTGTGGCTTTGATGAGCTTGTAAGTGTTTCAAAGGTAGATGAGTTTTTAGAAAGTTATCAGAATGGTAGCGACTATAAGATTTCCAAACATACTGCGATTAACTCTAATCAGTATGCACTTGGTGAGTATGAAGAAGAAATAATGAAAATTCTTTGTGAGGCATATCAGAACAGAGTTGTTGATATAAACTATTCTCCAAGAATTTCAAGGGTATATGTTGCTCCTGCTACTGCAAAGAGAATTTTACCGCTTTTGTTAAAGACAGATTGTGATTATTACTTTAATTCGTTGCAGTTAAAGGATTATAGAGTTATTGAGGATAATCCTGATATATTGATTGATGTCAATGCAACTGATGATGAGATATCAATTAATGTATCAGAAAGCGGAACAGCGCTATTCTCAGATGGAAGCTGGTATCTTTATGATGATTGTTTTTATCACACCCAACCAGAATGGCGTGAATGGTTTATGCCTATTTATAATTCATTAATGATTGAGAGCAGAACGCAGATTGATTTCCGTGGCAGTGCTAGAATTGACTTTGCAACCTATGTATATCCCAAAATAAGAAATAAGCAGGGAGTGGTGACGGCAGGGGTTGAGTCAATCTTAGTAAATGAGAAACCTGAGTTTTCTGTCTATTTAGATAGTGATAAAAAGATTGTGACAGCGGTTGTGATGGTTCGGTATGGCTCAATTGATATGAGACTTCCATCCATAAATCAGAATGGCGAAAAAATAGTAATAAGAGACGTTATAAAGGAAGAAAAGGTCGTTTCGTTGTTTGATAAATTTGCTTATTCTGACGGAGTGTATTCGCTTTTTGCCAACAGTGATATATACGAATTTATTACCGATACAATTGCCAAACTGCAGGAAATTGCAACTGTTTATACAAGCGAGAACTTTGACAGGTTACTAAATAAAAAAGATATAAGTTTAAAAACTGATGTAAAATTTAATAAAAGCATTGATTTATTAGAGGTTGGGTTTGAAACTGAATTAAATGTTGAGGAAATATATGGGATTTTGAATTCAGTTAAAATGAAAGAAAACTTCTATAGATTAAAAGATGGTACATTTTTACCCATTGATGAGGAAAATGCGACTAAATTCAAGGTTTTTGAAACATTGAACTTTTCTGAAAAAGACATAAAATCATCAACTAAGGTTATGTCAAAATATTATGCATTGTATCTTGAAGCGCTAAAGTCAGAGGGTGTTGTTTCAACTGATGATGCATTTGATGAACTTATAGACGGAATAAATAGTATTTCAGTTGATATCCCTGATTATCTCAATAATGTCTTAAGAGATTATCAGGTTAAAGGTGTAAACTGGATAAAACAGCTTTCAGAACTTGGATATGGCGGAATTTTAGCCGATGATATGGGTTTGGGAAAAACATTAGAGGTTATTGCTTTTGTGATGAGCGAAAAGAAGGATAAGCCTGTATTGGTTATTACTCCGAGCGCATTGACATACAACTGGATAAATGAAATTAAGAAGTTTGCTCCAGATGCTAAAGCAAAGCTTATTGACGGAGCGAAAGAGGACAGAATTGAAGCCTTATCAAAAATTGATGATGAAGATTTTGTTATAACTTCATATCCGCTTTTAAGACGTGATATAGCACTTTATCAGGATCTGGAATTTTCATTTATGTTTATAGATGAATCACAAAACATTAAAAATCCTGATACAATGAGCGCAAAAGCAGTCAAAAAAATAAATGCAAAAAGAAAATTTGCCCTATCAGGAACACCTGTTGAAAATAATCTTTCGGAGCTCTGGTCAGTTTTTGATTTTGTTATGAAGGGTTATCTCAACACAAGACGCGAATTTGCTAAAGTGTATGACGGAATAAAATCATCAGAAGATGGAAAAGAGGAGCTGGAAGAACTAAGAAAGAAGATAAAGCCTTTTGTGTTAAGAAGATTAAAAGGTGATGTTTTAAATGAACTTCCAGAAAAAATTGAAAACACAATCTATTGTGACCTTGTCCCTGAGCAGAAAAAACTATATGAAGCATTTTTATCTGTTGCTAAAAACGAAGTGAGTGAGCTTATAAATACCCGTGATGGCGGAATGAAAATTCTGACAATTCTTTTGAGATTAAGACAGATTTGTTGTCATCCTTCGCTGTTTGATATGAGTTATAAAAAGGAGAGCGGTAAATTAGAATATCTTTTGGAATTAATTGATATTGCACTTTCACAGGGAAGACGAATTCTGGTATTTTCGCAGTTTACTTCAATGCTTGATATTATTCGTGCCAGGATTAAAGAAAGAGAGATAGATTGCTTTTTCATTGACGGAAAAACACCGTCAAGCTTAAGAACACAGATGGCTGACAGGTTTAATAATGGTGAGAAAAATTTATTTTTGGTATCATTAAAAGCAGGGGGAACAGGACTTAATCTCACAGGTGCTGATATGGTAATTCACTATGACCCATGGTGGAATCCTGCTGTTATGGCACAGGCTACCGACAGAGCCTACAGAATAGGACAAACAAAGGCAGTTTTAGTTTTAAGATTAGCTGCAAGAGGAACGATTGAGGAACAGATTTTAAAATTGCAGGAGTCAAAACAAGACCTTGCAGACAGTATAATCAAGAAAAACGATAAAACTATTTCAGGGCTTACCAAGGAGGAAATTTTATCGTTATTCAAATAAGAGGAGATAGTTATGGATATATCCAGATTGAATGAAATGCAACAAGAGGCGGTAAGGACAACCGAAGGACCTTTATTGATATTAGCAGGTGCAGGCAGCGGTAAAACAACTGTACTGGTTAACAGAATTGCATATATGATGAAGAATAACAATGTTTCGCCATATAACATTTTAGCAATAACCTTTACTAACAAAGCTGCAAATGAAATGAAAACAAGAATTGAGTCAATCATCGGCAGTGCATCAGAGGGCATGTGGATAAGCACATTCCACTCATGTTGTGTCAGAATTTTGAGGGGATGTATTGACAGATTGGGTTTTGAGAAAAATTTTGTCATCTATGATTCTGATGATTCCAAAACTGTAATTAAGGATTGTTTAAAAGAACTTAATTTAGATGATAAAATATTCAGCCCGAAATCAGTTTCGGCACAGCTTAGTAAAGCAAAGGATGAAATGATTGAGCCTGATGAATATGAAACCATTAATTCCAAAGATTACAGGCTTTCAAAGATTGCGCAAGTTTATAAGTTGTATCAGGAAAAATTAAAAAGAAACAATGCAATTGACTTTGATGATTTGATTTTCTTTACAGTTAAAATCCTAAGGGAAAATGAAGATGTTTTAAAGATATATCAGAATAAATTCCGATATATAATGGTTGATGAGTATCAGGACACAAGCACAGCTCAGTATATGCTAATCAGTCTTTTGGCAGCGGGAACAAGAAATATTTGTGTTGTTGGTGATGACGACCAGAGTATTTACAAATTCAGAGGTGCGAATATCAGAAATATTCTTGATTTTGAAAAGGAATTTGATGATGCAAAGATAATTAAGCTTGAGGAGAATTATCGTTCAACCAAGAATATTTTAAATGCCGCAAATTCAGTTATTAAAAATAACAACGAAAGAAAGCAGAAGACATTGTGGACAGGGAATGATGACGGAGAAATTGTAAGCCTATACACAGGCTATAATGAAAGGGAAGAGGCAACTTTTGTTGCAGAGGAAATTGAAAGAGCAGTATCAAAGGGTGCAAGATACTCTGACTTTGCCATTCTTTACAGGACTAATGTCCAATCACGAGTGATTGAAGATACTTTTGTAAGAAATGTCATTCCTCATAAAATTTTGTCAGGACTAAGATTCTATGACCGAAAGGAAATAAAGGATATAATCGCATATTTGAGAGTGGTTTTAAATCCGAATGATGATATAAGTGTTTTGAGAATTATCAATGAACCAAAGCGTGGAATTGGAAAGACAACAATGGATAAGGCACAATTTCTGGCAGGATACCATAACAAGAGTCTTTTTAAAATTATATCTGAGCCTGACAAATATCCTGAAATAATAAGAGCAAGCTCAAAATTCGGTGAATTTACAACACTGATCAGAGATTTGCAAAAGTTAAGCAGAACTCTTGAATTGACTAAATTTATTGAAAGAGTTATTGTTGACACAGGCTATGCTGCAATGCTTGAAATGGAAAACACCATTGAAGCACAGACAAGACTTGAAAATGTCAAGGAATTTATTTCTGTTGCGGCTGAATTTGAGAAAAATGATGATGAGGCAAGCTTTGAATCATTTTTGGAGAATGTGTCACTTGTGTCTGGTATTGATACATATGACGAAACAGAGGACTATGTTGTTATGATGACAGTTCATAGTGCCAAGGGACTTGAATTTCCGACTGTGTTTATAGTGGGAATGGAGGATGGATTATTCCCGTCACTAAAAGGTCAGTCAGAGTATCAGGATAAGGAGGATCTGGAGGAGGAACGAAGACTTTGCTATGTTGCAATAACAAGAGCAAAGAAAAAGCTCTATATCACAAATGCTCAGATGAGGACAATCTTCGGTCAGACTACCTATCAAAGACCAAGCAGATTTATTGAAGAGATTGATGCAAAAAAGGAAAACAGAACACCGAAAACTGTTAAAAACACAGTTACTGACAGTTTTATAAAGGCAAAACAAAGTATCAATTCAATTAAAACTACTGTTACAATTCCTAATCAGCCGACAGATAATCAATCATATGCTAAAGGAGATGTTGTTTATCATAACAAGTTCGGAAGAGGTATTGTTGTAAATGCAAAACAATATGGCAAGGATACTCTGGTTGAGGTAGCGTTTGACAGTGTCGGAACAAAACAATTAATGGCAAATTTTGCAAAGCTTAAAAAAGAAGAATGAGCTGTTTTATAACAGCTCATTCTTTTATGTTCTTTGAACTATTTTAATGTTGTTAGGTCCGATATCCAGTTGCTCTGTCACAATATCCTTAATGATATTTACATCAGTTTGTGAAAAATCCTCCTTTTCAACTATTACATCTACACTCTCTCCATCTATGTAAACAGATATATTATCATATCCCTTTGCCCCTGCAACATTTTCAATTATAGCTTCTTTTTCACTGTTTGATGCTAATGACAAAATTTTATCCTGTGCATTTTTTCTTGTTTCGTCATCAAAACTTTCGTTTTCTGCAGTTTCCTTTAAAATCTCTAAGGCCTTTGACCTTGCATTTTCCTTTTCCATTTTTGCCTGTGCAAAATAGTCTTTTGTTGTTGCAGAGGTTTTTACAGATTCTTCAGTCAAGCTGTCAGAATCAGAATTCACATATTTTGCTTCGCCCAGTTTTTTTCCTGTTTCAATATAAGAGCTTCCATCAGTAACTTTGATTGTATCCTGATATGACCAATTTAAATACCCTGCAACTCCAATCATTGCAACTAATGCAGTTGCCACAATTTCTTTTTTCTTTAAAACTATCATTTTAAAACTTCCTTTCTTTTATGACATTTTTACCACACAAACTTTATGCGGAGCTATTGCAAGAGCTGTTGTGACAGCATCTAAAATATTTTGCTTGACAATAATGTCATCAGCACCATCACTTACAACGACCACCCCTTTAATTTCGGGATATATTTCTTTTATGACAAATGGCTTTCCATCAGACATAACAACATTGTTTTGTGATTTTGATTCATTTATTATACTATCACCATCTTTTTTTTCATTCCTATCAGTATTTTTTTCATATGCTATACTTTTTTCAAATGAAGAGGAGTATGTGAGCATAACCTTGACTTTGCCGACACCATCAATAGTTGATAAAATATCCTCCAGGTCCTTTTCATAGTTAATGTATAACTCCTCTTTTGTGTTTGTTTCTTTTCTTGAGTCTTTGTCATCAGAGGGGAAGAGCATAAAAAGCACCCCAACTAATATTATTATGATTAAGTAAGCATTATGACCCAAATTCAATTTTTTTACTAAATTTTTAATATCCATCAGAAAAAATCTCCCTTGGTGCATAAATTTCATTGAGTCTGTCAACTATTTTTGGAGTTATTTTGCCTTGTAAGCTGATTTTATCAATTCCTGAAATTTTATCCTCGTCATTTATTTCTATTTCAACATCTGCATTGATATCTGTATTGAATTCATCGGATATTCTTGTTTTTATATCAGTTGCAATGTTGGTTTCCAATTCTTTTTTAATAAGGAGGCGTTGGTATTCTTCGCCGTCTATTTCTAATTTTTCACTTTCTCTAAAATATTTATTGAAATTAAAATTTAATGGCTTTTCAAGTGGTGATGCAATCGTGCTGATGATTATTAAGCCTGTAATTATTTTAACATATTTACTCCATTTATCAGGCAGAACCATATCAGTAAAAACACAAATCAGAACTGCACCGACTATTTGCATTAAATATCCTTTCATTTTTATCTCCCTAAGTAACAGTATTTGTTGTTCCCATTATGATTGCAATTGATAATATAAATAAAACTGCAACACATAGCATAGAGGAAAACATCATTGTAATACAACCTGCTGCCTCATTTAACATATCAGCATATTTTTTGTCGCTCACAGGTTCAACTAATGCGGCACATATTTTAACAGAGAGCATTATTACTCCGACTTTTATACAAGGAATTGCACATATAACCAGTAAGGAGATTATGCCTGCAGTGCCAACAGCATTTTTCATAAGCCTTGTTCCGCTTAAAACTGTCTCGATACTTTCTGACATAAAATTTCCGACAACTGGTATAAGACTGCCTACTGCAAATTTTGCGGTCTTCATTCCGATATTATCAAGTGATGGAGTGCAAAAACCATAGATTGCATTAATTCCTGAGAAAATGGTTAATGATGCAGTCAACAACCATTTTGAAATGGATTTTAACATATTTGAAAAATGGCTCAGCTGAACATAGTTACTCAGATTATTTGCAATTGCTATAACACAGCCTGCATAAATCATAGGTATAATACATTTTTGTATTATGAGGCATATAAAATATATTGACGAGCTGAAAACAGGATAGAATGCAGAGGCAGAAGTCGCATAGCCTGATGAAACAAGTAAAACTGTTAAAACAGGGGAGAGCTTTGTGACAAAGGTACTCATTTCATTTATCACCGCATTGCCATACCCTACAGAGGTAGAGATGAGTTTTATAACCGCAACGCTCATTAATGCAAAACAAGTGAAATATGCAGTGTTTGATGCTTTTGTCTTATCCGTATTTATTACATTGAGCGTTCCTGATAAAAGTGCAATAACAAAAATTGATATAATTAAGGAGCTTGATTTTGAAAGCTCATCAAAAAATAAATCTGACAAGTATTTTAATATGTTTTCGGGAGTTATGGAAAAGTTACCCGATGATAATTCTTGTACAGTTTCATTAAAAAAATTTTCGCCCTCTATTTGTGTATATTCGTTTGCATAGGCAGACAAATCAAAAAAAACAAAAATTGCAAAAAACAAAATAAAAATTTTTTTCATAAGTAGACGTCCTTTATATTTTGTCCAGTAATTCAGATATTGAAGAAAGAAACCCAAGAATTATCGGTAAAGATAAAAAAAGAATTGTAATTTTTCCTGCAAATTCAGTTTTTACAGCAATTGCATTTTCTCCTGCATCTTTACATAATGCGCTTGCAAATTCTGTTATGTATGCAATTGCACAGGCTTTTATTGCAATCATAAAATATTCTTCATTAACACCGCTTTTTTTGATTATTTGTGAGAATTGATTTATGACACCGCCAAGAGAGTCGGAAATATATATAAGTAAAACAACTCCTGTTGCAAGGGAGGTCATAAGCGATAATTCGGGTCTTGTTTGTTTTATTGTGACAGATAGTATTGCGCCGATTATTCCTATTGCAGCAATTGAAAATATGTTCATTTTAAACTCATCCTAAAAATTGAAGATTTGCTTTATCATATCAAATAGTTGTCCTATTTCCTGAGATATAATCATTAAAACAACAACCAAGCCTGCAATTGTTGTAAGCAGCGCTTGTTCCTCTCTTCCTGCACGGGTCAGGAGTTGATTTAAGACAGAAACAACAATTCCTACTCCTGCAATCTGAAAGATTAAATCAACATTCATTGTTTTCCTCCGTTAATATCTATGTTAGAATAATGACCGCAAAAAGTCCTAGTGTAATCCCGATACCTTTTTTTAGCCTTGACATTTTTTCGTATTCTTCCTTTGCACTCTCCTGCAAGACTTTTAGCAGTCCGACAGAATTTTCTATGTTCTTTAGTTGTCCTTCGCGGTCGGTCATTCCAAGCTCTGCTCCAAGCATAAATAAAATTTCACAATCGGCATCTGTCAGCTCAAGAGATTTATAATCATTTAAGACTGATTGTTTCCATCGTTTTGAAATCGGCAGTGAATTATCATAGCTTGCACAGCTTAAAAATAACTTGTCAAAGCCTATGGTGTTGGCTACTCTTTTTAATACTACATCAATATAGTCAGAACTGTAACGTATTTCATTCTCCATTGCCATAAGTCCCTGACTGATTTTTAAAAGATTTTTATATCTTTTATATGGCTTTAGTGAACTCATATATCCCCACAAAAAAGAGGAAATAAGAATTAACATACTACCCAATAATTTAAACACAATAAATGTCTCCGATTGTGCCTGGACCATTTTTTCGATTAAGTGTTATAAAGCATTTAAAAAGTGAAGTTAATTCGGGATTGTTCTTTATTAGCTCGTCTTTGGAATTGGCGTGTATGCTTGCTATCACATTTACTCCTGAGTGTATTGCTTTTTTGACAGCCAAAAAATCTTCCATTCCGCCAAGCTCATCAGTGATAATGACATCAGGCGACATTGAACGGATTAAAATTGAAAAAGCATCGCCCTTGGGAGCTCCCTCCAATACATCTAGAGAGTAACCTAAATCAAAGCCTAAAAAGCCATCAGAAACTGCACAAATTTCATTTCTCTCATCAGCAACACAAACTTTTAGACCTGTCTTTGACAGCTTCTTCGCAACATCTCTTAGAATTGTTGTTTTCCCACAACAGGGAGGGGAAATGATTAATGTGTTGGATACCTTATTATCTTTATATATAACATCAATAAGCTTGTCTGATGCGCCATCTATTTCTTTTGCAATACGATAATTCAATCCGCTTATGTTTTTGATTGATGAGATATTGGAATTGTTTATGACAGCACTTCCGCAAATTCCAATTCTGTTTCCGCCCTCGATTGTGACATAACCTTGCCTTAGTGAATTTTCGGCAGTATAGAGGGAACTTTTTACTATTAATTCCAATGCTTCATTAATATCCTCGTTTGTTACCATAACAGCTCTTTTTATATCCTTTGTTAAAACTGAATTTTTGGTTATAAAATATGAGTTGTCCGAAAAATTGATGACAAAAGGAAGCCCCTTTCTCATTCTTAATTCCTCTGCATAATGAAGCTCCGTAAAGGTTAGGAGTCTTTTGAATTTTGACGGAAGATATTTTAGTATTGGATGAATAGATACACCTTGTTTATCATTTACTATTAACATTTGTAACACCTCTTTTGCAATCATTTTATTCTTGCAAAAAGAGTTTTAGAACAAAAAAAATACCACGCTATATAAAGCGTGGTATTTGATATTAATTATCTTAATTGTGCACCTAACTTATATTCAAGGTCTTTCACAACTTTTGCAAATATTTTGTTGATTTCCTCATTTGTTAAACTTCTGTCTGAAGCTCTGTATGATACTGCATAAGCAACGCTCTTTTTGCCCTCAGGAATCTGTTTTCCCTCATAAACATCAAACAAATTAATTGTTTCCAATAAAGCGCCTGATGCTTTTTTAATAACCTTTTCAATTTCTCCGACAGGAGTGGTTTTGTCAATCAGCATCGCGATATCTCTTGTTACTGCAGGGAATTTCGGTAATGCTTTAAATTTAATATCATTGTTAATTGCATTAAATATCTTCATAAGAGAAATCTCTGCAACATAGCATTTTTCCTCGATTTCAAAATTCTTCAAAACTTCAGGGTGAATTTCTCCAATAGTTCCGACAATTTCATCACCGATTAAAACATTGGCACATCTTCCAGGATGATATGTTGGATTTTCGGTATCAGCAACATAAGAAACATCAGAAATGTTCATATTCTTAAACATTGCCTCCAAAACACCCTTCATATCGAAGAAATCAACACCCCCATACATACCAAGAGTAATTATTTCAGGCTCATTTGGCAATTCGCCTTTTTTTGTAGGAATATAGATTGTTGAAATTTCAAATAGCTTTGCAGATGCGTTCTGATGATTGTAGTTATATGAAAGTGCAGAGAGCATACTTCCGACAGATGTAGTTCTCATAATTGAAGTATCTTCTCCAAGCGGGTTTGTGATTGTCACACAGTTTCTCAAATCACTGTCTTCTGGAATTAAAAGCTTATCAAAAATTGCAGGACCTGTAAATGTATATGTGCAGATTTCATTTAATCCCTGAGCAGTCAGAAGTGATGAAATCTTGTTTCTTGCAGACTGAACAGGTGTTAGTCTTCCTCTTGTTGCATTTCCTGAAAGTGCAGTTACAGGAATCTTATCATAACCATAAAATCTTGCAATTTCTTCTGCAATGTCAGCCTCAGCCTCAATGTCAGGTCTGAAAGTTGGTGCAACAACTGTCATATTTTCTTCATCAATTGTGAATTCCAAAGCTTTTAAGTATCCAATCATTTCGTCTTTTGAAATGTCGGTTCCAAGGAACTTATTGATTTTATCAACTCTTAATGGATGAACTGTTTGTTCTTTAGTTGCTCCTTTAATATCAATCAATCCGCCTACAACTTCACCGCATTCAAGCATTTCGACAAGCTCACAGGCACGCTCAAGTGCAGGGAGGGTATTGTTGACATCAAGACCTTTTTCAAATCTTGATGACGATTCAGTTCTAAGACCTATTCTTTGTGCAGTAAGACGAACTGATGCTGCATCAAATGTAGCAGATTCAAAAATAACTGTTGTTGTGTCATCTTTAACTTCTGAATTAAATCCGCCCATAACACCTGCAACTGCAACTGCCTTTTCTCCATCAGAAATAACAAGGTCATCAGAACATAATTTTCTGTCTTGTTCGTCAAGTGTCTTTATGATTTCTCCGTCAGCAGCATTTCTGACAACAATTTTGTTTTGTGATAAGTCTCTCAAATCAAAAGCGTGCATCGGCTGACCATATTCTAAAAGAATATAATTTGTTATGTCGACAATGTTGTTGATTGAACGAACTCCACAGGCACGAAGTCTTGAAACAAGCCATTTTGGAGATGGTCCGATTTTTACATTCTTAATCATTTTTGCAGTGTATCTCATACACTTGTCTTTATTTAAAACTTCAACATTTAATGTATCATTTATATCTTCATTGTTTTCTTTAAATTCAGGCTTGTGAAGATTAAAAGGTCGTCTGAATGTTGCAGCAGTTTCTCTTGCAAGACCAATCACGCTGAAACAATCAGGTCTGTTTGATGTGATTTCAAATTCAACAACATCCTCATTCAAACCAAAATAATCCTTGATTTCCATTCCGATTGGAGTGTCCTCGGGGAGAATAAGAATTCCGTATTCTGGCTCATAACCCAAGTCTGCAACAGAAATTCCAAGCTCGTCGTGTGAGCAGAGCATACCGTTTGACTCAACCCCTCTTAATTTGCCTTTTTTGATTGTAACTCCGCCAGGTAAAGTTGAGCCATCAAGTGCAACAGGCACAATGATATCAGGCTTTACATTTGGTGCTCCGCAGACAATCTGAAGTTCTTCGCCAACTCCTGCATCAACAGTGCAGATGTGCAGGTGGTCGCTATCAGGGTGGTCAACACATGTCAGAACTTTGCCCGTTACAACCTTTTGCAAACTGTCGCCTGCATTTTCAACACCCTCAACTTTTGAGCCCGACATAGTAAGTGCATCGGCATATTGCTTTGGTGTTATACCACTCATATCTGTATAGTCATTAAACCAACTCATTGGTACTTTCATTTATTATCATTCCTTTCGTCAAAAGAGATTAAAACTGTTTTAAGAATTTCAAATCGTTTTCATAGAACAATCTGATATCGTCAATTCCATATTTACGCATAACCATACGTTCCAAACCAATTCCGAAAGCAAATCCTGAATAAACCTCAGGGTCAATTCCGCAGTTAGCCAATACCTTAGGATGTACCATGCCGCAACCCAGAACTTCAATCCAACCTTCGCCCTTACATACTCGGCAACCTTCTCCGCCACAAACAAAACAAGCCACATCAAGCTCAGCTGATGGCTCTGTGAATGGGAAGTGGTGAGGACGAAAACGAACTTTACAATCTTCTCCGTATAATGATTTCATACAGGACTCCAATGTACCTTTCAAATCTGCCATTGTAATTCCTTTATCAACAACGAGTCCCTCGATCTGATGGAAAACAGGTGAGTGAGTTGCATCAGATGCATCACTTCTGTAAACAATTCCCGGTGCAATAATTCTGATTGGCGGTTTCTTGTTTTCCATTACACGAACCTGCATAGGAGATGTCTGAGTTCTTAAAACTATATTGTCTTCAATATAAAAAGTATCCTGAGTATCTCTTGCAGGGTGATTTTTTGGAATATTCAATGCTTCAAAGTTATAATAATCTGTTTCAACCTCAGGTCCTTCCGCAACTTCAAAGCCAAGACCAATAAATATTTCCTTAAATTCATTCAAGGTCTTTGTAAATGGATGCAAAGAACCGATATCAGGAGTTTTTCCCGGCATTGTAACGTCAATAACTTCTTCTTTTAATCTTTGATTCTGAAGGGAAGCTTCAAGCTCTTTTTTCTTGTTGTCAATTTCATTATTTAAAAAATCTCTGATTTCGTTTGCCAAAGCACCAATAACAGGTCTTTCTTCAGCACTGAGCTGTCCCATGCCCTTTAGGACAGAAGTAAGCTCACCTTTTTTGCCGAGATATTTAATTCTGATATCTTCTAAGGCATTCAGATCAGATGAATTTTTTAATAAATCTTCAACTGCAATCTTGATTTGTTGTAGTTTTTCTTTCATTTGTTTCAAATCCTTTCTCATTTATCTTGCAGGGAAAATAAAAAAGTCCCTGCTATATGCAGGGACGAAAAATTTCCGTGGTACCACCCATATTCCTGAAATAATCAGGCACTTAATTAAACGAATGACGGTCGCAACCCGATACCGACTACACACAAAAACGCTTCACCGATACAGCTCAGAAACGAAAGTTCAGTCATACTCTTTCCGCAAAGGCTCACAGCCCACGACCTCTGCTCTCTTATGGCGAATTTATGACCTACTGGATTTCTTCACAGCCTTTTATTCAATTAATGGTATTCTATCACATTTTTTGAAGTATTTCAAGTGTTTTTTATAATTTATAAAATATCCATAAGAAAATTTGACAAATTTCTCAAAATAATGTATAATATTATGGGTTTATTCTAAATTAAAATTGTACTATATATATAAGAGGTATTGAGAATATGGCTAAAGTGAAAGCGGAATATGGTAACGATAGTATTACGAGTTTAAAAGGTGCTGACAGAGTCAGAAAAAGACCTGCGGTAATATTCGGCTCTGATGGAATAGAGGGTTGTTGCCATTCTTTTTTTGAAATTCTTTCAAACTCAATAGACGAAGCAAGAGAGGGTTATGGAAAGCTGATTGAAGTAACAAGATTTCTTGATAATTCAATTGAAGTCTGTGACCACGGAAGAGGAATACCGCTTGATTATAATGAAAAGGAACAAAAATATAACTGGGAGCTTGTTTTCTGCGAACTGTATGCAGGCGGAAAGTATAATAATAATGATGGCGGGATGTATGAGTACAGTTTGGGATTAAATGGTCTTGGTGCCTGTGCAACTCAATATAGTTCAGAGTATATGGACGTTTTAGTTACAAGAGATAAAACTATGTATTCACTGCATTTTGAAAAGGGCGAAAATATCGGCGGACTTAAAACAAGTGAGGCATCTAACAATAAAACAGGTACAATTATAAAATGGAAGCCTGATAATGATGTTTTTACAGATATAAATATACCTGTTGAGTATCTTCAGGAGGTTTTGGAAAAACAGGCAATGACAAACGCAGGATTAAAGTTTGTTTTGTATGTTGAAACCGAAGAAGGTATTCAGATGAATGAATACTATTATGCTGATGGAATTGTTGATTATCTTAAGGATAAGGTCGGAGAGAACTCAATGACTTCAATTGAAGTCTGGAATGCTGAGAGAACAGGAAAAGACAGAGAAGATAAGCCTGAATATAAGGTTAAGATGCAGATTGCATTCTGTTTTTCACAAACTGTCAATCTTTTGGAATATTATCACAATTCAAGCTGGCTTGAACACGGCGGTTCGCCTGATAAGGCAGTGAAAAATGCATTTGTTTATGCGATTGACCAGTATTTAAAAAATAATGGTAAATATAATAAAAATGAATCAAAGATAACCTTTAATGATGTTGCAGATTGTCTGGCATTAGTTATTAACTCATTTTCAACTCAGACAAGTTATGAAAATCAGACTAAAAAGGCTATTAACAATAAATTTATTCAGGAAGCAATGACAGAGTTCCTCCGTCATCAGCTTGAGGTTTATTTGATTGAGAACAAGCAGGATGCTGAAAAGATTTCAAATCAGGTTTTGACAAATAAGCGCTCAAGAGAGCATGCAGAAAAAATCAGAATTGATGTAAAAAAGAAACTTACAAGCACAATGGATGTCACAAACAGAGTTGAAAAGTTTGTTGACTGCAGAAGTAAGGATAAGTCAATAAGAGAGATATACATTGTTGAGGGTGACTCGGCTTTAGGCTCGTGTAAGCTTGCAAGAGATGCATCTTTTCAGGCAATTATGCCAATTCGAGGTAAAATTTTAAATTGTTTAAAAGCCGATTATGCAAAGATTTTTAAAAGTGATATTATTCTTGATTTGGTAAGAGTTCTGGGTTGCGGAATTGAAATCAATACAAAGCACAACAAGGAACTTGACACTTTTAATATTGATAACTTAAGATGGGACAAAGTAATAATTTGTACCGATGCCGATGTCGACGGATTTCAGATAAGAACACTTGTTCTGACTATGATTTATAGACTTATGCCGACTTTGATAGATGAGGGAAAGGTCTATATTGCAGAATCTCCTTTGTATGAAATAAGTATAACAAAGACAAAGCGTAAGGGAGAAAAGATTTTTGCATATTCAGATGGCGAAAAGGAAGAGATTATTAAAAAGCTCAGTGAAGAAGGTCTTTCAAAGGATAAGGACGATTTTGATATAAAGAGAAGTAAGGGTCTTGGCGAAAATCAACCTGATATGATGAGCTTGACAACTATGCACCCTGCAACAAGAAGACTTATTCGTGTCACAGCTGAAAACATTGAAAAGACTGCAAGAGTATTTGATATACTGTTGGGCGATGATATGCAGGGAAGAAAAGAGCATATTGCAAAAAATGGCAGCTTATATATGGAAATGCTCGATTTGAGTTAAATTTAGTTAAGGAAGGGTTAAATATAAGATGGCGAAGAAGAAAAATGAGCCTGAAGTAATTATCAGTGCACCGATAACTGAACAACCTATTTGTGAAACGCTTGAAACTAATTATATGCCTTATGCAATGAGTGTTATCATATCTCGTGCCATACCTGAAATAGATGGTTTGAAGCCTGCCCACAGAAAACTTTTATATACAATGTATAAAATGGGACTTCTGGGCGGAAAGCTTACAAAGTCAGCAAATGTTGTCGGACAGACAATGAAATTAAATCCTCATGGCGATGCGGCAATCTATGAAACTATGGTAAGACTTACCACAGGTAATGAGGCACTTTTGCATCCTTTAGTTGAGTCGCAGGGAAACTTTGGTAAGCAATATTCAAGGGATATGGCGTACGCTGCTGCAAGATATACAGAGGTAAGATTAGAGTCGATTTGTAATGAATTCTTTGCAGATATTAATAAAAATACTGTAGAGTTCGTTGATAACTATGATGGAGAGTTAAAAGAACCTGTTTTGTTACCTGTTGCATTTCCTAATATTCTAGTTAATCCTAATCAGGGGATTGCTGTCGGAATGGCAAGTAATATTTGTTCATTTAATTTAAAGGAAGTATGCGATGCAACAATCGCAATTATGAAAAACAAGGATGCTGATATCCTTGATGTTATGCCTGCACCTGATTTCTCAATGGGTGCACAGCTTTTATACTCACAAGAGCAGATGAGAGAAATTTATAAAACAGGCAGAGGAAGCTTTAAATTAAGAGCAGTATATAATTATGATTCAAAGAATAATTGTATTGATATAACAGAAATTCCATACTCAACAACCAGTGAAGCAATTATTGGCAAAATAATGGAATTGATAAAGGCTAATAAGCTAAAGGAAATTTCTGATGCAAGAGATGAAACAGGTCTTAATGGATTTAAAATTACTATTGACCTGAAAAGAGGAACAGACCCTGAAGCTTTGATGCTAAAGCTTTTCAGATTAACTCCTTTAGAAGACAGCTACAGCTGTAATTTCAATATTCTGATTAATAATGCTCCTAAAGTGTTGGGGGTTGGTGAAATTTTATCTGAATGGGTAAATTTCAGAATGGGATGCATCAAAAACGGACTGAAATATGATATTGATAAAAAGAGTGAAAAACTGCATCTTTTAACAGGTCTTAAGAAAATTCTTTTAGATATTGACAAGGCTATTTCAATCATAAGACATACCGAGAGAGAAGAAGATGTTATTCCAAACATTATGCAAAGCTTTGGACTTGATAAGGTACAAGCTGAATATGTTGCAGAAATTAAGTTAAGAAATCTCAATAAAGAATATATCTTAAACAGAACTGCAGAAATTGAAAAGCTGATTGAAGAAATTGATAATTTAACTGATATTTTGGGCAGTGATAATAAGGTTAAAAAGCTTATTGAAAAACAACTTGTTGCAATAAAGAACAAGTATGGAAAAGAAAGAAAGACAACTCTTATTGCTGATGAGGAAATAGAGGTTTATGACGAGAATAAATACATCGAGGATTATCCGTTGACAATCTTTACAACTAGAGAGGGATATATTAAAAAGGTCAGTGCAAATTCATTGAAGTTTACCACAAATGACCATAAACTAAAAGAAGACGATGAGGTAATTCAGCAGATTGAAACAACAAATATCAGTGATTTGTTATTTTTCTCAGATAAGAGTGTTTGCTATAAGTTAAAAACTCATGAATTAAATGATACAAAGGTATCGGCAATAGGTGATTATATTCCAAGCATTCTGGGACTCGACAGCGGAGAAAAGATAGTATACACTGTTGTAACAAAAGATTATTCGGGGAATATGTTATTTTCTTTTGAAAATGGTAAAATTGCAAAAGTGCCATTGATGGCATATGAAACCAAATCAAACAGAAAGAAACTTATTTCTGCTTACTCGGAAAAAGTCAGGATATGTGATATCAAATGGATTGACTGTGACAAAAATATTGTTACAATTGCAGATAACAATAAGGCTGTTTGTGTTGATACTGAAAAGATACCACTAAAATCTACCAAGTCAACACAGGGTGTTCAGGTAATGAAACTTACTAAAAAAGGAGCAAAAATGATTAAG
This sequence comes from Clostridia bacterium, assembly GCA_045657585.1. GTDB lineage: Bacteria > Bacillota > Clostridia > UBA1381 > UBA1381 > RGIG1988. The sequence goes on along the minus strand of JAZOTJ010000075.1, from coordinate 18,904 downwards.
GTTGTTTTTGCAGAAGAAAGTAATATAGAAAACTTAAAAAAATATACAACAAAGAATATTCCTGCAGTGGGTAGCTTTTTAACAAAAGATGAAGTCAGTTCAAAACAAATGTCATTGTTTGAATAATCAGGAGGTTTTGTATGGAAAATAAAGTTAATATTTTGGGTGTAAATATTGATAAAGTGAATATTGATGAGGCTGTTGACAAAATTTTTGAGATGCTTGACGAAAGAAAGTGTCATAGTGTATTCACTCCTAATTCGGAGATTATTTTAGAGGCATATAAGGATCACAAGTTTGCCGAAGTCTTAAACAGTGCAGATTTGTTGACTGCTGACGGAATTGGCGTTGTTTATGCAGCAAGAATTCTGAAAAATCCGATTGAAGAAAGAGCTGCAGGATTTGATATAGCTTGCGGAGTTATTGACAGGATTTCTGAGTCAGGTCACAGATTATATTTGTTTGGAGGAAAGCCGGGAGTTGCTGAGAGAGCGAAGAAAAAGCTTGAGGAGCAATATCCATTTATTCAGATCGTAGGAACAAGAAACGGATATTTTCAGGACGATGAAAGTTCAAGGATAGTCAATGAAATTAACAGTGTTGGAGCTGAAATTGTTTTTGTATGTCTTGGTGCTCCGAAACAGGAAAAGTGGATAAGAGAAAATCAGGACAAATTAAGAGCAAGAGTACTGATGGGTATAGGCGGAAGTCTTGATGTTTTTGCAGGAGATGTTGAAAGAGCACCTGATGTCTGGTGCAGACTTGGTCTTGAATGGCTATATAGACTTATAAAAGAGCCATGGAGATTTAAAAGAATGCTGGCTTTGCCAAAATTTGCATTAACAGTTTTGTTCAAAGGTGAGAGAGCAGGGGGAAATGACGAATAATGGGTAAATTAATTGCTATTGACGGGGTTGATGCAAGTGGAAAACAAACTCATACATCTATGCTTTATAACAAACTTTTGGCTGATGGATATAATGTGAGAAAAATTTCATTTCCTGCATATGAGAGCCCATCATCTGAGCTTGTAAAAATGTACTTATCAGGGGAATTCGGAGAAAATCCTGATGATGTGAATGCATATGCGGCTTCAAGTTTTTTTGCGGCAGACAGATTTGCGTCATTTCGCACTGACTGGAAAGAATTTTATGAAAAAGATGACAGCATTATAATTGCTGACAGATATGCCTCATCCAATATGATTCATCAGGCAAGTAAGATTGATGATTTGTATGAAAAAAATAAATTTCTGGACTGGCTTTTTGAGTTGGAGTTTGAAATTTACGAGATTCCGAAACCTGATTTGACATTCTTTTTGGATATGCCTGTTTCATATGCAAAAAAACTTATGGAACATAGAGATAATAAGTTTGATAATACACAAACTAAGGACATCCACGAGAGAAATAAGGACTATCTTGAAAAGAGCTATGAAAATGCGTGTTTTATTGCAAACAAATTTTCTTGGGAGCATATACATTGTGTTAAGGATTCTGACATACGCTCAATTGATGAAATAAATAATGAAATGTATGATACAGTTAAAAAAATGATATCGCGCTAAATTGCGATATCATTTTTTTTAAGACAATTTGTAGAAATTAAGGCCAAAAAATATGTAAATCCGCCTGCAAGACAGGATATTAAAAGAACAACAAATTCGTTAGCAAAGATTACATATAAAGGTTCTTTTATAAGTTTCAGAACCACGAACATAACAAATAAAGAGATAAGGGGTACAGACAATGACAGCACTTCTTTTTTTGTTATTTTTGTGTATCTGATAACAGCATATCCGTTTATAATCATCATAACAAAATATGCAATTGTTGAACCTATTATAGCGCCTTCTATATTGAATTTTGCGACAGGGATTAGTAGAAGATTAGATGTCAGTTTTATACCTACTCCGATTAAAGAATATAAAAATGGTTCATAAATTTTTCCGAAAGCGTGCAGAGTGACGATAAAAATATCAGTTATGCATAAGAATATCAGTGTGGGAGAAAGCAGTGACAAAAGGTGAGATGAGGCGGTGTTTTTGAATAAAATATATAATAGCTCATCCGAATACATATAAAGCATTAATGTGCAGGGGAGAATTATAACTATTGTTGTTTTTAAGGAGGTAAGAAGTGTTTTTTTTATTACCCTGTTATCGCCTTTTGCATATGCACCACTGATTATCGGGAAAATACTTGTACCCAATGCACCGATTATTCCTGTGGGAAGATGAAAAATGGTCAGTGCATATCCTGAATATGCTCCATACAACCACCTTGCTCCGTCAATTGACATTTTTAGTGTCCCCTTTATATTGTCAAAATAAGTTGTGTAGCTTGAATATTTAAGTAAAAAACTGTCAATGTTTTCTGGGGTAAAACGAATATTTAAAAGACTGTTTCTCACAGTGGCAACATCCAGTAAACTAAGAGCACTTGAAACTGATGAGCATATCAGCATGGGAAAGGCAATCTGAGAGATGGATTTTATAATTTCTTTGTTGCTTTTTAAATCCCCCGTATATCGTAGCTTTTTACTTGATGAGAAGAAGAGCAAGAATAAAATTAGCGTTGCAATAATTTCTCCGATTGTTATTCCTGAAATTGCGCCTGAAGAGGTAATTTCAATAATTGCATCCTTTAAAAGCCAGGCGCCCAAAAATCCGATTATGAGTCTTACAAATGACTCAATAACCTGTGATATGGCAGTGGGTACCATATTAACACATCCTTGAAAATAGCTTTTAAAGACACAACCTGTCGCAACAAAAAATATTGATGGGGAAAGAACCTTAATTGCTAAAGAAGCTTTTGGGTCTTTCATAGATAAGGCAAAAAAATCTGCACCCCAAAAGAGAAGTAGTGTCCCTAATATTCCTAATATGGATAATATTATTAGTGAAATCTTTACTGTTTTTTTGATACATTTATGATTATTTAAGGCATATTCTGTTGCGATAAGTCTTGATATGGCAAGGGGTAAGCCTGATATGACAAATGATAAAAGTGTTGAATACACGCCCATTGCAGTATTAAAAATTGCCATTCCTTCTTCGTTTAAGATATAGGTCAAGGGTATTTTAAAAATTGCACCTAAAATTTTTGAAATTGCATTTGCGCCCATTAAAATTGCAGTACCTTTTAGAAAATTTTGTTTTGAATTCATAATAAACCTCACCAAAAGTCTTGTTATAACAATTTATTTGTGATATAATTTTTTTATGACAAAGAAAGCAGATGAGGTGCTATAATGAAATATACAATAGACGATTTATTAAATATTATGAAAAGACTCCGTGCTGATGATGGCTGTGACTGGGATAAGGTACAAACACATCAGTCAATCAAGCGCAGTATGATTGAAGAGGTTTATGAGGCAATTGAGGCACTTGATAATAATGATGACAAGATGTTTGCAAACGAATTGGGAGATGTGTTGCTACAGGTTGTTTTCCATTCAAGAATAGCTGAGGAGAGGGGAGCTTTTGATTTTAATGATGTTGTGAGTGAAATATGTCAAAAATTAATTGACAGACACTCTCATGTATTTGGCGATGATAAGGCAGGAAATGAGGAAGAGGCTCTTGCTGCCTGGGAGAAGAATAAGAAAAAGGAAAAGGGCTTAAAATCATATTCTGATGCATTGGTTGATGTTCCTAAGAATTTTCCTGCACTAATCAGGGCAGAAAAAGTGCAGAAGAAGGCAAAAAATGCTGGCTTTGACTGGGATAGCATAGATGGTGCTTTTGATAAGGTTTATGAAGAATTAGAAGAGATAAAGAGTGCAATCAAATCTGAAAATCAGGAGAATATATCTGAAGAATTCGGAGATTTGTTGTTCTCTGTTGTAAATGTCGGAAGATTTTTAAAGGCTGATGCAGAAATGTGCTTGAATGATGCAACAAAAAAGTTTATAAAAAGATTTATCAGAATGGAAAGATTGGCAGAGGAAAATGGCAAAAAACTTGATGAATTATCTTTAAATGAACTTGATGAACTATGGAATAAAATTAAAAAGTAAAAAACTATTGACAAATTTCAAAAAAAATGTCATAATATTAGGTAATGACTATGAAAAAGACAGTAGCTGTAAGGGTAGTTACAAGAGAGAGAATGTCGTGGCTGGAAGCATTCTTTGATGAATTACAGTGAATACCACTTTGGAGTCGCGTGTTGAAAGGTTTTGGCTTATTAGACATTGCCGCAATAGCTCTGCGTTATGAGTAATTAAGTGACGATTTAAAAAAAATCGTAAATAGGGTGGAACCGTGCAAAATTTGCACCCCTATATTTGCATTTGGCAAATGTTGGGGTGTTTTTTTATTTATAAGAAAAGAGGTATGAAAAAATGAGTGAAATGAACGAACTACAAACACTGCGCCATTCAGCATCACATATTCTTGCACAGGCTGTAAAAAGAATGTTTCCTGATGTAAAACTTGCAATAGGACCTGCAATTGATACAGGCTTTTATTATGATTTTGATACAGAACATACTTTTACACCTGAAGATCTGGAAGCTATTGAAGCAGAAATGAAAAAGATTGTAAAGGAAAATCTTAAAATTGAGAGATTTGAATTGCCAAAAGAAGAAGCTTTGGAATTAATGAAGGACGAACCATATAAAATTGAGCTTATAAATGATTTGGCTGACGGAGAGGTTATTTCTTTCTATAAACAGGGAGATTTCACTGATTTATGTGCAGGCCCTCACGTGAATTATACAAGCAAAGTAAAGGCTTATAAGCTTTTGAGTGCAACAGGAGCATATTGGAGAGGTAATGAAAAGAACAAGATGCTTCAGAGAATTTACGGAACTGCTTTTTCAAATAAGGAAGAATTGCAGGCACATTTAGAACAACTCGAAGAGGCTAAAAAGAGAGACCATAATAAGCTTGGAAGAGAGTTGGAATTGTTTACAACATCAGATGTTATAGGACAAGGATTGCCTATTCTTTTGCCAAAGGGTGCTAGAATTATTCAGCTTTTGCAAAGATTTGTTGAAGATGAAGAACAAAAGAGAGGCTGGCAACTAACAAAGACTCCATTGATGGCAAAGAGTGATTTATATAAAATTTCAGGACACTGGGACCACTATCAGGACGGAATGTTTGTTATGGGAGATGAGGAAACTGATAAGGAAGTTTTTGCTCTTCGTCCAATGACCTGTCCGTTCCAGTATCAGGCATTCTTAAACAGAGGCCGTTCATACAGAGATTTGCCAATGCGACTCAATGAAACTTCGACTCTATTCAGAAACGAAGCATCAGGCGAGATGCATGGTCTTATCAGAGTAAGACAATTTACAATTTCAGAAGGACATTTAATGTGTACTCCTGAACAGCTAGAGGATGAATTTAAGGGTTGTCTTGAGCTTACAAACTTTATGCTGGAAACTCTAGGCTTAAAAGAAGATGTATCATACAGATTCTCGCAGTGGGACCCTGATGACAAGGAAAAATATATCGGAACAGTTGAACAATGGGATGAAGCTCAGGGAGTTATGAAGAGAATTCTTGACCATCTTGAAATTCCATATAAGATTGGTATAGGCGAGGCTGCATTCTATGGTCCGAAGCTTGATATTCAGATTAAGAATGTTCACGGTAAGGAAGATACACTTATCACAATTCAAATAGACCAGATGCTTGCCCAAAAGTTTGGTATGGAATATGTTGATAAAGACGGAACAAAGAAAAATCCTTACATCATTCACAGAACTTCAATCGGCTGTTATGAAAGAACATTGGCGTTGTTGATTGAAAAATATGCAGGAGCGTTCCCTGTATGGTTAGCACCTGTTCAGGTTAAGATGCTTGCAATTGCAGACAGACACTTAGACTATATTTATGATGTCAAGAAAAAACTTGAGGCTGCAGGAATTATGCGTATTGAAGTAGATGACAGGTCAGAGAAAATCGGATATAAAATCAGAGAGGCACAGCTTGAAAAAGTGCCATATATGCTTGTTATTGGTGATAAGGATATTGAAAATAACACAGTATCTGTTCGTTCAAGAAAAGACGGAGATATTGGTGCTATGAGCATTGAAGATTTCATTGCAAGAATTTGTGAAGAAGTAGAAACCAAGAAACTTTAATAAAAGATTGATGTTTGGCATTTATGCCAAACATCAATTTATGAGAAAGGGGTGTTTTGATGGATTTTGTTGCAATTGATTTTGAAACTGCGACCTCAGGTGCAAACAGTATTTGCAGTATGGGGATATGCACTGTTTCAGACGGAAAAATCAAAGAGCGAAAAGAACTTTTGATAAGACCTGAACCTTTTGAATTCAATGAATATAATATTAAAATTCACAATATAACTCCCGATATGGTTATTGATATGCCGACTTTTAAGGAGTATTGGAATGAGATTTTTCCATATCTCAATGACAGAGTTGTTATAGCTCATAATGCAAGCTTTGATATAGGCGCATTATTAAAAACGCTTGATATGTATAAAATCGACTTTCCGAATTTTTCATATTTGTGTACCGTGAAATTATCACAAAAAGCATACCCCGAACTTGAAAGTCATAAATTGAACGCTATGGCAGAGTTTATAGGCATTGATTTTTCACATCATTGTGCAAATGACGATGCATATGTATGCGCAAGAGTGATGTTAAAAATATTAGAGGATTTCAATATAAAAACACTTGATGAGCTTGTTGAAAAATTTGGGATAGGTGTTGGGAAAATAAGTCCTGATTTTCATTTGCCCTGCAAAAAGAATATGAAAAAAACAAAAAGTAAGGACCCTAATTTATTTTTGCAATTGAAATAAGAATTAAATAATTAATCTTTTCATAGATTGTTACGAGGTGACAAACTATGAAAAGATTTTTTTTGTGTATAACTTTATTTTTATATATTAACTCATTTAACGCTCAGGCAGTTGATATTTCAGCTGAGTGTGCCTGTGTAATCAATGCTGATAATAATGAGGTTGTGTTTGAGTATAATTCCAATAGTAAACATTCAATGGCAAGTACAACAAAAATTATGACCGCTATACTTGCATTGGAGAATACGAAGCCTGATGAAATTGTAAGAGTATCTGCAAATGCAAGCTCACAGGAGGGCTCATCAATATATCTTAAGACAGGTGATAAAATGTCTATGGAAAATCTTGTCTATGGCATGATGCTCAACTCGGGTAATGATGCAGCTTGTGCGATAGCAGAACATATAGGCGGAACAAATGAGGAATTCTGTCAGATGATGAATAAAAAGGCAGTAGAAATAGGAGCAAAAAATACTTCTTTTAAAAATGCTAATGGACTTGATGCAGATGGTCATTATTCGACAGCTTATGATATGGCAATAATTGCGGCATATGGTTTGAAAAATGATAAGTTCAGAGAAATTGTATCAACAAAAAATGAAACGATAGATAACGGGGAGATTATAACATATTTAAAAAATCATAATAAGCTTTTGTGGAATTATGATGGTTGTATCGGCGTTAAAACGGGATACACGAAAAAGACGGGAAGATGTCTTGTGTCGGCGGCTAAAAGAAACGGTGTCACGCTTGTTGCAGTTACCCTGAATGCTCCGAGCGATTGGAGTGACCATGAAAAGATGCTTGATTTTGGGTTTAGCAATGTGAAGCAATATAAGATTATGAAAAAAGGAGATATTCTTAAAAATATTGATGACGGACTGAATGCTGTTTTAAATGAAGATGTGTATATAACCGGTAAGAACAATGGCAGAATAAAGCCTGAGGTTATATTGCATACAATACAAAAACCAAGATATGATGTCTATAAAGGCGAGAAAATAGGATATGCTGAGATTTTTTATAACAATGTTTTTATTCGTGAGGTTGATTTGGTTGCAGATGCCGACTATGTTGTTAAGGTCAAAAAAAGTTTTACCGGTGAAATCTTTAAAATTATAAGAATATTGTTGCGAAATTACTAAAAATAATATATAATATATTTAATGAAATACAATTGGAGATAAAAATATGGGTGAAATAGTAAGACTGCAAAAATATATTGCAATGAGTGGTGTCGCATCAAGAAGAGCAGCAGAAGAATTAATTACATCGGGAAGGGTTATGGTAAATAATCAAAAAATTACCGAGCTTGGAACAAAGGTTGAAATCGGTGCTGATGTTGTTATGGTAGATAAGGAGATAGTTTCTCCTGAGGTAAAGAAATACTATATTATGCTCAATAAACCTGTCGGATATGTTTCAACTGTTTCTGACCAGTTTGATAGACCTACAGTTCTTGATTTAGTCAGTGAAGATATTAAATCAAGAATATTTCCTGTCGGAAGGCTTGATTACGATACATCAGGGCTTTTGCTTCTGACAAATGATGGGGATTTTACTTATAAGGTTACCCACCCTAAATTCAATATGGACAAAACATATATTGCAACCATCAAGGGTGGTATAACTCCCAAGGGTCTTGCACAGCTGCGAGGCGGAGTGATAATTGAAGAAAATTTTAAAACTTCTCCTGCTGAGGTTGAAATGATATCTTGTGAAAAGGGATATACAAAAATAAAAATCACAATTCATGAGGGAAAAAACAGACAGGTAAGAAAAATGTTTGAAGCAGTTGGATGTAAGGTAACAGAACTTGAGAGAATAAAAATAGGAATAGTTGAGCTTGGCAATCTGCCGTTGGGAAGATGGAGATACTTAACAAGCCACGAAATTTCATATTTGACAAAATAAAATACTTGACAAAATATGACAAGTGTTATATAATACTTAAAAATGAATATTTGGGGAGCTTTTAGAAAGGCTGAGAGGGAATTGTGAATTCCGACCCATGAACCTGATACGGATAATGCCGGCGTAGGAAGTATATTTTATATTGACTAATTTATCGGTGGAGCTCCCCGTATGAGGGACTTCTCCGATTTTTTCATTTTTATAAACATTTAGGAGATGATTTTATGACAAAAACGAAAAAATTAACAACAAGTGCAGTTTTGGTTGCAGTTTCATTTGTTTTGGTGCTGCTTTCAAAATTGCTTCCTGCTCCATGGACTCAAGGAGGATATATAACTCTTGCAAGTATGGTTCCGATTATTTTAGTATCAATAATTATTGATTCAAAGTGGGGTTTATTAGCTGGCTTTGTATTTTCACTAATACAGCTATTGACAGATTTTTATCTTCCACCGGTTACTACTTTCACAACTTTTTGCGGAGTTATTTTGTTAGATTATGTCTTTGCATTCAGTGTGTTGGGTCTTGCAGGATTTTTCTTTAAATTGATGAATTGTAAAATATGGGCAATTCCTGTTAGTGGACTGATTGTAACAACATTAAGATATATAATGCATATCTTATCAGGATTATTAATATGGAGTAAATTTGCTGTAACAGAATTACCTTTGCCATTATATGCATTGGTTTATAACGGCTCTTATATGATACCTGAAATAATTATAACAACTGTTGTGCTATCAATTATTGCACCAAAACTTAAAGAAAAATATTTGAAATAAGAGGTAATTATTATGTCTAAAACAAAAAAATTAACATTATCTGCAATTATGGTTGCATTGTCAACTGTTCTGGTTATCCTTTCAAAATTGATTCCTGCACCCTGGTTGCAGGGAGGTTCAATAACTCTTGCAAGTATGGTGCCGATAATTGCTGCATCAATTATACTTGATTTCAAATGGGGAATGTTAACAGGAATTGTATTCTCACTTATTCAGATGATGACGGGATTTTATCCGCCACCAACACAGAATTTTATAAGCTTTTTCCTTGTTGTTATGCTTGATTATATTGTTGCATTCGGAGTATTGGGATTATCAGGAGTATTTTACAGATTGATGAATAAAAAGTTGTGGGCAATACCGGTCAGCGGTGTTATTGTAACGACATTGAGGTATGTGTGCCACATTATTTCAGGAATACTTATCTGGGGAGTTTATGCTGAAGAGGGACAAACAGTGTTAGCGTATTCTATTACATATAATGGTTCTTATATGATACCTGAAATAATTATTACAGGGGTTGTTTTATCAATATTATCAAAATTTATTATTAAAAAATGTAGATAACTAAAAAAATCCTATGGAATATTCCATAGGATTTTTTTATCTTTCATTAAGTGGAGTGTATGGAGTGTGTTTTGCAACATTCTTGTAAGCAGGTCTTATGATTTTGCCTGAATTCATTATATCTTCAATTCTGTGAGCGCTCCAGCCTGCAATTCTTGCAATGGCAAAAATAGGAGTATATAATTCAAGCGGCAGTTCAAGCATACTATATACAAATCCGCTGTAGAAGTCAACGTTGGCGCTGACAGCACGATTTCTTTTTTGTTTTAATAAATCAGGAGCAAGTCTTTCGACCAATTCATACAGCTCAAGCTCATCAAGCTTATTTTTTTCGGCTGCAAGCGGTTCAATCATCTTTTTGAGTATACTTGTTCTCGGGTCAGAAATTGTATAAACCGCGTGACCTATTCCATAGATAAGTCCTGATTTATCAAATTCGGTTTTATTTAAAATTCCCTGTAGGTATTTGCGGACTTCATCTTCGTTTGTCCAGTCACTAACCTTTTCCTTCATATCGGCAAACATTTCTATAACCTTTTTGTTAGCACCGCCGTGTCTTGGACCTTTCAAAGAACCAAGGGATGCGGCAATGGTTGAATATGTGTCGGTACCTGATGAAGACACAACATGAGTTGTAAATGTTGAATTGTTTCCGCCTCCGTGTTCAGCGTGAACAACTAAACATGCGTCTAATAGCTTTGCTTCCAATGGTGTATATTTTTTGTCTGCCCGCAGAGTGTATAGTATTGTTTCAGCGGTTGACAACTCCTTTGGCGGAGTGTGAATAAACAAGCTCTTTCCATATTGATAGTGTCTGTGAGCCTGATAGCCATAGACAGATAAAAGCGGGAATATGGAAATCATCTGAATACACTGTCTTAATACATTTTCAATACTTGTGTCATCAGGGTTTTCGTCATAAGAATACATCGTAAGAACACTTCTTGCCAATGTGTTCATCATATCCTGAGAAGGAGCCTTCATAATGATATCTCTTACAAAGCTTGTAGGCAGTGATCTGTAATCAGATAACAGAGAACAAAAATCATCAAGCTCTTTTTTTGTCGGGAGCTCGCCGAACAGAAGCAGATATGTTGCTTCTTCAAATCCAAAACGGTTATCCTCTGAAAAACCATCAACCAATTTTTCAATATCTATACCGTGATAATATAATTTTCCCTCGCACGGGATAATTTCTCCGTCATCAATGGTGTATGATTTAACTTCGCCTATTTCAGTAAGTCCTGTCAAAACACCTTTTCCGTGTTTATCTCTTAAACCTCTTTTGACATCGTATTTATTATATAGTTCAGAATCAATTGTTCCGTTCTTAATACACTTTTCGCTAAGAGCCATAATTTCGGGAGTAATTTCTGAAAAGTTTTTATCACTCATTTTTAAATTTCCTTCCTTGTTTATTATACATACCCATTATAACACATTTCTTAATCATTTACAATAAAAAAAGTGTTAAAATTTGTTAATTATATAGAGCTTTTTTTATAGAAAATGACAGAGAAAGTGCTAAAGTATGCAAATTCACAAATCTTTTTAACATAGTTTTTGCTAAAATTGTCTGTTCTAATGCGATAATCGGGAAATTGTCCCTCATTTTATTTGCAAGATTTCTTAATTCTTCTTGCATGTCATTGTTAACAATCAGTTTTTCGTTTCCATTTTGTATAAGCATAATATCACGAAGATAACCTTGCCAGAAATCAATAATAAGCTCTGTATTATCACTGTTATTTTCTAAAAAATCACAAATAGTATATGATGATATTTTGTGTTTTGACATTAATGGTACAAGCATTTTGAAGCTTTCTTTTCTCAAATCTTCATAATCGGGGTTTTCGATTATATTTCTTATGTTTCCAGGAGAGCCTGTAGATAAAGAGTATAATAAATCAGATTGTCCGATATATTCAGGATAGTGAGTTTTAATAAATTCATCAGATGTTTTTTTATCAACGACAGGAAAACGAACAAGCGTGCAACGTGATAAAACTGTTTGCAAAAGCACAGTTTCGCTTGTTGCGATGATAATAAATACAATATATTCGGGAGGCTCTTCTAAAATTTTCAAAAGACAGTTTTGTGAAAAGTCATTTAGCTTTGCTCCGTCATCAATAATATATACTTTTTTTGAAGATTCAAAGGGTTTTACATATGCATCGGTAACTATATTTCGCGCTTGTTCTGCAGAAATCACAGTCTTATCTGTCGGGGCAATATGGATTATATCAGGATTGGTTCCTGCTTTTGCACCAATACATGCCTGGCAATTTGAGCATGGTGCAGTATCTTTATTGCTGCACACTAAAGATGCGGCAAATAAATTTGCAGCTTCGTGCTTTCCGACACCATCAGGACCAACAAAAAGATATGCCTGTCTGTTTTCGCCTTTATGAACAGAGTCAATGAGTTCCTTTAATATATCATTATGGAATATTTCATATCCGTACATTATGAAAACTCCTTTCGTAATCATTATTTATATTTTAATACATTTATCTTTTTTTTTCAAGTATTATTGCATATTTTTAGGGAATGTATTATAATAGTTTTAAAATATTTGGAATGAAAGGGAATATAATGAAAGATATATTGAAATCGGGAAGTGTCGAACTTGGATGCGAGCTTTCCGAAGAGCAAATAGAAAAACTGATGAGATATTCTGAATTATTGGTAAGCTGGAACGAAAAAATCAATCTGACTGCTATTACAGATGAGTTTTCAATTGCAACAAAGCATTTTTTAGACAGTATGAGTGCGATATCAACAGGATATGTTACAGGTAAAACAATTGATGTCGGATGTGGAGCAGGCTTTCCGGGATTAGTATTGAAGATTGCAAAGCCTGAAATTGATTTGACGTTATTGGACTCACTTAACAAAAGAATAAACTTTTTAAAGACAGTTTGTGAGGATTTAGAAATAAATGATATCAGATTTGAACATTCAAGAGCAGAAGACGGAGCAAGAAGAATGAGAGAACAGTTTGACACTGTTGTTTCAAGGGCGGTTGCAAATATGTGTGTTCTGTCAGAATTATGCATACCATTTTTAAAAATTGGCGGCAGATTTTTGGCTCTGAAGGGTCCTCTTGCTGAAGATGAATTAAAAGAGGCAAAACGCGCGATTTCAATTTTAGGAGGAGAGGTTGAGAATGTTTTTGAGGCAAAAATTCCTCATACTGACCTTTCTCATAAGATAATTATAGTAAAAAAAGTAAGACATACTCCGATGCAATATCCGAGAAAAGCGGGTATTGTGACAAAAAATCCTATCGACAGTTGTTATAATTTGAAAGATATCAAGAAAAAGCGATAAGCCTATACTTTTTTGTCGAACGCTTTTTCTTCCATTCGGAAAATTTTGTGATATAATCATATTCGTAAAGCGGATTTGTGAATAAGAATAGCTTGTCATATGCTCCCATTTATGACAAACTACATATGAAAAATTTGCTTTATACCTTCCACCACACCGAGCGGCAGTATCGGAAGTCTTTAACTTCCACACCCTAAAGCTTCCGAGAACTGCGGCTGTATATCAGAGAGGATAGAAAAATGATGAATATGATTGAATCAATAAAGAATTCCAAAAAGAAAATGCAGGTATGTGAAATTCCTGCTTCCTCAATAAAACCAAATCCAAATCAGCCAAGACGATTTTTTGATGCGACTGCTTTGAGAGAATTGTCTGAGTCAATAATTCAGTACGGAGTAATTCAACCAATTACTGTCAGGAAAATAAGATGCGGATACGAGTTGATTACAGGGGAGAGAAGACTAAGAGCAACTCAGCTTGCAGGAATTGATACAATCCCTGCGATTGTGATAAATGCTGACAATGATAAATCTGCAATTTTAGCTCTGCTTGAAAATCTGCAACGCGAGGATTTGTCATTTTTTGAAATTGCAGAGGGTTATCAAAAACTTATAAAAGAGCAGGGAATGACTCAGGACGATATTGCAAGAAAACTTGGAAAAAGTCAGTCAACAGTTGCAAACAAAATAAGGTTGTTAAAATTGACACCAATTGTCAGAAAGATTATAAGAGAATATGCACTGACTGAGAGGCATGCAAGAGCACTTCTAAACCTTGACCCTGAAAAGCAGTTGATTGCAGTGAGAAACATTTGCGATAATAACTTGAATGTCAGACAAAGTGAGGAAATGGTTTCCCAGATGCTCTGTGAGAAGATTAAGAAAAAGCAGACAATTAAAGTGAATGAAATCAATGATATAAGATTATTTACAAACACTGTTAAACAGGCGGTGGATTTAATGAGAGAAAGTGGAGCTGACGCTCAGATGGAAAAGAACGATTTTGATTGGGGAGTAGAATATATAATAAAAGTGATAAAATAAAAAATTGCCCGTTCGGGCAATTTTTTTATAGAAGTATTATTCCATGCTCAGAACATTTATTAATCATATCATCGCTCCATACAGAAACCTGAACTTCTCCGATATGAGCTTTTTGCAAAAGTAGCATACAAAGTCTTGATTGACCGATTCCACCACCGATTGTCAATGGAAGTTCCTTATTTAAAATCATACTGTGATATTTATATTTCTTTCTTTCTTCCATATTTGCTATTTCTAACTGTTTTGCAAGTGATTTGTCGTCAACTCTTATTCCCATAGAACTGATTTCAACCGCACAGCCTAAAACATCGTTCCAGAACATCAAATCGCCATTTAAGCTCCAGTCATCATAATCGGGTGCTCTGCCGTCGTGTTTCTCACCACTTTTTAGTTTTGCACCGATCTGCATAATAAATACAGTGCCTTTTTCGCGTGTGATTGTGTTTTCTCTTTCTTTAGGACTCATTCCGGGATACATATCCTCTAATTCCTGAGTTGTCACAAAGAAAACCTTGTTGTTGATTTTTGTTGTTATTTTCGGGAACTTGTATCTTACTCTGTCAGCAGTATATGAAACTGCTTTTACTATTCTTTTAACAATTTCTTTTAAGAATTCTATATTTCTGTCTTCTTTATTAATAATTCTTTCCCAATCCCATTGGTCAACAAATATTGAATGAAGATTATCCATATCGTCATCTCTTCTGATTGCATTCATATCAGTATAGATACCCTGTCCTGCAGAATATCCGTAACGATAAAGTGCCATTCTTTTCCATTTTGCAAGAGATTGAACAATTTCACAGTTACTTCCAGGAATTTCCTTTAAATCAAAAGTAACCTTTCTTTCAACACCATTTAAGTCGTCATTGATTCCACTTTCAGCTTTTACCACAATCGGTGCAGTAACCCTGTCAAGATTTAGAGCATCTGAAAGTGAAGTCTGGAATGTATCCTTTATAAGCTTTATTGCTTTTTGAGTTTCTCTTAATGTAAGAGAACTCTTATAATCCTTTGGAATTAGAAGTTTTTTCATAAAATTACCCTTCATTTATCATTATTATATCAATATATATTATGCTACAAAATTGCTGATTTGTCAATGGATTTAAAGAAAAAACTGGAATACTAAAAACAAAAAATCGGAACAAGTGTAACTTGTTCCGACGTGGCTGCGGAAGAAGGATTCCTTGTCTGCGGACAAGCCGGCTCATGGCTCTTTTGTGCCACCGGCACAAAATTCACTCCCATTCGCTTCGAATCCTCCTTATCTAAAATAAAAGACCCACTCTATTGAGCAGGTCTTTTATTTGGCTGCGGAAGAAGGATTCGAACCCTCACAGAATGAGTCAGAGTCATTAGTGCTACCTTTACACTATTCCGCAATATCTATGTTCTGGTGGTGCGAGGGACGAGACTTGAACTCGCAAGGTATAAACCACACGCCCCTCAAACGTGCGCGTCTGCCGATTCCGCCACCCTCGCATAGCAACGAAGAAAATTATAGCATCATTTTTATTTTTTGTCAATACTTTTTTTAAATTTTACCAAAAAATAAAGAATATATGAATTAGAATGTTCAACTATTGAAAAAAATATGTAAATATGATAAAATTAAATAGAAAGAAAGTAAAAAAGTGAGTGATAATATGAAAAAAGGACTTGTGTTAGAGGGCGGAGCGATGCGCGGAATGTTTACCTGTGGAGTCATTGATGTTATGATGGAAAATAACATTGACTTTGATGGAATGATAGGTGTTTCTGCAGGCGCGGCATTTGGGTGTAATTATAAATCAAAACAGATAGGCAGAGGTATAAGATACAATATGCAGTTTTGCAATGATAAAAGGTATTGTTCCTTTAATTCACTTTTAAAAACAGGAAATCTTTATAATGCAGAATTTTGCTATGAAATAGTTCCGACTCAATATGACATATTTGACCATAAGACCTTTTATGAAAATCCTATGGAGTTTGTGACAGTATGCACAGATATCGAAACGGGGAAACCATACTACAAGCATTTTGAAAAAGAAGAAGAAAATATGTTTGAGTGGTTCAGAGCAAGTGCATCACTGCCTTTGGTATCAAAAATAGTTGAAATTGGGGATAAAAAGTTTTTGGATGGCGGAATTGTCGATTCAATTCCAATTAAATATTTTGAGAGTATCGGATATGATAAAAATGTTGTTGTGCTGACTCAGCCAAAGGAGTATGTTAAAAAGAAAAACAGAGCAATGCCAATAATGAAGATGATATACAAAAAATATCCGAAGTTTGTTGAAGTAATGGCAGACAGATACAAAATGTATAATGAAACTTTAGAGTATATCAGAAAGAGTGAAGAAAGCGGAAAAACCTTTGTTATAAGACCAGAGAAGTCTCTTGATATAGGAAAGACCGAAAAGGATCCCAATGAGCTTAAAAGAGTGTATGAAATTGGCAGGGAAACTGCAAAAAAACAGTTGGATGATATTAAGAAATACCTTGCTGATTAGTTGGCTCTTATTATAAAATTTGACAATTGCGTTATAATTTGTTATAATGATAAGATAGAGGTGAATTTTATGGATTTTACTCAAAGGGCATCTATGTCCAAAAAAGTCAAAAATTTTAATTTTATTTTAATATGTATTATTGGAAGTATATCAGTTCTGGGATTTGTTATGACAATATACAGTATTATAAAATACCAGTTTGTGTTTGCGATACTTTATCTTGTTGCAGTACTTATGGGATTTTCATATGTAGTTATGAAAATCAATGCTGTTATGCCGACATATGTTGAGAGAAATGATGATGTTATATGTGTTCAGAACTGGGTTAACGGATTGTTCCCGTTTGTGCCTGATAAAGGTATTTTAGGAGAATTTGCCCCTGCAAAAGCAACCCTTAAAAAAATTGATATTAAATCAATCTCAAAAATATATATCGGCTCAAAAAATTATTTGTCAAAAATAGTTGAAAAAGGTGATTTCACAGATACGGTTGATAAGTATAAGGATAAATATGGTAATATGATGAAACATATGGATATTCTTTATATTAAAACTGTGGACAACAACGAAGTATTTATGTCTGTTACAGATTTTGATGAAAATGAACTGGTTGAAATTTTCAGACCTGTCATACAGGAAAATGATAAAATTGAATTCAAGTGCGGAAATCGTCATATAAGTAAGGAAATACCTGTAAAGAAATTTACATTATAGGAGTGAGAAACAACAGTGTTTGATAAACTTGAAGGATTGGAAGAAAGATTTGAGTTTTTATCCCAAAAAATAAGTGAGCCTGATATTATCGCTGATCAGGAAGTCTGGCGTAAGTATATGAAGGAGCACTCTGATTTATCTCCAATCATTGAAAAATACAGAGAATATAAACTTGCAAAAAAAACAATTGCGGATGATAAACAAATGCTTGAGTCGGGTGAGGAAAAAGAGCTTGAGGATTTGATTAAAGAGGAAATGGCGGAAGCTGAAAAAACTTTAAAGGAAGTAAGTGAAGAACTAAAAATCTTGCTTTTGCCTAAAGACCCGAATGACGAAAAGAATGTTATTATTGAAATAAGAGGCGGAACGGGTGGAGAAGAAGCCGCTTTATTTGCTGCTGATTTGATGAGAATGTACTCTATGTATGCTGAAAATCAGAGGTGGAAGATTGACATTCTGAATTCCAATCCGACTGATATAGGCGGATATAAGGAAGTATCGTTCAGCATTGAGGGTAAAGGTGCATATTCAAAGTTCAAGTTTGAAAGCGGAGTGCACAGAGTTCAGAGAGTTCCGAGCACCGAATCGGGCGGAAGAATTCATACCTCTGCGGTAACGGTTGCAGTTTTGCCTGAAGTTGAAGAAGTTGAAGTTCAGATAGACCAGAATGATTTGAGGATAGATGTTTTCAGAGCAGGCGGTCCGGGCGGACAGTGTGTAAACACGACTGACTCAGCGGTAAGAATCACACATATACCGACAGGTATAGTGGTTTCCTGTCAGGATGAAAAATCACAGTTTAAAAACAAAGATAAGGCAATGAAAATTCTTCGTTCGAGAATTTATGAGGCAATGGAAGAACAAAGACATAAGGAAATTGCAGATGAGAGAAAATCTCAGGTCGGCTCGGGTGACAGAAGTGAGAGAATAAGAACATATAACTTCCCTCAAGGCAGAGTCACAGACCACCGTATTAATCTTACATTATATAAATTAGAACAGATTTTAAACGGTGCATTGGATGAGCTTATTGATTCGTTAATAACAGCTGACCAGAGTGCCAAACTTGCAAATCAGAATTAACAAAAGTATCTCCGATTTTGTGATTGGAGATATTTTTTTGTAAAAAAACAAGTAATTTATAAATTTATATAGACATTTTGGGAAAAATATAGTAAAATAAAAAATGGAGATTTTTAAAGATAGGAGTAAAATGCAAAATGGAAAGAGTACAAAGAGTTGCACAGGCAATGTAT
>JAZOTJ010000074.1:0-10663 GCA_045657585.1 Clostridia bacterium | reverse complement strand
TGAAGGTGTTCAGCAGACACTTTTGAAAGTGTTGGAAGGAACTATTGCCTCAGTTCCTCCGCAGGGTGGAAGAAAACATCCGCATCAGGAGCTTATCCAGATTGACACAACAAATATTTTGTTTATTTGCGGTGGTGCTTTCGATGGCATTGAAAAAATAATTGGTGACCGAATTGGGAAAAAAGGTCTTGGATTTGGTGCTGAAATTGAGAGTAAGCAAGATAAAAATATCAGTGAACTTATAAAACAAGTAGCACCAAAGGATTTATTAAAATATGGTCTTATCCCTGAATTTATAGGCAGACTTCCTGTTATTGCAAAATTGGCTCAGCTTGATGAAGAGGCTCTTTGTGACATTCTGACAAAACCAAAAAATGCATTGATTAAGCAATATCAAACATTATTTAATATGGACGGAGTCGAGCTTGAGTTTGATCTTGATGCAGTGAGAGCTATTGCAAAAAAGGCCTTAAAAAGAGATACAGGAGCAAGAGGATTGCGTTCAATCATTGAAGAGATTATGACAGAAATTATGTTTGAAGTTCCATCTGATGAAACAGTGAAAAAATGCATTGTTCATGAGGAATGTGTGACTAAAGATATACAGCCTGAATTAATAAGAGCATAAAAAAACAGGGATTTGCAAAATGCAAATCCCTGTTTTGATTTATATTATTCCTGATCAGAACCTTTTGAAACTATGATGTTAACAATGATACCAAGAATTAATGCACAAGCAACAGATGTAATTGTGATTTGACCGAAGTTCAATGTAAGACCGCCGATACCTGCAATCAGAATTGTTGAAACAACAAACAAGTTCTTGTTAAGATTCAGGTTGACAGTCTGTACCATTTTAAGACCTGACACTGCGATAAATCCGTAAAGAGCCATACAAACACCGCCCATTACACATGATGGAATAGAATTAACAAATGCAATGAAAGGTGAAATGAATGCGATTATAATTGCAAGGATAGCAGCTGTGATGATTGTGTAAATAGAAGCATTTTTTGTAATAGCCACACAACCAACTGATTCGCCATATGTAGTATTTGGACAACCGCCGAAAATAGATCCAAGGAAGGAACCGATACCATCACCAATAAGTGATCTGTGAAGACCGGGATTTTCCAATAAGTCTGTTTCTATGATTGAAGAAATGTTTTTGTGGTCAGCGATATGCTCTGCGAATACAACAAATGCAACAGGAATATATGCAACTGCAATTGTTCCGATATATGCTCCGTTCAATTCAGAGAATCCGCCGATTGCAGTAAGGAATGTGAAGTCAGGAACTGACAAGAATGTTTTTACTGTAACACCATCAGCAAATAATGCTTTAAGAGGCTCTAAATTCAAAATTCTCAATGCATCAACATTTGCTGCATTTCCAATTAATGTAAATATCAAAGCTGCTGCATAACCGCCTAATATACCAAAAATGAAAGGTATAAGTTTTGCAGTTTTTTTGCCATATACAGAGCACACGATTGTAACAATAAGAGTTATAAGACCGCAGAGAACTGCAATTAATGGAGAAGCTTCAACATCAGGAATACTTCCTTTTGTGAGGTCTGAAATAGCATTTCCTGCTAGTGAAAGACCAATGATTGCAACTGTAGGTCCGATAACTGCTGCAGGCATCAATTTGTTAATCCAGTTAACTCCAACAAATTTAACGATGATTGCAATAACAACATAAACAAGTCCTGCAAAAAGTGCACCAAGCACAAGGCCTAAATAACCAAGACTCATTGACACTCCGCCTGCGAAAGCCGCAAACATAGAACCAATAAAAGCAAATGATGAGCCAAGGAAAACAGGGCTTTTTGCTTTTGTGCAGAATACATAGAATAGTGTACCCACACCTGCACCAACAAGTGCTGCAGCAGGGCTCATTCCGTTACCGATAATAACCGGTACAACAAGTGTTGCTGTCATAATTGCCAATAACTGCTGAATGGCAAAAATAATAAGCTGTCCAAATTTTGGTTTGTCTTTTACTCCGTAAATTAGTTTCATTAGGTAATCCCCTCTCTGAATTTAATAAGTTTATTTAGATAAAGTTAATTTATCTAATAAGATTTTACTATTTTAGACATATTTTGTCAATAGTACATAAGAAAAGAGTCGAAAAAATTATAATTTATGTTATATTCAATAAAAAGGCAGACACTTTTTTGTGTCTGCCATAAGAGTGATTCTACCATAACTGCGCATAAAGTGTTTCAATTTCCTTCAGGGTAGGAACTCTTGGATTTGTTTTTGTGCACACATCTGAAAGTGCAGCTTTTGCCATTTCAGGGATTTGTGCAAAGTATTCAGATTCAGTACATACGCCTGTTTCGGAAATAGAAAGAGGCATATCCATCTCTTTCATCATAAACTGACACCAGTTTGAAAGGGCCCTTACTGTGGTTACGATATTAAAGTTCTGAAGCCCGAGAGTTCTTGCAACAGTAGCATATTTTCTGACATGCTTCGGATAATCGGTTTTAAGTCTTGAGTATTTATCAATTTCACTGTTGTATTCAATGATGTGAGGAAGGAGCATAGCATTTGCGCGACCATGCGGTATATGGAATGCTGCACCAAGCTGGTGTGCCATACTATGGTTAATTCCTAAAGAAGCAGTATTGAATGCAAGACCTGCAAGACAAGATGCAACGTGCATTTTCTGACGTGCATGTGTGTCGTTGTTATCAAGATAGGAACGAAGCAGGAATGAACCTGTAATTTCTATAGCCTTTTCAGCAAGAGCTGCAGAAAATTCGTTGTTGTTTGTGCTGACATATGATTCAAGCGCGTGCGTAAATACGTCCATACCAGTATCAGCTGTGATTGCAGGTGGCACACTTTTAACAAGCTCTGCATCAAGAATTGCCTCGTCGGGAAGAAGTGAATCGTTCGCAAGAGGTATTTTCTTGTGATTTTTTGTGTCGCTTATAACAGAAAAGGATGTAACTTCACTACCTGTACCGCTTGTTGTAGGAATTGCAATAAGGGCAGGACGTGGATATGATGAGTCCACATTGGAAGCAACCTCACGGATGGCTTTTGCAGAATCAATAGCAGAACCGCCGCCAATCGCAATTAAAACATCTGCCTGAGCCGAAAGAACGGCACTGACACCTACAGAAATCTTTTCTACAGGCGGATCAGGAATTACATCATCAAAAATCTGCCATTCAATCTTTGCCTGTTGCAGACGCGATGTGACAAGATGTATCATGCCGCTTTTAACAACATATGGATCAGAAATGATAAGTGCTTTTTTGTATGGAAGTTCAGATATGCGGTCAAGAGACTTTTCTCCGAAATATATATGTGTTTTTATATCAAAATGCTTCACTTTTGGAGTCGCTTCCTTTCATATTAATATAAATAGTATAACATAAATGAAGACACTTTTCAAGAATTATTTAATAAAAAACTGCTATCAAAACATGATAGCAGTTAATTTTATTATTCAGCAACGAAAGGCAAAAGCGCAATTTGTCTTGCTCTCTTAATAGCCTCTGTCAAATCTCTTTGATGTTTAGCGCAAGTACCGCTGATTCTTCTTGGAACAATCTTACCGCGTTCTGTGACATATCTTCTCAATTTGGCAGTATCCTTATAGTCGATTGAATCAACTTTATCTGCACAGAATACGCAAACCTTTTTCTTTGCGCGTCTAACTTTCATAGGTCTTTCCATTTTTTCAGACATTAGAATATCCTCCTTTACAATTTCTATCATTTTTTCATTGGATTAAAACGGTAAATCATCTTCAGAGCCACCCATAGCTGAGAACCCTGATGTATCAAATTCATCAAAAGGTGATGAATTATCAGCAGGCTGATTAAAGTTCATGTTTGATGGAACAGCACCTGTCGTTCCGGTTTCTGCTTTAGAACCGGTGAAGTGAGCTTCATCAACAACAACCTCTGTTGCATATTGCTTCTTGCCATCCTGACCGTCCCATGTACGAGTCTGAATGCTTCCTACAACGGCAATCATAGAGCCTTTTGTGAAATATTTGCAAATAAATTCTGCCTGTTGGCGCCATGCAACACAGTTAATAAAATCTGTTTGTTGCTGACCCTCCTTTGCAAATCTTCTGTTTACCGCAATCGAGAAGCTGCATACAGATGTGCCTTGAGGAGTTGTTCTCATCTCAGGGTCTCTTGTAAGTCTTCCCATCAGTATTGCTTTGTTCATAATTTACACCACTTTCTTTCAAGAAACAATTATTTGTCTTCTTTTCTGATGATAATAGTTCTCAAAATACCGTCTGTAATTCTGTACTGTCTGTCAAGTTCTTTTGGGAACTCTGATGGAGCCTTGAAATCTACTAAAACATAGTATCCTTCAGTTTTGTCGTTGATTTCGTAAGCAAGTCTTCTCTTGCCCCACTCATCAACAGCTTCAACAGTACCATTAGCAGCGATTAATGAAGTAAATTTTTCTTGTAATGCAGTTCTAGCCTCTTCCTCGATACCTGCATCGATGATAAAAATTGTTTCATAGCTGTTAAGAATTTTTTCAGCCATTTTCTACACCTCCTTATGGACTTTAGTCCCGAAACCCTGTGCTTCGGGCAAGGATTGTCCGATTGCCGGACATTTATACTTCTTTGCTTTTTGGTTTTAGCCAACAAGCCTTAATATTATACATTAAATTAGTTATCTTGTCAATACATTTTTTTAAAAACAAAGGGTATGGAACTAAAAATAGCAGTTTATAAAAAATTATGTGTAAAATTTTCTACATTATAATGTGTCTTTTTATTAAAAAACTATGTACAAACACTATATTTTGTGATATAATACTTATGGTGTTTCATCTGTTTATTTTTTTTGAAAAAACTATTTACAAAACAAAAAAAATAATGTATAATCAAATTAAAACAAATCAAAACAAAGAAAAACCAAAAAAAGAGGAGGAAAACACAATGTATAAATCAGATTATGAAATTAAAAAAGAATTGTGTGAAATCGGAAGAAGAATTTATAACGATGGTTTCGTTGCTGCAAACGACGGAAATTTCTCTGTTAAAATTGATGATGACACATTCTTTGTGACACCAACAGGTGTGTCTAAAGGATTTATGACACCTGATATGATTTGTAAGGTTGACAAGAATATGAATTTGAAAGAGCCTAACAAATGGAAGCCATCATCAGAATTTAAGATGCACTTGAGAGTGTATCAGGAAAGACCTGATGTAAAGGCTGTTGTTCACGCTCATCCACCAATTGCAACATCATTTGCAATTGCAGGTATTCCGCTTGATAAATTAATTATGCCTGAAGCAGTTATTTTCCTTGGCGGTGTTCCATTGGCAGAATACGGTACACCATCAACAATGGAAATTCCTGATTCATTGATGCCATATCTTCAGGATTATGATGCAATTTTGCTGGCAAATCACGGAGCATTGAGCTTTGGTTGTGATTTGAATACTGCATTCTTCAGAATGGAATCAACAGAATTCTATGCAAAACTTCTTATGTATGCAAGATTGTTGGGCGGAGAAAAGGAAATCCCATGTGGCGAAGTTAAAAAGCTTATAGATTTAAGAAAGAGCTTTAATGTTCCAGGACATCACCCAATGGAAAAGTTGTGCCCAAGCTGCTACAATGAAGGGGCTAAAGATATGACTCCAACTGAGGCTGCTGAAAAATTTGGTGGTGCAACAACAGATGCAAACATCAATGATATTGTTGCTGAAGTGACAAAGAGAGTAATGGAAAAATACAACAAATAAGGAATTGATGTAAATGAGTAATTCCGGATTATATACAGGATATGGTGACAAGGGTTACACCAGAACTCTTAAAAACAATCATATTCCAAAATCTGACGCATTGATTGAACTGATTGGAACGGTTGATGAATATTCGGCTGTTTTAGGTCTTGCAAGAGCTCAATGCGCTGATGAGGAATTATGTAAGGATATAAAGAGTGTCCAGAAAAAGCTCATATCAATTATGGGTGAACTATCAGGTGGAGAAAACTCTGTCACAGAGGAATGTGTAAAAGCGGTTGAGGCTTTGTGTGACAAATACTTTCCGCAGGGTTTTGAGGGTTTTACAATTCCGGGCGAAACAATTGTTTCTGCACAGCTTGATATAGCAAGAACTGTTATAAGAAGAGCGGAAAGAGTTGCTTCAAAATTATTAACACTTAATAAGGTAAGAACTGCCACTTATACTTATCTTAACAGATTGAGTGATATGACTTATGCAATGAGTCAGTACGCGGCACAGGATTTAAAGAAAAGCTCTTTAAAAATAGGTGCTGTCAGTGATGAAATCACAGAGCTGTCCTTAGAATTGGCAAAGGAAATATCACTTGCGGTTGAGAAGAAAGCAGAAGAAATGGGTAAGAGAGTTGTTATTGCAGTGCTTGATGCAGGTGCAAATCTGATGCTTTTACACTCAATGCAGGATTCGTATATTGCGAGCAGACAGATAGCTCAGGACAAGGCATATACAGCGGTTGCCCTGAAGATGCCGACACATATTGCATTACAGGAGTCGCGCGGAGGAGCGCTTGACGGACTTTGTGCAACAGATTCAAACCATATAATGCTTTTAGGTGGTGGAGAACCACTGATAATAAACGGCAAGGTGGTTGGTGGTGTCGGAGTATCGGGCGGAACTGCTGATGAAGATATCGCCTTTGCTCAGTTCGGAGCAATGTACTTAGAAAGGAGGCTTAGTTTATGATAGATGAAAGTCAGATCAGTGAAATAGTAAAAAAGGTCATATCTGATATGGGCAAGGATCAGGCACCTAAAAGAAAACAACTTGGAGTTTTCGAGTCTATGGATGACGCGATTGCGGCTTGTAACAAAGCATATGAACTTTTCAGATACTATAATAAGGAACAAAGAGAAAATATCATAAAAGAAATAAGAAGGCTTACACACGAAGAAGCTGAAATTATGGCAAAGCTTGCTGTCGAAGACACAAAAATGGGAAATGTTTATCATAAGGTATTAAAGCACCATCTTGTCGCAGATAAGACTCCTGGTACTGAAGACCTTGAAACCAAAGCATTGTCAGGGGACAGAGGATTGACACTTGTTGAAATGGCACCATATGGAATTATCGGTGCAATTACACCAAGCACAAACCCAAGCTGTACTGTAATTTGTAACAGTATCGGAATGTTGGCAGCAGGAAACGGAGTAATTTTCAATCCGCATCCTCATGCAAAGAGAATTTCTGCTTATGCAGTTGATTTGGTAAACCGTGCTGTTTTAGCAGCAGGCGGACCTGAAAACATTGTTGTTACAGTTGAAAATCCTACAATGGAAACTTCTAACACAATGGTAAATCATCCATCAGTAAGAATGTTGGTTGCAACAGGTGGCCCCGGGGTTGTTAAAATGCTTTTATCAAGCGGTAAAAAGGCAATTGGTGCGGGCGCAGGAAATCCTCCTGTTGTAGTAGATAATACTGCTGATGTTCAAAAGGCGGCAAAGGATATTATTGATGGTTGTACTTTTGATAACAACCTGCCTTGTATTGCAGAAAAAGAATGTTTCGTGGTAAATGAAGTTGCAGATGAGCTTATCTCGGGAATGCAGAAGAACGGAGCATATCTTTTGAACAATGAGCAGGCAAGACAGCTTGAAGAGGTTGTTTTGGTAGAAATGCCACCTAAAAATCCTGGTGGAAAGCCTAAGAAGGTTATAAACAAGGATTGGGTTGGAAGAGATGCAAAGAAAATTCTTGCTCAGATTGGTATAAATGTCGGCGATGATATAAGATGTATAATTTGTGAAACTGAGTTTTCGCATTCATTCGTTCAGACAGAACTTATGATGCCGATATTACCTATCGTAAGATGCTCTACTTTTGAAGAGGCTATGGAAATGGCAGTGAAAGCTGAGCATGGAAACAGACATACAGCCCATCTTCATTCAAAGAATGTCGACCATATGACAGCTTATGCAAAAGCAGTTTGCACAACTATATTTGTTAAAAACGCTCCAAGCTATGCAGGTATCGGATTTAACAGTGAAGGTCACACAACCTTTACTATTGCAGGACCTACAGGTGAGGGTATAACATCAGCAAGAAGCTTTACCCGTCAGAGAAGATGCGTTTTGGTTGACAGTTTATCAATAATATAAGGAGGGCATATAGTATGAATATTAATGAAAATGATATTGCAAAAGTTGTTGAAGCAGTGTTGAGCGAAATGAATGCAAAGCCTTGCACATGCAGCAAGAGTGCATCAAATGGTGCTGTACCAGCTAAAGCAAAGGTTGCAATGCTTACAAAATTAGGTCACTTCGACATACAGGAATATCCAATCCCTGAACTTGGCGATGACGATATATTGGTAAAAGTTGAAGGATGCGGAGTTTGTGGAACAGACGGACACGAATTCAAAAATGACCCATTCTCATTAATCCCTGTTGTACTTGGTCACGAGGGTACAGGCGAAATTGTTAAAATGGGTAAGAATGTTAAAAAAGACAGTGCAGGAAAGCCATTAAACATTGGTGATAAGGTAGTTACCTGTATGATTTTCAGTGATGACCCTGATATCACAATGTTTGACTTGAATAAGCAGAATGTTGGTGCTGCTGATGTTTACGGACTTATTCCTGATGACGACACTCACTTGAATGGCTGGTTTGCTGATTATATGATTATAAGAGGCGGTTCAACAGTATTTAATGTAAGTGATCTGGATTTGGATTCAAGAATTTTGATTGAGCCTTGCGCAGTGTTAATTCACGCTGTTGAAAGAGCAAAGCTGACAAATATTTTGAGATTTAACTCAAGAGTAGTTGTTCAGGGTTGCGGACCTATCGGACTTATCTGCATTGCAGTTTTAAGAACAATGGGTATTGAAAACATTGTTGCAGTTGACGGAAATGAG
Source organism: Clostridia bacterium (assembly GCA_045657585.1). Lineage (GTDB taxonomy): Bacteria > Bacillota > Clostridia > UBA1381 > UBA1381 > RGIG1988. The sequence continues at coordinate 1,771 of JAZOTJ010000074.1, read as the reverse complement.
CAAAGACTTGAATTTGCAAAGAGAATGGGTGCAAACAACACTGTAAACTTTATGAACCATAAAGGAATTGACGCTTTGTCAGGAGCAGTAAAAGATGCATTCGGCGGATATCTGGCAGACTTTGCATTCCAGTGTACAGGCTCACCTGTAGCTCATGCAAATATCTATAAATTTATAAGAAGCGGTGGCGGACTTTGTGAATTAGGTTTCTTCATCAATGGTGGAGATGCTACAATTAACCCACACTTTGACTTGTGTTCAAAGGAAATCACATTGGTTGGTTCTTGGGTATATACACTAAGAGATTATGCAACAACATTTGATTTCCTTAAGAGAGCATTAGCAATAGGACTTCCTATTAAAGAGCTAATCACTCACAGATTCGGTCTTGATGAAATGAACGAGGCATTGGAAACAAACCTTGCTCAAAAGGGACTTAAGGTTGTATATATCAACAAAGACTAATAAACAAAAAAGGAGTTTTTGAAGATGGATGCAATCGGAATTGTAGAAATGTTTGGATTTGTTTGTGCCATTAAAGCTGCAGATGCAGCTGCAAAGGCTGCAGATGTCAAAATCATCGCAATCGACTCAAACAAGCCAGCTAATGCAGAAAAAGTCGCAGTTCCTTTGATTATGTGTATAAAGATGCAAGGGAGTGTGGCAGCAGTTGAAGCGGCAGTTGAAGCGGCGGCAGAGGCAGCAGAAAGTTGCACAGGCTTAATTCAAAAGCATATCATAGCCCGTCCCACTGATGACTCTTTGAAAATGGCAAAGAGAACAAGCGTTGGTAGAGACAGGATAGGACATATAAAAAACAATGCATAAGTAAATAGGTTATGTTAAATGAAAGAAAGGTAGGGTAAAAAAATGGAAGCATTAGGAATGATTGAAACAAGAGGTTTAACAGCTTCTATCGAAGCAGCAGATGCAATGACAAAGGCTGCAAATGTTGTTTTGGTTGGAACAGAAAAAATCGGTTCAGGTTTGGTAAGCGTAATCGTAAGAGGAGATGTTGGTGCAGTTAAGGCAGCAGTTGAAGCTGGAGCAGATGCAGCATCAAGACTTGGCGAATTAGTTGCTAAGCATGTAATTCCAAGACCACATGGTGATGTTGAAAAGATTTTACCAACCATCTGATTTAATCTCTTATTAAGACATAAGGGAAAGGATGGTATAAGTAAATGAGTTTTTCATTAGGCTTGATAGAGATTGAAGCTTTGGGAAACGCAATATATGTGCTTGATGCAATGACAAAGGTTGCAAATGTTGAATTTGTTGCAACAGAGCGTAAGCTCGGTGGAAGATTGGTCACAATTGTTGTAAGAGGCAGTGTGTCAGCAGTAACTGCATCGATTGAGGCTGGTAAAGAAGTAGCTAATGAGTTTAAATGCTTAAAGGCAGCTGAAGTTATTGCAAGACCGCACAATGAAATTCTAAAGTTTCTTCATCTTGACGAAAATGGGATGGTTATCCCTGTTTCCAAAACCGCTGGAACTCATACAGGTCCTGTAGGTAATAAAAAACCTGTTGAAGAGAAAAAGCCGGAAACAAAAAAACCACAGGAAAAGGTGCAAAAAGCACCAGAGAAAAAAGTTTCTAAAACTGCAAAAGCAGTTTCAGATAAAAAAGCACCTTCAAAAAAAGGAGCAAAAAAATAATAAGTAAAAAAGCGTATAAACGCTAAATAAAAAAATAGGAGGAGTTCAAAATGGCTCAAGAAGCATTAGGAATGGTTGAAACAAGAGGTTTGGTAGCAGCAATCGAAGCA
>JAZOTJ010000073.1:0-16300 GCA_045657585.1 Clostridia bacterium | reverse complement strand
ACTTGTACCACTCTATACCATTAAAGTGTTCCTTCAGTGCCATAAACAGAGAATAATCATCGAGCCAATAGTGTGATTTTTCTAAAAACTCACTGTACTCTTTTGAATTTTTGCTATTAAAATTTTTATGAGCTTTTCTTAACAAGGGATATTTGTTGTTATAAAGCTTTTCGTAGTCAATTTTTGTTGGATTTTCACCAAAATCAGCCATATCGCAGTCTTCTTTTAAGAGTTCGCCATCCGATATCAAATCATCAAGACTTATAAAATAAGGGTTCAGGGCAAAGCTTGATGGCGATTGATAGGGAGAATCTCCGAAACTTGTAGGCCCCATAGGCAACACCTGCCAATAGCTTTGAGCACTGTCTGAAAGCCAGTCAACAAATTCGTATGCACTTTTTGAATAGTCGCCAATACCATATTCTGATGGTAACGAGCTTATCGGAAGCAATATTCCGGCTTTTCTCATTTATAATACTCCTTTAAATATTAATAATAACTCCGCTGTGGTCAGATATGATTTTTTCATTATGTCCGTTGAAAATCACTTCTGAGCTCTTTATTTCTAATTTTTTGTTTGTAAAAATATAGTCAATTCGTTTACTGTCCCTGCTTTCCTCCCAACCTGCAATGTTGCCTGTGACAGTGAAACCGATATCCTTTGTTTTTGCAAGAGTATATGTGTCATACCAGCCATTAGATATAACCATATCATATCCCTCTCCTGTTATATCAGCAGGCGAATTGAAATCGCCCATAAGAAAAATTGTATTATTATACAGGGACAGATAATTATTAAGCCGTTCAAACTGTTTGGAAAATGGTTCGCAAGAATCATCCCACCAACCCATATGAACGTTGCAGACTATGAAATCCTCAATTTTCACAATCTGAGCTATGCGTTTTTTCCAGTTATTATAGTCATTGGTGTTTGAGAGTAATAAGCTTTTCTCAAAATGAACAGGTTTTTTTGAGAAAACTGCAAGACCCTCATCATAAATTTTATATCCGTTTTTTACGTTTTGCCATAAGAAATGATAGTCATTAATCTTATTATATATTTTCAGCGCGTGATTGTCTTGTCGCATTCCTGACAACTCATCAATAATTCTGGAATTTTTTGATTGGTTTACTTCCTGCATTGCGATAATATCTGGATTTATGCGATTAATTGCATCTGCAAATATATCGCATTTTTCCAAATAATTATTTTCAATAAGGCTATGAGAGTTTATTGTCAATAATTTCATAGTATATCATTTATATCAGATTTTAAGACATCTGCTTTTGGACCATAGACAGCCTGTATGCCATTTCCCTTTTTGAATAAGGATAGCGCACCCTCTTTTTTCCACTCATCAACATCTGCTACTTTTTGAGGGTCTTTAACAGAAACTCTAAGTCGCGTCATACAAGCATCAACCTGAGAAATGTTTTCGCGACCGCCTAAAAGAGCAATAATTCGCTCTGCCTGAGAGTCAGCATTTTTTTCGGTTGATTTGGGGACTTCGTCAACGCTTGTATCGGTGTAGTTTCCGTTTCTGCCAGGTGTGGCATAGTTAAATTTTCCTATCATATAATATGCAACAAAATATCCCACGATAAAGAAAAGCACAACACAAATAACAAAGTTTATTATATCACGTGAAAGACCTGCTTGTATTGACATAGGAAGTCTTGTCAGCAGTTCTATATTTCCAAATGAATGAAGTCGCAAATTGACTACTCCTGCTGATGCAAATGCAAGTCCCTGCAAAATTGAATAGACGATATATAGAGGAATTGCACAGAACATAAACATAAATTCAAGCGGCTCTGTTACGCCCGTTAAGAAGACTGCCAATGATGCTGATAAAAACATTGATTCATATTTTTTTCTCTTATCCTTATCAACACGTCTGAACATTGCTAAAGCAACACCCAACAAAAGTCCTGATGAGCCAATCATTTGTCCGACCTTAAATCGTGCAGGAGTTACAGAGGTTAAGAGGCTCTGATATGCTGATAAATCACCTGATTTTTTTAGGTTTACAAGGTCAGTAACCCAGGCAAGCCACAATGGGTCCTGCCCATATACAATTGTACCTGCCGCGGCACCTGTTCTTATTATATATTCTCCGCCGAAAGAGGTATAGTTCATTGGAATTGTGAGCATATGATGAAGTCCAAAAGGGAGCAGGAGTCTTTCAAGTGTTCCATAGACAAATGGAGCAAGGATTGGGGAAGTGTCAGCAGAGTTTGCAATCCAGACACCGAATGCATTTATTCCCATCTGAACAAATGGCCACACAATTGCCAGAATCCATGAAATAATAAATGACCATAAAATTACAACAAGAGGAACAAATCTTTTGCCATTGAAAAATGACAAAACATCAGGCAGTTTTCTGAAATTATAGTATCTGTTATACACAATTCCGCCGACAAAGCCTGCAATAATTCCGACAAATACACCCATATTCAAAGCAGGCGAGCCTAAAACAGAAGTGAAATATCCGTTTACTGCAATTTCCTGACCGAACAGAGTATGAGTAATAGCAGAGTCATCACTTAACATAGCAGAGGTAACGCCGAATATGTTACCTGTTATATTGTTGATGAGAATAAATGCAATTAATGCCGCAAAAGCACCGCCTGCTCTGTCTTTTGCCCATGAACCGCCTATTGCGACTGCGAACAAGATATGCAGATTTGAAATAATTGCCCAGCCTATGTTTTCTAAGATTGAGCCAAGAGTCTGAATAAATGAAATATCAGATGCAGACATACTTATAAGCTTTCCTATACTTATCATAATACCTGCCGCAGGCATAACTGCGATAACTGCCATTAAAACTTTTCCTAATTTTTGTAAAAAGTCAAAGATTTTATTATCCTTTTTCATTGTAGCCTCCATATATCATTGTTATATTTTTTTATTGTTTCGTCAGAAGAGAAGTAGCCTGAACAGCTTATATTTATAAGCATTTTTCTTGCCCAGTCATCTCTTTGTTCATAATCTGAAAATGCCTTATCTTTAGTTTTTACATAATCATTAAAATCAGGGAAGGTCATAAACCAATCCTTATTAATAAGCTCATTATAGAGCCTTGAAAGACAGTTTTTATCGCCAAGAGCAGTCAGCCTGTCATCAATTATAAAATCAACTGCACGCTTTATTTTAGGGTCATTTTCGTAGTAGTCCAAAGAACGATAAGAGTTATCAAGGTATCTTTTAATAACATCTTCACTCTTATCCCCGAAAATATAAATGTTTTCATCTTTGACAAGCTTATGAATTTCAACATTTGCACCATCTTCAGTACCTAAAATAACCGCCCCATTTAAGATAAATTTCATATTACTTGTTCCGCTGGCTTCTTTTGATGCCAGTGAAATCTGTTCTGAAATATCGCAGGCGGGAATCAGCTTTTCTGCTGAGGTAACATTATAATTTTCAATCATAACAACCTTTAAAAATTTTGAAACATCACTGTCTTTTGAAATCAATTCCTGCAAACATAAAATAAGATGAATAATATCCTTTGCAATTGTGTATGCAGGCGCTGCTTTTGCTCCAAAAACAGCAGTGATAGGTCGTTTGGGGATATTGCCTGATTTTATTTCCAGATATTTGTCAATAAGATAAAGAGCATTCATCTGTTGACGTTTATATTCGTGAAGACGCTTTATCTGCATATCAAAAATTGAATTTTTGTCTATATCGAATCCTTGAGATTTCCTGATATAATCACAAAGCCGTTGCTTGTTATTATCTTTTAATTCGATAAGTCTTTTCAAAACTGCCTTGTCATCTTTAAAATCCTGTAGTTGTAGTAACTTTGTTGAGTCTTTCAAAAATCCATCTCCGATAAGCTCCATAATCAACTTATAAAGCTCTGGATTTGAGTGGTAAAGCCATCTTCTGAATGCTATACCATTAGTTTTATTATTGAATTTATCAGGATATATTCTATAGAAATTATTTAGCTCTGAATGTTTTAAAATTTCTGTGTGCAATTTTGCTACACCATTTGTGCTGAAGGTGTAGTGAATGTCAATGTGTGCCATATGCACTGTTTCATTTTTATCAATTATATAAACTGAACTGTCATCATATTTTCTTCTTACCTTATTATCAAGAATTTCAATGATAGGTACAAGCTGAGGAACAATTTTTAAAAGGTAATTCAAAGGCCATTTTTCGAGAGCTTCAGCTAATATTGTGTGGTTCGTATAAGCACAGGTTTTTGTAACAATTTCAATTGCATCATTAACAGGTATGCCCTTGGCAATAAGAAGTCTTACCAATTCCGGAATGACCATTGTGGGATGAGTGTCATTTATCTGAATGACTGCATAATCATATAAATCATAGAGATTTGAGCCTCTTTGTTCACATTCTGATATGATTAGCTGAGCAGCATTGCTGACCATAAAATATTGTTGATATATTCTTAAAAGCTTGCCATTTTCATCGCTATCATCAGGATAGAGAAAAAGAGTGAGATTTTTTTTGATGTCTGTTTTGTCAAAATCAATTCCATCATTCACAATTTTTTCATCAATTGTTTCAATATCAAAAAGATGGAGAGTGTTTGAAAAGTCCTTGTTTCCTATAATATCAATGTCATAGAGTCTTGATTTGACCGTCATATCTTTAAAATTGACTTCATATGATATATCGGTTTTTTTCAAAAAATCATCATCGCTCATCCAGCCATTCGGCATTTCAATTTGTTTGTTGTCCTTAAAAATCTGACGAAAAAGTCCATAGTGATAATTAAGACCGATTCCATCGCCATTTAATCCGAGTGCAGAGACGGAGTCAAGAAAGCAAGCTGCCAGTCTGCCAAGACCTCCGTTTCCCAGTGATGGTTCATTTTCGACATCTTCAATATCAGATAAGTTTTTGCCATTTTGTAATAAAATTTCTTTAACCTCATCATATATTCCAAGATTAATTAAATTTGAGCCCAAAAGCTTTCCTATGAGAAACTCTGCACAAATATAATAAAGCTTCTTTTTTGATTTTTTCTTTTTTGCATCTTTGGTCAATTCGTTTATAGTCTTTACTAATCCGACAAAAACTTCCTCATCAGAACAATTGGAAATAGGTTTTTTGCAGTTTTTTAAAATCTTGTCAGCTAATTGCATAAATATCTCCATTCTGCCATATGTGGCAAGTTAATATTCTGTTTTGTATTATTTGCAGTAATATCTATTTAATGCATAAAAAAGAACAAAAAAAATAACAGTTAAATTTACATAACACAGTTTACATATGAGTTACACAAATATAACTATCCACATTATTCACACAGTTATCCATAGAGAATTTGAAAAAATTAGTATAAATATAGGTTAATCCACATACTTTTAAACAGATGTGGATAACTTTTCGATGTTATCCACACATTAGAAAGGTTAACATAACAAAAAATCCTCCTTTAAAAAAGGAGGAAATAAAGTCAAATTTTTCGGCGTTTGGAATAATTTGAAACGCTTAAAACAAGTCCAACTGCAATCAAATTTGTCAATAGAGAAGTTCCGCCATAGCTGAAAAAGGGAAGCGGAATTCCTGTTACAGGTGTTAATCCAATACACATCCCGATATTTTCAACTGAATGGAAAATGAACATTGCGCTGACGCCGATACAAATATATCGCCCGAAGAGAGTTCTTGAATTCATAGCAGTTTTAATTGTGCGCCAGATGATGACGGATAAGAAAATAACCACTAATGCGGCGCCAATGAATCCAAGTTCTTCTGATATAACACTGAATATGAAATCTGTATGTTTTGTAGGAAGAAATCCGAGCTGATTCTGAGTGCCATTTAAGTATCCTTTTCCAAAAAATCCGCCTGAGCCGACTGCAATTTTAGACTGAATAACATTGTAGCCACTGCCGAGTTTATCAAGCTCTGGATTTAAGAATACCAGAATACGATGTTTCTGATAGTCGGACAAAAGGAAAAAGTAAATAAGCGGCAGGGCAACAATCCCTGCAGATAGTGCACCTAAAATATATTTTCTTCCTATTCCTGCAGTGAAAACCATCACAATGAATATAAAAATAAATACCATTGTACTTCCCAAATCGGGTTGTAGCATTATTAACAATGCCGGAATGCCGAGATGTAAGAGCAGAAATAACAGAGTTTTTGGCTCGTTGATTTTGTCAGTAACCTTTGATAAATGGTATGAAAAAGTCAGAATAAATCCTATTTTTGCGATTTCAGAGGGCTGAATTCCAATCGGTCCTAATCTTATCCAGCTCTGAGCTCCCCAGTTACCTGCCGTACCTATAACTTTTACAAGTATCAATAAAAATATACACACTATGGCAATTGGCTTTAATAAAATTTCAAACTGTTCATAATCAAATAATGATATAAGAGTCATTATCCCAAGTCCTAAAATCAATGCACCTGACTGAATTACCGTGTTTGAATAAGTCCCGAAAGAACGGGTTGCGCTATATATGGCTATTATGCCATACAAAGCAGATAAAACGACAAACAACACTAAAACCTTGTCTATGTTTGAAAATTTTTTTAGCTTCATAAGCTGCTCCTTAATGTTTCGTTTTTATCCATTATACTATAATTTGTATCTGATTTCAATTAAATTATACAAAATTTTATCACATCATAAGTCTTGACTTTATAGTATTAATGTAACTTGAGGGAGATTGTTTTTCATATTGCTTGAATATTCTGCTGAAATAATGAACAGAAGAAAAACCCACCATATCTGCAATCTGTGTCAGATTATATTTTCCGCTTCTGAGAAGCAACTTTGCTTCTTTAATTCTCAGCTTGTTTATATATGAAATAATAGTTTCGCCCTTGCTTGCTTTGAAGTTATCGCAAAGTGAGGTTTTGTTTGTACTGAAAAGAAAACAAAGCTCGCAAAGACTGATTTTATGTCTGAAATTTTCGTTTATATAATCACAGACCTGTTGTATGTTGGAATTAAGTAATTCGTGATTTTCTTCATTCTGAATATTTTTATTTTCCCTGATAAGCTCAATAAAGAGCGTTTCAAGCTTTAATTTAATCAGCTGGTCTGCACCAAACGGGTAATCCTTTCTTTTTTTCATATCTTTCTGATTAGGAACATCATAAGGCGGAAGAAAGACATTTCTGCCTTCCTTTATTATTTCTGTCAGAAGTTTTTTTTGATTATCCATTAATGTTACAGGACTGTTTGAGAATACATCAAGTTCATCATTTTTACACTCAAATCCTATTATTATAACATTTGCAGCATCCTTGTCAGGGCAGGTAAGAGAATGGATTTCATCTGATTTATGTATTAGAATCTGATTTTCACAGACTTTTCCGGTATAATTTTCGGAATCTGCCAGAATAAAACCGCTGTCAACATAGAGAAGCTCACGGAATGCGTGCTTGTCTTTAAAGGTATGAAATTGGTTGGTAAATTCAAAATAGTGTATGTTGGCTATTTTTGAAACAACTATTGCTTTTTCAAAACTTTTCAGCTTAAAATCCATAATATATCACCCTGTTACACATTCTATCACATGAGTGAAAAAAAGACAATATTTATTTACATAAAATTAAATTAATTTAATATTATGCAAAAATAGCTTAATATTTTCTAAATACAAAAAAACGAGGTAATTATATAATTTAATTAATAATAAAAAGAGGAGTGTTTTTTATGGCAAGAATTTGCATACCGGATTATGAGTACAAGGAAAGAATTGCAAAAGCTGCGAAGCTTGTTGCAGCTAAGGGCTTAGATGTTATGGTGGTTTGCTCAACAGAGTCAGACTATGCCAATGCAAGATATTTCAGCGGTTTCTGGCCACTTTTTGAGCGTGCAGGAGTTGCTATTGCAGCTAACGGAGATGCAGCGCTTATGGTTGGACCTGAATGTATCATTTTTGCGCAGGATGTAGCTAAAATGGACAAGATTTTCTGCTTAAGAGAGTTCAGGGAATCAGCTGACCCATCATATCCTGAGCTTCAGGCATCAACCTTTAAAGATGTATTCAAGGCAATCGGCGTAACAGGCGATAATATTAAAATAGGTCTTGGAAGCTATGTTGAATGCACACTTCCTATTTATGAGGGCTTAAAAGAAAGTTTCCCGAAAGCTGAAATTTCAAAATGCAACGATATTATGGTTGAGCTCAGAAAGATTAAGAGTGCAAACGAGCTTGCCTGTATCAAGGAAGGCTTCAGAATTGTTGACCTTGCGACAGACGAGGTTATCAGAAACCTGAAGCCGGGGGTAACTGAACTTCAGATGGTTGGTATTGCTCAGCGTGTAATTTATGAAGAAGGCGCGGAGTATGAAGGTCTGCCTATGTATGTATTCAGTGAAAAATCAACAAGCCACGCTATCAGCCGTTCAGGCTACAGAACAATTAACAAGGGTGATATAGTGCAACTTAACTTGTCTGCTAAAATTGACGGTTATTCGCCTGCAATCGGTCTTCCTGTTGTTATGGGTAAGCTTACAGGTGAGAGAAGAAGAATTGTTGATTTCTGTTTAGAGGCTCACAACTGGACAGTTGATCAGTTAAAAGCAGGTGTAATTGCAAGTGATGTGGCTAAGGGATTCTATAAGCTTTATGAAGATGCAGGTCTTGCTAAAAACTTCGTATATGGCCCTTGTCACGGAACAGGAATGATTGAAGTTGAGGCTCCGTGGATGGAAACAATCTCTGATTATAAGTTAGAGCCTAATATGACATTCCAGGTTGATACATTCATCTCAGGTGATGGTTTTGGTGTTCGTTGGGAAAAGGGTGTTGCCATCACAGAAGATGGTTGCACATCTATGACAGATTACCTCAAAAAAGGTTTAGTAGAGCTTGAATTTTAATGACATAGAGGGGGTGTAGTTAACTGCACCCCTTTAATAAATAAAAGTAAAGGAGAAATTACAAATGGCTATTGGTAAAAAAGAATGGATTATCCCTGATTGTGAGCTTCCACCTGAAGGCGAGGGTGTTGCAAAGGGACACGAATCTGTAATTATAGTAAATGATTCAAAAAAGGATGCTGAAATTAATGTAAAGCTTTTCTTTGTGGATAAGGATGCATACGAGGATATTAAATGGACTGTAAAGGCAGGCAGAGTCCGTTGTTTCCGCACCAATAATATTGACGATATGTGCGGTTTTAAGGTTCCGTTTGAAACACAGTATGCAATGAAGCTTTCATCAAACACAGAAATTGTTGTGCAGTATGGCAGACTTGACAATACTCAGCCAAATCTTGCATTCTACACAACGCTTGCATATACAGAGTAAGAAACATAGTATTTTATGTGTAAAAGGTGACAACCATATGAAAAAGCTTTTATTGTTATGCATAATACTTATTCTAAATATGTCAGCGGTGTATGCCAAAGAGATAAATTCAACTGTTGAGGCGGATATTTATATAGGGGAGATTGAGAATTTCAAGCCGTCAACCTGCAATATGGTGCTCTATGACAGGAATTTTAATGAGATGGCAGTATCTCAGCTTGAGGTAAATGCAATTGGTGTGACAAGAACACTTACCTTTGAAGTGGGAGAATGTGCTGATGGGGAAGAGTTCTATATTTCCTGCTTAAATGATGCTGATTGCATTAAATATCTTGATGAATATTATGGTATTGGTTCAAAGATTTTATTAAATACTCAGGAAAAGATTTCTATGACACTCTATCCTGTCGAGCAGCAAAAGATAAAATTATCACATAATTTTTCGAAATACAAAACTGAACATCCGATTGCATTTGTTGATGGAAATTGTATGATTTCACTGGTTGATGTAATGAATATGTTTGATTTATGGGAAGATAAGACGGTATTTGATGGAGAAACAGGAAAGCTTGAAATCAAGGTTGATGACAAAAATGTGGTAATGACATTATCTGAGCTTGAGGCATATTCAGGCAAGGATGTGGTTTTGCCTGTCGCACCGACAAGAATTAATACCCTGATGTATGTTCCGCTTCGATTTACCTGCGAAGCTTTGGGCGCAGATGTGCTTGCAACATATTATAATGATGAATTAAATGTTGATGTTATAACAGTGAAATCACAGTATGAGGAAAAAGAGGCATATATAAACTCAACAGGTATTTCAAGCAGGACTAACTATCTGATATGGATTGACAAGTCAGACTTTTGTGTTACATTATTTAAGGGTGAAAAAGGCAACTGGATTGTTCAGAAAACATATCCATGTTCTATTGGTGCTCCACACACCCCGACAATAACAGGCACATTTGAATATTATTCAAAGGAAAAAAGATGGTCATATCCGAAGTATTACTGTGGACCAGTTATGAGATTTCATGGCGGATATGCGATGCACTCAACACTGGTTAAGTATGACGGAACATTTTATGACGGAAGACTTGGTATGAAGATTTCGCTTGGTTGCATTCGTATGCATCCTGATGACATACAGTATTTGTGGGACAATATCCCTCTTTACACAAAAATTCATATTACAGAATAAAAAAACAGGAATTTGCTTTATTGCAAATTCCTGTTTTCTATTTTTAGCTCTTTTAAAACATTTTTTAAAAATTCCCATGTTCTTTCAACTGATTTAATGTTGAGTCTTTCCTTCGGAGTGTGGATATCAGGAATGTCAGGACCGAATGAAACACAATCAAGACCTTTAATTTTTCCGCAGAAAATTCCGCATTCCAATCCTGCATGGATTGCCTCGGTCACAGGCTTTTTCTGATACATTTTTTCGTAAACTCTGCACATTACAGTTCTCAAAGGTGAATTTTCAAGGTATTCCCAGGCAGGATAACCGTCACTCTTTTTTGCAACACCATTATGAGTTGTAATATGTTTTACAATTTCATCACTGTATTGTGATTTTTCGGACTCGTCACTGCTTCTGACAGATGATAAGAATGACAGACCGCCATCAGTTGTTTTCAAAATTCCAAGATTTGAGGAAGTCTTAACAAGACCTTCTATATCTTCACTCATACTTTTTATTCCGTCAGGCATTTTTGAAATGAGAGAGGCGACATTTTTTGTTTCCTCATATGAAATGAGTTTTGCATCATCTGTAAAAGGTGTTACAGTGATTGTTATACCCTCATCGGTATTTTTGAATTCTTCCTTAACAAGATTTTCAAAATCCGAAATGATAGTTTTCACACATTCATTGTAGTCAAGGCATAAAACCATATTACATTCTGAAGGAATCGCATTTCCTTTCAGACCGCCATTGATTGATGAAAGTCTTACTTCAGTATTTTCGCATAGTTTCTGTAGCAATCTGCCTGCAACAATGTTTGCATCAGCCCTTTTTTTGTCAATTTCAACACCTGAGTGTCCGCCCTTCAGACCACATATTTTTATACTTATACCGCTTATATTCTCAGTTTTAAAATCAAGTGCCAATTCTCCATATACATTAATTCCGCCTGCACAGCTTACGGTAAAAATTCCTTCCTGTTCTGAGTCGATATTCAACAGCGTTTTTGATTTTAAATCACTGCAATCGAGAGCAATTGCGCCATCCATTCCTGTTTCTTCATCAGATGTCAGAATTACCTCAAGAGCAGGATGTGAAATATCATTTGATTCTAAAAGAGCAAGAGCATAAGCAACAGCGATGCCATCATCGCCCCCTAAGGTTGTGTTGTTTGCGAAAATAAATTCGCCATCTGTCAAAATTTCAAGAGCATCTGCTTCAAAATTGATAGGATTATCAGGAGTTTTTTCGCAAACCATATCAAGATGTCCCTGAATTATAACAGGAGCAAAGTCTTCATAACCCTTTGATGCATCTTTCTTAATTACTACATTATTTGCATTGTCCTGTCTGCACCAGAGTGAGTTGCGCTTGGCAAAATCAACACAATAATCGCTGACTGCTTTTGTGTTACCCGAACCTCTCGGGATTTTTGTAAGCTCTAAAAAAATTTCAAATACATTTTTCGGTTGTGGAACAGTAATCATATTTTATCCTTTCACTTCTATAATATCTTTCATAGCGCATAACACTATTTTTGCATTATTTTCATATATTTTATCAAGCATTTCATCAGGTAGGGGATTTCTGCCATGACCTATTTCAACAGTAAAGCCTGCTTTTCCAAATTCCTTTATAAACCAGTCCTTGCATCCGCCGAAAGAGGCTGAACCTGTTGGGATTGCGACAGTGTAGCCTGCGGCATTTGCCATATGCGTTGCAATTTCCAGAGAATTTTCTGACAGAGAACCGTCAAAGTCATAGTATATTTCACCACCCTGTGAGTGAAATGCAATAAGCATATCAAAATTTTCGCTTCTCACAAAATCAACAATTGCTTTTGTCTCAGGCTCACTCTCGGAATATGGTCCTGCATATTTTGATGGGGAAGGGTGTTCTATAACAGGCTTCCAGTTTGCATCATAGTTGTGGTTTATATCAACTCCGTTGACATTTGCCTGCCATACCTTGTTAAAGCTATGTATTCCCACCTTGCTTATCAGCTTCTGGTGGTAAGGATTTGTTATGTCAATACCATTTACTGCGATATCAACTCCATCAGGGTTTACCATCGGGACTGCATACAGACTGACATTTTCCAAAAGCTCGCAAATATCATATGAAAGCATATTTTCACGATTATAATAAGCATTACAAAGTCTATGCAAGAATTTCATAATAAATGAGGAGGTAAGATACTCCAACCCGTGATGTGAGCCATTTATAAACAGTTTTTTTTCGCCCGTACCTATCTTAATACAAAATATTTTTTTCTCCATAACACTTTCGCCGATAGAAAACATATCGGCGAAAGAATAGGTATTAATAAGTTTATTACAGTCTTTTAGCAGATTAGAATAACAATAACCCATATCAATCACCCAAATTCAAATAGTAATATGGTATATTGTATTCAAATGCATAAAAATTATTACTTGAGTTCGTTGAATTTTTGCAGGAACAATCTTGTTCTTTCATTCTTCGGATTATCAATTACTTCCTCAGGAGTTCCGTCTTCGGCAATAACTCCGTCATCCATAAAGATAATTCTGTCGGCAACATTTTTTGCGAATTCAATTTCGTGAGTAACAATAATCATTGTTGTGTTTTTTGCAGCCAATGATTTTATAACCTTTAGAATTTCGCCTGTCAATTCAGGGTCAAGAGCTGATGTAGGCTCGTCAAAAAATAAAACTTTAGGGTCGAGCATCAATGCTCTTGCAATTGAAACTCTCTGTTGCTGACCACCGGATAATTCGCAAGGATAGTTGTTAAGTTTTTCTGATAGTCCAACTTTTGCAAGAATATCCTTTGCTTTTTCATCTATTTGTGAAAGTTTTTCTTCATTTTTTTCTTCTTTTGCCAATAGCTTCGGAGCAAGTGTCACATTTTCAAAAACATTGTATTGCGGAAAAAGATTAAAGGACTGGAAAACAAGTCCGAAATTCAGCTGATTTTCACGGGCTTGTTTAGATGTAATTTTTGATGCGGTTTTTGCATCATAGATTAACTCATCGTTAACATAAATTTTTCCGTTATCAGCTTTTTCCAGAAAGTTCACACATCTTAGCAGTGTAGTTTTTCCGCTTCCTGATGAGCCAAGAATAGCAATAACCTCGCCCTCGTTCATCTCAAAACTGATATCCTTTAAGACTTCTGTCTTACCAAAGCTTTTTTTAAGGTTTTCTATTTTTAAGATAGACATATCTTTGTTCCTTTCTATACCGGAATTAATTGTGGTAGTAGTTCATTTTTTTTTCGATTTTACTAAGCAGAATTGTTAGAATACCGTTGAACAATAGGAAGTAGAGTCCTGTTGAGAACAGTGGCCATATGATACCTGCTTTTGTAAATCTTTCGGCATGCATAATGATTTCGGTAACGCCGATAACTCTTACCAAAGATGTATCCTTTACAAGAGTGATAACCTCATTACTCATCGGCGGTGTGATATTTTTTATAACCTGAAATAGTACGACTTTAAAGAAAACCTGAGTTTTTGTCATTCCGAGCACCTGACCTGCTTCGTATTGACCTTTTGCCACATTTTCAATTCCTGCTCTGTAAATTTCTGAAAAATAAGCAGCATAATTAATTACAAAGGCAACTATAGCGGCAGTGATTCTGTCACGGTTTGGCATACCAAAGAGAAGTCCCGGTGCATATAAGAATACGAACAGCTGAAGCATCAGCGGAGTTCCTCTGATAATCCATACAAATATTCTTGTTATAAAGCTTATTGGTTTAAAATTAGCTATATATAATAGAAGATTTTTTTTGGAAGACTCTTTAATAAAACGGTTTATAAATGAAAGTGGTGCCCATTTTGACATTGAACCAAAGGTGACAACAAGTCCCAGCGGAATTGCAAAAAGCAGGGTAAGTATAAATATGACTCCGTTTTGGGCAAAGCCCTCCAATAAATTCAAAATGACTTCAGACACTGTCATTGAAGCAAGTGAAGACATTAATATTCCTCCGATCGTAATAGTATGATAATACTTTATCATAATAAAGCGATAAAATCAAGTTTTTTTTAAAAAAATTATAAAACTTAGTGAAAAAAGCAAAAAAATTATAAATTTTATGGCAAAATTTAATAACATTATAAAAAAAGTCGGAACAGGCTAACCTGTTCCGACTTGGTGCTCGAGGTCGGGGTCGAACCGACACGGGAATCTCTTCCCACAGGATTTTAAGTCCATTACCTTAATGATTGATTAACATTTGCTACTTTTATCTGTTGTTAATTAGAGTTATGTAAAATAGCATAGATAAGCCACTTATTTAATGTATAAGCAGAAAAAAGTAGGAAAATAGAAACAACTATAAAAATTGATTTTATTTCGAATTTGGTGGCAGTTTAGTGGCAGTTTTAAAAAAAGTGGAGAGAGCTATATCAAGCAGAAAATTCTTCTGTGTTTTATAGTGATATTTTTGATCAACATAATTAGTTTCTGTATCAACAATATAATAATTGTAATCATTATATAAATTTTAATTGGTGTATAAACTGACAATAGCCCTGTCGTACAAATACATTACATACTTCTTTAGCTACATCAGTCTGGTATTGTTGTGTTTTGTAATTAAACTTCATATCTATTATCTAATCCAATTAAGATATTGTGGCTCTAATTCTGGCATCAAGTTTTGTGAGTAAATCGTCTTGACTCTCCCACAGTACAGTATTTATTTGTTTTACATCAAAATGTCCATCTTCACCAAATTTGTTTTTATTACATATTTGAATTACTTCTTTACCAATTCCTAAAGCATATCCTGCTTCAAAATATGCACCATTATTATGCTCTGTTAGCTCAGCAATTACAAATTTTGACTGTCTTATTTCATAAAGCATTTCAGGAACAATTTGATGATTGTGTTCGATTTCATCCATGATACGAGGTGTAAAACCATTTGCAATGAGAGCTTTTTTTATTGTTTCTCTGGTTTCCTTCATTTTGTCAGAAAAAGACATAGCAATAAATACTGTATTTGAGTTTTCGGGTCGTTGCTTTTGAATTTGATCAACTCTTTTCCAACCATTCGGACGTATAATTGCTTCGAAACATGTGTCAAACTCATTTATCTTTACATATTCATTTTCCGAAAAAAATGATTTTATTATGTGAAATTGTCTCCTTATTGCTTCACTAGGTAATTTATTGCCCTCTTTATCATGTCGTTTTATAAATATAGCACTATAGAATTCTTCTTTTGTATAATCAATGACTTTTCCTACATAATCCGATTTTTTTGCAAAGCCTATCAGTGCTGAATCTACTTGTTCAGAAAAGTTTTTAGGATAGAAAGCTTTTATTTCATCCTCCGATGCATAATATGAATATGGATGTTTTTCTTTTTGATTATCATAGGTGGATTTAGAACCCAGAAAAACAAAGTTATTACTTTCAAAAGGAGGTTTGGCGGCTTTATCAGAATGATATAAAAAGGCAGCAATCTCATTTTTAAATAATACTCCAAATGCGTTTTCAAGAATTTGTTGGTTGTATATCCCACAAACAGGGCATTTAACAAAACGATATGTAGAATTTTCCTCAAGTGATGTACTTGCCTGTTGTCCGCAAAACATACATTCTTTCTGTATTTCTTTTCCCATTATAAAACCTTCCTTACTGTATCTGTTCGAAATTAGTTGCAATATTATAGACTCTCTTGCCACTAATAGTTATTTCTTGAATTTTGCTGGATAATTAAATACCAAAACACTATTAAATTATAACATATAACAAATATTTGGTCAACAAAATATCTTGATTTTACATTAGATATTGCATTAGTTTTTCTCAGATATACAAAAATCGCATTAGCATG